>CAYSUM010000015.1:0-1526 GCA_964434225.1 uncultured Rhizobium sp.
ACCAACTTTTTCGTCGAACTTTTCGCAATTCTAAATTTTTTGAAACGCACGTACAATCTAGGTACGCTTACCTTTCAAAAAATTTAGAATCACAAAAATTTCTTAGAAAAACTTGGTTTACGCGACAGCGCCATAAAGAATGTTTTTAATGAACAATAGAGATTTGCGGGAAGAGAAGCTTAGTAATTTTGCCAAAAAAATAAGGCTGAACCACGCCACGCAGCTTGGTTTAACTGTAATTCTTTTGTAGTTTGGTATAGGAAAAAATTTGTTTAACTTTTTTTGATTTTCAGAAAATCCTCTATTCAGATTTTAATCAAAGCAGATTTAATGACTTGGTAATTTCCTAAGAGCCTGTCTAAAATCTCTACCTGCGACGGCCGTCGCAGCGAGATTTCAGACAGGCTCTAAAAACTCTTAGAAGTCCATAATATAAAAATGATCACACAACTTTTTAAATTTAAAAATTTTGAGAAAAACTTTCAGTTTTTTTTGCCATTTTCTTTGGTGTGTTTTTTTAGTTTTTTGGGACTGGCTTTGGTGGCAATTTTGCAGTCGCCCGACGATTATCAACAAGGAAATGCGGTGAAGATGATGTATGTCCACGTTCCTGCAGCTTGGATGGCGTTGATTGTTTATACCCTGATGGCGGTATTTAATCTTTCGGGGTTTATTTGGAGAAATCCGTTTTTTTATTTGATTGCGCGTTCAATTGCAGTAATCGGCGCGACGTTTGCTTTTATCACTTTGGCGACGGGTGCAATTTGGGGTAAACCAATTTGGGGAGCTTGGTGGGTGTGGGATGCGCGCTTGACATCGGTGTTGATTTTATTTTTTCTTTATTTGGGTTACATCATTTTACTCGATTCTTTTGACGACGCGCAAAAGGGCGAAAAAGTCGCCGCGATAATTTCGATTGTTGGATTTATTAACGTGCCGATTATTAAATTTTCCGTCGAATATTGGAATTCATTGCATCAGGGCGCAAGCATTCTACGCAAAGGTGGCGTGGCGATTGATCCCGCAATGTTGCGACCGCTTCTTTTGATGTTTGGAGTTTATTTTTCTTACTTTGTTTTTTTGTCTTTGCTTAACGTGAAGAGCGAAGTGATGAAGAAAAAAATCTGAGAGCCGTCCTAAGGCTTTTTTAACACCATATTTCATCCTATTTTTGCTTATTTTTTGACAAAATCTGGTGTTAAAAAAGCCTTAGGACGGCTCTTAGATCTTTTTCAGAGGTTCCTTAATTACATTATTGTGCAACACCCTTTCTCTGGTTCGACTATTTTTTCCACCCTTGTTGGAACAAAGCTTCTGCTTGGCTCAGATGTCATTGCAAGTTCAAATGTAGGACTAACTGCAACGCCATTGTATAGAACTGCAGCGTTACGTTTTTCTCCAATTACCGACAAAGCTTTAATTTTAAAATTTTCATATAGTTCTCTTTCGGCATCGGAAACACTTTGAATATTCTTTGGAAGATAATTGCCGTCCTTATCCTTTAAAAAAACTGTCTTTTCATCAAA
>CAYSUM010000015.1:1626-36723 GCA_964434225.1 uncultured Rhizobium sp.
TTCATCAAATACTATTTCTCCATATCTAAATGGTTTAACTGTTTGTTCTCCGTTGATGTAAAAATTTTGATGGATCCCTTCTTGTATAGAAACTTGAGCCCTAATAAAAATATTGTCACATCCTTTAACATGAACATAGGCAATATCGTCTCCCTCGTATACATCTCTTTCAATTCCATTTTTTATTTTTTTTGTGCCATTAAAAGCTACCGAGACCACATTTTCTTTTCTAAATGATCTTGAAATATGTAGCCCCGGATCAAGACTTTTTGGAATCTCTGCCTCATCCAAAAATTGCATTATTTTATTTGTATTTCTTACCTGATCTTCCTCGCTTCCAGAGGTGGTCCAATTTCTGATTTTTTGTGCACATTCATCAAAAATAGCCCGAACAAAAAGTTCTTTTTTAAGAGAGTCTTCATTTAACTCTGGATTATTAGCTGATATTTCTGTCTGAGAAATAGGGGCCACTCTTGCAGTTGATTTTTGCGCCTTGAATGCCGCTCCAGTGCTTGATAATTGTGCATTTAATTTCTTTTGAGACTCAATTCTTCTTCTGCGATGTTCTGGTTCTGACTCTACAAATTGAGAGAATATTTCTCCTCTAGAGAAAGTTCCTAAATACCTTTCGCTGCCAATAACCGACATGGCCTTGATTTTCATTTCCTTGTATTTTTTCTCATCATCATTGGAAATTCTTGTTATTGAGAGGGGATGATATTTGCCATCTGGATCTTTCGAAAAAACTGTCTTTTCATCAAAAATTATTTCTCCCCGATTGGTCTCTTTAACTTTTTCCTTACCCTCGAAATAAAACTTATGAAGTCCTTCCCCACAAGCAATACGAACCCTAATAGAAAAACTATTATTAACTCCATTAATGCCAATATATTGTATATCGTCACCTTCATAAATATCTGCCTCAACCCCATCTATAGTTTTTTTTGATCCTTTAAAAACTATAGCAACTTCGTTATTTTGAAGAAAAGGGCCTCTAAGTACAGTTATTCCATTCCTCGGGTTGTCGGGCATTTTTATACCAGACACGCCATACTCACTTACACGCAAGAATTTTCTTTCTTCCTCGCTAAGGTCATAACTTTGAATTGGTGGCGTCATCACTGACGACTTAGGCGTATTTTTAGAAGGAGGCGATTTTGCTATTAGCGCAGCTCTGTTTCTTTTAATTAATCGTTCAATTCTATCTAAGCTATTTCCGGTATTTGCTATTACGTTATCTTTAAGATTGGCTTCAATAACCGTAGTATTTGTTTCTAGCGAATCAGCTAGTGCTCTGATACCTCTTTCCCCAATTTGATTAAATGAAAGATTTATGTTGGTGATGCTTTTATTAACCCGCAAAGCCTCGGCTATCGCAACTGCTCCCGCATCTCCAAATTCATTACCACTGAGATCAAGTTCCTTAACAACGCTAGTGCTCTCCAAAGCCTCAGCTATTCTTCTCGTTAATTGAATTCCTATCGTTTGATCCGAAAGAGCAATCTGTTGATAATCTGATTTATTATTTATTATTCCGTCTACAACCCTTGCCACCATTTGCTCTTTATGTGTTTGCAATCCACTTTTTTCAGTTTTCATAAGATCTTTTTGTATATCTGGTTGATAAATTATTTATTTTTTGAAGACAATCACCGGCCACCTTGCCTAATAAATTTTCAGTCATGTCATTGAAGGTAGATTTTGCAGAATGTATATACCAAAAAATAGATCGAAAGCGTTTGTGTAAGTTGGCTTTATCCCGAATTAGCGTTTTTAATTACCATCTTATCGCACTTGATATCCTTCGCTTACGCTTAGTATGACAGTGTTGGATGACAATCTTACTTTTTATGACTTACGTCGTTACCGATAATTGTGTGCGTTGCAAATATACTGATTGTGTTTCAGTTTGTCCCGTCGACTGTTTTTACGAAGGTGAAAATATGTTAGTGATCGATCCTGACGAATGTATCGATTGCGGCGTTTGCGTGCCCGAATGTCCAGCAGAAGCGATTTCGCCAGAATCTCCAGATCTTACAAACTGGGTCGAAATCAATCGCAAATATGCCAAACAATGGCCGGTGATTACAAAACAAAAAGCGCCACCAGCCGACGCTAAAGATATGGATGGTGTAAAAAATAAATTCGAAAAACTTTTTGATCCGCGTGGATTTAACGGCGAAACCAGAAAATAAATGATGATCGATTACGAAAAAATCAGCGCCGTAATTTTAAACCCAGATCCGTCAAAAAAAATTAATTCTTAATTTCCAAAATGAATTTTATAAAAAACCAAGAAGCTTTTTTAGCTTTACCAAAACCAAAAGCGGTGATTTTTGATTGGGATAATACACTTGTTGATACTTGGCCACTGATTCACACTGCGATTGACAAAACAATGATTACGATGGGCAAAGAGCCTTGGGGTTTAGAGAAGGTTCGCGATAATGTTCACAAATCAATGCGTGAATCTTTTCCGATAATTTTTGGCGATGATTGGGAAAAGGCCGGCGAGATTTATAAAAGCACTTATCGCGCCATTCATTTAGAAAAAATTCAGCTTTTGCCAAATGCGCTGGAACTGCTAAATAAGCTGGAAGAAAAAGGCGTGATGCAGTTCTTGGTCAGCAATAAAATTGGCTCAACTTTACGTAAAGAAGCGAAAAAAATTAACGTCGATAAAAAGTTTTTTGCCATGATTGGCGCAGGCGATGCTAATGCTGATAAACCAAGTGCAGCGCCAGTTGATCTTGCTTTAATGGGAAGTGGAATCGATCCAAAAAAAGATAAAATTTGGTTCGTTGGCGACACCATTGCCGATGTTGATTGCGCCTATAATTCCGCTTGTAGTCCTGTCGTTTACGGACATTCAAGTAATCAAATTTCTAAAACTATTTCTGCTCAAGATTTGGCAGGAAGAAACGGTGCTTTACCGCTTTATTTTGACCATCAGCATTTAATCGATTTGCTTGATAAAATTTTCTGAGAAAAAAGAGTTTTGGTATAAACACTATTAGTTAATCAGGAGAAATTTATGGAACTAATGCAACAAGGCGACGGTAATTCATTTATCCTTGCAACTATTTTGATTTATTTGACTGGATTGATGTTTCTTGGTTATCGCGCCTTTAGAAAAACCAAAACTTTTTCCGATTATATTTTAGGTAGCAGAAAACTTGGGCCGATTGTGGGCGCAATGAATGTCGGCGCTTCCGACATGAGCAGCTGGCTTCTGATGGGACTTCCCGGCGCTTTTTATCTTCACGGAGTTAATCAAATTTGGATCGTAATTGGTCTGGTTGTTGGTTCTTATTGCAGTTGGAAAATCATCGCAAAGCGTTTGAGAAGATATACCGAAATTTCCGGCGATGCTCTTACGATCACCTCATTTCTTGAAAATCGTTTCGAAGATAAAACCAGAGTTCTTAACGTTGCAACTTTGATCGTAATTATTTTCTTCTTCACGATTTACATCGCTGCGGGTTTCACTGGAAGTGCCAAATTATTTTCGGCAATATTTGGAATTTCTTATCACGCCGCACTTTTATTATCTTGTCTGGGCATTGTTTCCTACTCACTTCTTGGCGGATTTTTGGCCGTTTCTTACGCCGATTTATTTCAAGGAATTTTGATTTTTTGCGTACTTCTGTTTGTGCCATTTTTCATCATTAATTATTCCGATTTAACAGTTTTGGATTTCGTTGCCAAAACGGTCGCGATGGCGCCAAGTCACGTCGATCCATTTTATCAATTAAACTTCATTGGCATTTTAGGTTTCTTTGCGTGGGGTTTGGGATATTTTGGTCAGCCGCATATCATCTCAAAATATATGGCGATTCAAGATCCAAAACAAATCTCGTTGGCTCGTAAAATTTGTATTTCTTGGATGAGCCTATCAATGATTGGCGCTGCGGTAATCGGTCTTCTAGGTTTTGTTTATTTCGCCGATGCTCCGCTGAAAGAACCAGAAACAGTTTTCATCGCCATGTCTTATTCGATCTTTCATCCAATCATTATTGGCGTTTTGGTGGCAGCGATTGTTTCTGCGACTATGAGCACAACTAACGCTCAAATTATCATTTGTTGCAGTGCGCTTAGCGAAGATTTTTATCGTCACTTTATCAGAAAAAATGCCGTTAATAAAGAGATGCTTTTTGTTACTCGCATGTGGGTTGTGGTTGTGGCTTTGGTGGCGTTATTTATCGCGTCGGATCAAACTTCCAGCGTACTGACTTTGGTTGGACGAGCTTGGGCAGGACTTGGAGCCGCTTTTGGTCCAGTTGTACTTTTGGCTTTATATTGGAAAAAAGCGACCAGATTTGGTGCAATTGCGGGCGTGATTACAGGAGCTGTGGGTGCAATTATTTTTAGCAAAATGTCGTTTATTTCTTATGAAATTTTACCAGCATTTTTGCTGTCATTATTTTCGATTATCGTTGTGAGTTTATGTACACAACATCAAGTTCCACAAAAAGTGGGCGCCGATTTCAAAAGATTGGATGTGATGGATCGGTGATTTGGGGGTTTTGAGTTTTCGGTGTTGTTATTTTTGCCGTCATTGCGAGCGAAGCGCGGCAAACCAGAAAAACCTAACACTACACTGGTTTGCCGCGCTTCGCTCGCAATGACGGTGGGAAGTTGTAAGTGTAATCGAAATAATGTTGCTGGGTGTACTCGCGAGCGACGGTGTTAGATAGGCTAACGTAATTTTAACTTAAGAAAAAATGAAAAACCTAAACCAAGACGCCAAAATTTTGGCTAAAGAATGGTTGGAAAAATCACAAAATTACCAGTCAATTTCTGATCGAATTTATGCCAAAAAAATGGATAAATTTTTTCAAAATTCTGCCGATAAATCATTCGTGATTGCGATGATGGATAAAGCTTTTCGACCTAAAAAAACTGGCGATATTGCAGCTATTATCGGAAAAATTCCCAGCATGAGTTTTTTAAATTTCTTCGAAAAAAGATTGGTCAATTTATACAATCTGACTCGCTGTTTCGCGCATCCGTTGGCAATTCCTTTGATGAAAGAATTCATCTACTTCACCACTTCGAAATATGTTTTATTTGGTAATGACAAAATTTTGGAAAAACGCATCGCCAAAAATCTTGAGCAAAAACTTAACACTAATTTAAACCGCGTTGGCGAATTGCTTTTGGGCGAAGAAGACGCTGCAAAAAGAACTCAGCAATATATTAAAGATTTAGAAAATCCTGCCATCAATTGCATCTCGATTAAAATTTCGACGATCTATTCCCAAATCAGCTCGATTGGTTTTGAAGAAACCGTGGAAGCCTTGGTTGATAAAATCAGCATCATTTATAAAGCCGCCAAAGAGAACCAATATATTTGCTCAAAAACTGGTAAAAAATCTAACAAATTGGTGAATTTCGACATGGAAGAATATCGCGATTTGGCGATTACGGTTGAAACTTTCATTCGCGCTTTAAGCAAAGAAGAATTCAAAGATTTAACTGCAGGAATCGCCCTTCAGGCCTATCTTCCCGACTCTTATTTATACTTACAAAAAATTACCAATTGGGCCAAAGAAAAAGTTAAAAATGGTGGCGCGCCCGCAAGAGTTCGAGTTGTAAAAGGCGCGAATATGGATATGGAATTATTTGAAACTCGCGAAAGAAATTGGCCGTTGGCTCCGTTTTCAAACAAAGCTATGACCGATGCCAACTACAAAAGAATGTTAGAATTCGCTTTGCAAAAAGAAAATATCAGCGCCGTTAGAATTGGCGTTGCTTCGCACAATCTTTTCGACATTGCTTATGTTTATTCCTTCGCCAAAAAAAATGACGTGCTTGATTTGGTTACTTTCGAAATGTTGAGTGGCATGTCAGAACATGTTTCAAGGATGTTCGCGCAGGAATATAAAATGAACGTGCTGCTTTATTTACCATTTGGCAGCAAAGCAGATTTTATAAGCGCCATTGGATATTTGGTGCGCCGTTTGGATGAAAATACTTCGCGCGACAACTATTTGCGCTATGTCAACGCCTTAACTTACAACTCAGAAAATCTACAAATGTTGGAAAATAAATTCCAAGATTCACTTGATTTAAAAGAGAAGAATGAATTCGCGGTTAACCGTATTCAAAATCGCGCCACCGAAAAATCGGCGATTAATCCTCAAACTTTTGGCCTGTCTTATAAATCAGAAGCGGATACCGATTTTTCTCTGCCAAATAATTGTAAATTTGCTGCGGCGGTTAGGCAAAAATGGCAAAATATTTCTGGCCTTAAAGTTCCAGCCGTAATCAACGGTAAAGAAATTGCGCCAGATAATCATCATCATCCAATTAAAGATCATAATACCGACAATAAAATTGTTGGTTATTTTCATGCAGCCACAGTGCAAGAGGCTAAAGAAGCTTTAACTTGCGCATCTGAAAATAATTATTGGCAAGATCTTTCTGATGTAAAACGTTTAGAAATTATCGTGAAAGCTGTCGATAATTTCAAAAATCGCCGCGGCGATTTGATGGGTGCTATAGCTCTTGAAACTGGCAAACCTTTTGTGGAAAGCGATCCAGAAATTACGGAAGCGATAGATTTCGGTAATTTTTACAGCTACAGCTTTTTGAAAATGAAAGGCGATCTTGTTGAGGTAAAATATAGCGCCAAAAAAACCGTTTTAGTTTTAAGTCCTTGGAATTTTCCTCTGGCAATTCCAGCGGGTGGAATTTTTGCTGCCTTGATTGCAGGCAGCAACGTGATTTTCAAGCCATCGAATTTTTCAACTTTTGTTGGTTACGAATTGGCGAAATGTTTCTGGGATGCTGGCGTTCCGCGTGACGTGTTGCAGTTCGTTCCAAGTTTCGATTCTGCGGTTGCGATAGAAATGACAAAAAGCGAATTGCTGAAAATGATTGTCTTTACTGGCGGAACCAACACTGCGCTTTCAATCATCAATAGCAATCCGACAGTGAAAATGATTGCGGAAACTGGTGGTAAAAATGTCACAATCGTCACTCGATTTGCTGATAAAGATCAAGCGATTAAAAACGTCGTGCAATCAGCATTTTCAAACTCTGGACAAAAATGTTCCGCCACTTCGATTTTGGCTTTGGAAAAAGAAATTTACGAAGACGAAAAATTCCTACACACTTTGGTTGACGCTCTAAAAAGCTTAACGGTTGACGGAGCGTGGAATTACAAAACCAAAATAAATCCTTTAATTCGAAAACCTTTGGCCGATTTGGAATATGCGCTTACGCAAGTTGAGCCGCACGAGCGCTGGTTGTTGAAACCGCAATGTCTGAACAAGAATCAAACTTTATGGACGCCGGGATTAAAAATTGGCACGAAAATGGGCGATAAAAGTCACATGACTGAATTTTTTGGCCCAGTTCTAACGATCATGAAAATTGATAATTTGGCGCAAGGTATCGAATTAGTGAACCGCACGGGTTATGGCCTGACATCAGCTTTGGAAAGTTTGAATGACGATGAACAGCTATTGTGGAAAAATTCAATTCAAGCTGGAAATCTTTATATCAATCGTCCTTCAACTGGCGCGATTGTTGAGCGCCAGCCTTTCGGCGGCATGAATAAATCTGCTTTCGGAATTGGAATTAAAGCTGGTGGTTTGAACTATATTTATCAGTTCTTCAATTTTGAAAATACCGCGCAAACCTTCGTTTCTAAGAATCCAGAAATCAAAAACTCTAACTTACAAGAGTTGGCGCAAGATTTGGAAAAAGAAGATAAATATGCAATTTTGCCAGTTCTTAAAAACTACGTCGATGCTTACAACAACTTCTTTGTTAAAGAAATTGATTACCAAAAAATTCTCGGACAAGCCAACGAAACTCGTTTCTTGCAATTGCCAAATTTTGCGGTCAGGGGCGATTCTTCAGTTTCGATAAAAGATTTAGCTTCGGCGATTTTAGCAGCAAAACTTTGCGCTAAAGAAGTTTTTGTCAGTGTTGAAAATTCTGATATTGTTGCAGAAATTGAAAAAATCTCGGCAACAATTTTACGTGGCATCAAAGTTAATGTTGAGCAAGAAGTAGATTTTGCGCAGCAAATTGAGAAATTTAAACGCGTCAGATTCGTCAGCAAAAATGCCTCAACTTTGTTGAAGCAAAAAGCTGCAAAAAGCGGAATGACTGTAATTGACGATCAAGTTGTCTATCAAGGTCGAGTTGAATTGATGAACTACTTACAAGAGCAATCGGTGAGCAATAATTACCATCGCTTTGGTTACATACCAAATTCTATTGTCTAGCTTTAAGCCATCTTTTCATAACCGTTTCGATCGATTCGCGTTTAATTGGTTTAGAAACAAAATCATCCATGCCAAGTTCTAAACATTTTTTGCGATCTTCTTCTGTGGCGTTGGCGGTTAAAGCGATGATGAAAGTTGGTGTGGCGCCATTTTCTTTTTCAATTCCGCGGATGCGCTTAGTGGCTTCAAAACCGTCCATGATTGGCATCATACAATCCATCAAAATTACGTCATATTTTACGTGCAGGAATTTGTTTAAAGCTTCCTGACCGTTTTCAGCAAACTCAATATTGAACGCCATACGTTTCAAAATTGTGGTCGCAACTTTCATATTCACTTCATTATCTTCGCACAACAAAAGCTTCAGGCCTTTGGTTTGTAGATCTTCTTCCTTGACTTTACCTTTCTCAATCAAAGTTCCTTCTTCTTCGTAATAAGTGATTTTTAAAGCGAAGAACAGAGCTTGTAAGAAGCGATTCATCTTGATTGGCTTGGCAATAATGCGGTCGAATATTTTTAATCTTTCGGCTGAAATTTTGATTTTTTCTTGAAGTAAAATCATTAAAACCAGCGGAATATTTTTGAGTTTTTCGTGGGTACGAATTTTTTCAGCCAAAGCAATTGCATCAATGCCAACAAAAGAGTTGTGGCTCATAATTATCGCCTCGCAGTCGATGAATTTTTCCAAAGATTCAATGGCAAAATTAATTTTTTCTTCAGCGGATTTGGCGTCCTGAGTATTGATAATATTGTGTGTGATTTCCAATTGATCGAACCGCTCTTCCAAAACTTTTTTGGCGATTGGATTGTCTTCGATAACGGCAACTTTTTTGCCGATTAATTGTTTCTTTTGTTCGATGAATAAATCTTGCGATTCAGTTTCAGATTGCGGAAGAGGAATCGTGAACCAAAAATTAGAACCTTGTCCAAAGTCGCTAATGACGCCGATTTGGCCGTGCATTAATTCGGTTAATTCTTTGCAAATTGAAAGTCCTAAACCAGTTCCACCATATTTTCTGGTGGTTGACATGTCGGCTTGAGTGAATTTGGTGAACATGGTTCCGATCTTCGCCGGATCAATGCCAATGCCGCTGTCTTTAATATTGAAGTTTACGAAATAGCGATTGTTTTCAATTTTTTCTAAACGGATCTGAATAAAAATTTGTCCGTAAGAAGTGAATTTGATGGCGTTATTTACAAGGTTGGTAATGATTTGACGAATTCTTCCTGGGTCGCCAACTAAATTTTCTGGCACCTCTTTGTCGATATAAACGATAACTTCCAAACCTTTGTTATTGGCGGTGACTGACATTAAATCAGAGATGTCTTCAACTAAAGAGCGCAAGTTGAAATTGATATTCTCGAGATCAACTTTTTTGGCTTCAATTTTTGAGAAATTCAAAATGTCATTTAGGATAATCAACAGCGCATCAGATGAGCGATAAATCGTATTGACTTGATCTTGTTCTTCGTCGGCTAATTTTCCGCAATCTTTTAAAGCTTGGCTCATGCCAATAATGCCATTCATCGGCGTTCGCAGTTCGTGCGACATGTTGGATAAAAATTGGCTTTTCGCAACACTGGCGGCTTCGGCGGCAATTCTGGCTTTAATAAGTTCGGTTACGAATGGTCCAATTTTCAACCTCTTAAAGATGAAAATTGTAGTCATAAAAAGGAGGGCGACGGCTGCAGACTGACCAACCGAAATTAAAAGTTGGAAGCTCAGATTTTTCCAAGATCTTTTTTGATGAAAGCCAGTAAGTGTGGCCAAGTGATAGCCAACGGATTTTTGGGAATAAGCAAAAATACATTCGCCCATTTTAAATCTTTCGGGCAAAAAATCTTTGCCCAGACTTTGGTCAAAAATATCATGCAAGAAAGTTTTGGATTGCAATAATTCTTTTTTGAAGCTTGCAGGATCAAAGCTGGAAGAGTTTGCCATCATGTCGAAATTATTATCGATCACGACGTAGCAGATATCTTCGTCGCCAAAAACCCAATCGATTTGTCTTTGGATCACTTCAGTTGGAAGTTGTGCGATGAAAGTTCCAATTGGTTTTAGATCGTCATAGTCAATACGCATCGCAACTGGCAACATATTATAAGAAGCGATGTCGGTTTCGATATGTTCTATCCGACCAACTTTTAAGCGCCAAGCGTTTTTCTGTTTAGCTTCGCGTACTGGAAAATATTCTTTGGGATCAACGGGATGTTTTAAAATTCCTTCATCGGAAGTGATAGTGACTTTACCGTCGTTATCGACGAAGCTAATATTAATCCATGATGAGACGTTTTTTTGTAACGCGTCGCGATTGAGAGTTTTTTGTAAGACATGGGCGATGGTTTCTTTTTGTTTTTCACCTTTCAGCGTTAAAAGTTTATCGCCAACATAGTTGATATAATTATCGACAGCGCCCATCAAAGAAGTGGCGGCTTTTTCTATGACACCACTTTGGAATTTAACTTGATTATCAAGATTCGCCCAAAAGTTGCGATAAACCACGAAAGTGTTGATGGTGAGCAAGCTCAATACCAGTAATAATAAAATGCAGGAGAAGACAGTGTAAGATTGCGCCAAATCCATTTTTTCTTCGCGCTTGGGTTTTGGTTTGTAGATTTTGTTATAACGTTTGTAAATTTTATTGAATCGGCGCGGATAAGTTGGGTCATCGTTGCTGCGGCGGACAATTTTTTCTTGGTAATAATCATTTCTGCCAAAATAGGCGATGGTAAATTGATAGAAAATATTGTCCCAGAAGGAACCGAGGCGTAATTTTTTTACAGGAAAAAGAAAGGCTGTTCTCTTATTTCTAGAGTCGGGCTGATTTTTTGCGGGGGATTTTGCTGAGTTCTTCAAGATCATTAATTCTGTGTTAGAGTCTCTTTTTGAAACAGGTCCTGATTTATGTTAAATCAAGCCTTTTAAGTGATTGTCTTTTTTTGAGACTTATAATTCCTAACCACAGGCTTTTAGTTTGTTAGTCAAAAATCGAAGCGAATTTCAATGTTTGTGACGAGTGCTGTCAAACTATTTTCCACAAGCTTAAAGAATTTTGTTGTAAAGTTCTTAAGTTGAGACAATTCCACAAATTTTTTAGGAGTATTAATGCAAGATAGAACAATGCCACTAAGGTCTATTGACGCTGAAGAATCAGCTTCTGATGGTCAGATTATTTCAATTGAGCAATTTGATAAAGTATCGACGGTCCAGAATAACGCCAATGTAGTTTCACTTTTTGGCGGAAAAACAGCCAGTTCAAAATCAGAAGTGGAGGTAATATTCACCACAGATCGAGATTTATTGCAGCAATATTATGAATTGCGCCATTACGCTTATCGTGACGAAAATGGCTGGAAAGATTATAATGGTTTAGAAAATGATTATGATCGCCAAGGAAAAATTCTGGTTGCGGTTAGAAATGGTAAAGTGATTGGTGGAACCAGAATAATGTTTTCTGATGAATGTGATAGATTATCAAATGAAATTTCTGGAACTGAACTCAACTACCAAAGCATAATAAAAAAATACGATAAAAGAGAAGGAATAGTATGTAGTGAAATATCCGCTGTTGTTGTGGCTAAGGGCGAAAGAGACAGATCGGTTTCTATGAAAATGTTTGAAGCTAATTTAGAAGAAGCTCATAAACACGGTTGCAATTATATATGCGGTGTAGGAGTTGCAGTTGTATGTAGAGACTACAGAAGAATTTTTAGAGAATTAGGTTATTACTTGGAAATAGTTATCAGTCGTCCTTGGCAAGAAAAAGAAACTTATAATCTTGCCAAGATGTTTCCAATGCATGTAAGAATTTCTTAATTTTTTGTTTTACTCTATGAAAACATCGGCAGTTCTTGCTTTTTTTATTTTATTTTTCTCATTTCCTTTTTCTTCTTCTTATGCTGAAGAAGATAGAAAAGGTTCAGCATCAACTTTTAATACAGAAATTTTCTCGTTATCAAAAAAGAAGGAGAGTGCTTTTGATGCTCCTTCCGCGACTTATGTTTTATCTTCCGAAGATATTAGAAGATCTGGTGCAACCTCAATTCCAGAAGCTTTAAGATTGGTTCCTGGTCTTCAGGTTGCCAGAATTGATGGTAATAAATGGGCGATTACCGCTCGTGGTTTTAATCGCCAATTTTCTAATAAGCTTCTGATGATGATTGATGGTCGTACTTCTTACACAACATTGTTTTCTGGCGTTTTCTTGGATATTCACGATTATGTAATTGAAGATATTGACAGAATTGAAGTTGTTAAAGGTCCGGGTGGAACGATTTGGGGAGCTAATGCGGTAAACGGCGTTATTAACATCATCACAAAAAGTGCGGTACAAACTCAAGGTGCTTACGTTTCTCAAATTGTTGGCGATCAAGATAAATCAATCACCGAAGCCAGATATGGTGGTTTGACAGAAAGTAAAGATGCTTATCGTTTTTATGTTAAGAAAGCAGTTCGTGATGGCTTGGATCGCGCTGATGGAAAGGGCAACAATAAAGATGGAATGAAGCAAGATCGCGCAGGTTTTAGATACGACATCAGCTCGATTAAAGACAGCTCGATCACAATTCATGGTGATGTTTTCAGTGGTGTTGCACAAAATTATTTCGCAACCTTAAAAAATCCGGCCAAGAATGACAAAGATTCTCGCGGAATGAATTTGGTTGCCAATTGGAATAAAAAATTATCCAACAAATCAAATTTCATTTTAAACAGCTATCTCGATTACGATCAATTTAGCATTCCGGTTCTGCAAAGAGCTGCCAGAACTCTCGATTTAGACTTTCAGCATTTCTATAATTTTAGTAAAGATAACCAATTTATTTGGGGTTTGGGATATAGACAAATCAGCGATAGTGTTGATGAAGCTGCGATTAGCAGCACTATTCCAGAACCTATTAATTACACCCATTCCAAAAGAAATGACCAATGGTTTAGCGCCTTCATCCAAGATAAATACGGCATTATTCCCGATAAATTATATTTAACCGTTGGTACAAAAATTGAGAAGAACGATTTTACTGGTTTCGAATATCAACCAAACGCCAGATTATCTTACTATCCAGCGCGTAACCAAACCCTTTGGGCTGCTGTGTCAAGATCAGTAAGAACTCCAACTCGCGGTGAAAGTGATGTGACGATCAGGTCTCAAAATAGCACCGTTGTTCTTAATCAGGGAAATCCTGCATATGGCATTGAACAACTGATCGCTTACGAAGCTGGTTATAGAATTAAGCCAACGACTAAAACATTAATCGATGCGACAGCATTCGTTAATAATTATTCTAAACTTAGAACTTTCGATAAAGGTCCAAATGCTGGCGGCCCTTATCCGGCACCAACTGCTGGCAATTTAGGTTATGGCGAATCTTACGGATTTGAATTAACCGCCAAATGGCAAGCGATGGATAATTGGAAGTTGGAAATGAATTATGACCATCTGGATATGTTTTTGCATACCAGTTCAGCCTCAACAGATAACTACTCGGTTATTGGAAAGGCGGATAATTTAGAAAATGCCGAAGGTCAATCTCCTCACGATCAAATCAAATTAAAATCTTTCTACAACATCACGCCAAAAGTGGAGTTTGATAACATTCTTTATTATGTTGGTGGCTTAAATAAAGGTAACGGCAATAATGTTAGCGGCATCGCTCCTTACGTTACTTGGGATACCAGAGTTGGGTATCTTATGACTAGAAATTTGGACCTAAGCCTTGGAATTAAAGATGTGATGAACCAAGTTCATTCAGAGTTCAAAGGCGCTTTATATAATAGACAAACCGTAATTGGACGTACGTTTTATTTCAAAATGGTTTGGCAATATTAGCTCACACCAAAGCTTAAAGAATAAGTCAATGCTTAAGATTCTAAAACTAATTGCGGTAATTTTACTGCCTATATTTCTAATATTTGGGGATGCATTTGCAGATATTAGCGACAAAGAAGAGGCGGCGGCTTTTGCTGGATTCATCCAAGATTTAGTGCATACGGCCCAGACTGTTAGGTCGGGCGCTATCTGTTACGTTGGTAGTGATGAAATATCCAGAATTATAGCTCAGGAAAAAAATTCTCTTGATCTTGCCCGTGACGCCTCAAAATTTACTTCTTGTAAGGCAATCTATGTTGCGGCTGCCCTTATCAAAGGCGCTGCTCCTGAAATTGATAAATTTAACAAAAACAAAATCATGACTATTGCCATTTTCGACGGATTCACTGAGGGTGGCGGCATGATACAAGTTCAAATGGGCAGAAGAAGTTTTGAGATAATTTTAAATTCAAAAGCGGTAAAAGATTCTAATGTAAGGCTAAGTGCGTTAGCTCTGAGTTTGGTTATTAACTAATATTAATTTTATGACAAATGATATGCATCCTATCGATCTTGAGTTTCTTAGAAGTGTAATCGAAGACGATTTCGAATTTGAAAAAGAACTGTTCGCAATCTTTATCGAGAATGCACACCGTAATATCGAAAAGATGGAAGACGCTATCAAAAGCTCTAACGACAATTCTTGGTATATGGCTTCTCATGCTTTCAAAGGCGCCGCTGCTTCAATTGGAGCTGTAAATCTTTCCAATATTTTGGAATATGCTCAAAAACATCCCGAAGAAAATTCAGAACAAAAAAATGAAGTTCTAAAAAAAGTAAGAGCCGAGTTTCAGCTAGTCGCAGAATTCATTAACGAAGAACTGCTGGAAAGAAGATAAATTTGTGGTTTTGGTATAGCTTTTGATTTTGGTAAGTGGCGAGGAGAGCCAAGCCAACTACTCTCGTAAATTTGCTCCAAACTTCGCCACTGATTCGATAATTTTTTTACCAATCATATCAATCTCATCTGAAGTTAGAGTTTTTTCTGTTGGTTGAATTTTTACGCGTAAAGCCACAGATTTTTTATCTTCAGCAATATTTTTCCCGCTAAAAATATCAAAAATATTAACTTCTTTAATCAACTGCTTATCGCAATTAGCGATGGCTTTGATTAGTTCACCAATTGCCTGATCTTTATCAACCAAGAAAGAAAAATCGCGCTCAACTGGCTGAAGATCGTTAGCAATAAACGCTTTGCGTGCGCTTGATTTTTGAGTTTGCGGCAAAGCATCAACCAAGATTTCGAAAATATTCACACGATTTTTTAGATCGAATTTTTTCGCAATTGCTGGATGAATTTCACCAAAATATCCAATTAGATTTTTACCCAATTTCACCGCCGCAAAACGATGCGGATGGTAATACTTTGGAAGCTTTGAAATGTTGATCTGAGTGCTTTCTGAGCGTAATCCAAAAATTTCTAACACATCAAAAAAATCTTTTTTCACATCAAAAAGATCAAAATCTCTTTCATCATGAAAATGATTTTGTTCTTTATTTTTTCCAGCGCGAATCCCTGCAATCATAAGATTTTGTGCTTCATCAATAAAAACATTACCAATTTCAAAAAGCGAAAGATCAGAAAAATTTCGCGCACAATTCTTGCGATAAGATTCGAGCAAACCCATCGCCAGAGTAGGTCGCATGTGATTAAGTTCGATGCTGATTGGATTTTGTAAAATTAATTTTTCATTTTTTTCAGCAAATAATTCGACTAAATTTGCATCAACAAACGACCAACTGATCGTTTCAATCATGCCTTGCGAAGCCAAGTAAGATCTGGCTTGGTGTAAAATATTTACTCCAGTTACCTTAAGTTTGTCGAAGGGTAATTCTTCTTTGGAAATTTTATCGTAACCGAAAATTCTTATGACTTCTTCGACTAAATCTTCAGCGCAGGAAATATCGTGGCGATGACTCGGCGCTTCGACAATTTCAGAGTGACCCGAGTTTGCCAGAGTAAAGCCTAAATCGGTGAGAATTTGCTTGGCCGCGTTGGCAGAAACTTCGATGCCGATCATTTTTTTGATTTTACTTAAATCAAATTCAATTTTTTTAGCTGCAGATTTGTTACCAATAATTTTTGTCTCACTGGTTTCGCCGCCGCAAATTTCTAAAATTAATTGGGTCGCTAAATCAATTCCAGTTTCGCAAGTTGCTTCGTCAACGCCGCGCTCAAAGCGAAATCTGGCGTCGGATAAAATATTTAATTTGCGGCCAGAATAAGCGATTGTGGAAGGTTTAAAAAATGCGGCTTCAAGTAAAATTTCGCTAGTTTCTAAATCACAACCCGAGTTGTTTGAACCAATAATTCCAGCAATTCCAACTGGTTTTTGCGAATCAGAAATTACTAAGATTTTTTCATCTAAAGTGAATTCGTCATTTTTTAGTGAGGTGAATTTTTCATCGTTTTTAGCAAAACGAATGTGAAGCGCGCCGTTGATTTTAGCGTTATCGTAAGCATGCATCGGGCGATTTAATGAAAGCATTACGTAATTCGTAACGTCAACAATTGCCGAAATAGAATTAACGCCCAAAGAGTTTAGTTTATCTTTTAACCATTTTGGCGATTCGCAGTTTTTAACATTCTTGATTGAGCGGAAAACGGCGTAATTACATGCTTCAAATGCTTCATTTTTAATTTCTGTGACAAAAGGAAATTGCGCTGGAATTTTTTTAATTTCGGGATTTTTTAATTTGCCGATTCCTGATGCAGCCAAGTCGCGCGCGATTCCGTAGATTCCTAAACAATCACCGCGATTTGGTGTGACGTTGATTTCGATCACGGCGTCGTTAAGCGCAAATACTTCGGTAATTTTTGTTCCAACCGTCCATTTTTCGTCGATTTCGATAATGCCAGAATCTTCATTGCCAAGGCTCAATTCTCGAGCGGAACACAGCATACCATTGCTTTCAACGCCAGCGATTTTGGCTTTTTTAATTACCATTTGATTGACTGGAATTACAGATCCGATTGGTGCATAGGCAACTTTGATGCCAGTTCTGGCATTGGTGGCTCCGCAAATAATTTGTAGCGGAGTGGCGGAATCAGAGGTTTCAACCGAGCAGATTTTTAGTTTGGTAGAATTTTCATGAGGTTTGGCATCGATTATTTTGGCGACGGAAAATGGTGATAAAACCTTGGCTTTGTCTTCAACCGATTCAACTTCCAGACCAATTGCAGTAAGTTTTTCGCAGATTTCTTCCAAAGGTGCATTGGTATCGAGATATTCTTTAAGCCAAGAGAGAGTAAGTTTCATGAGAGATGTGTTTTATTTCGGTAAGATACTACCTCGTTGCTGGAAGTGGTTTATAGCCCCGTCCAGTTTTTCAGAGGTTCCTTAGTTTTGAAATGAACGATTAGACGGAGTTGCCAAACTCGTCTGGCCATAGTAATGCTAAAGAGCGCTGCTTAAATCTTGAGTCGCTTTTGCCAAAACAATTTCGTTTTGTTTTTCATTTAAATTTTTTATCGCGCCATTTTCGGCGGCTTGAAGCGCCAAAGAAACTATTTCATTTTTAATGTCACGAATGGTGATGGCTTCTTCTTGTTTGATACGCTCGATTGCTGCTGCAGTTTTTTTAGTAACTTCATCTTCAACTGATTTTTGCGCTTCAGTCAAAAATTTTTGCGCTTCATTTTCCGCGTCTTTAATCAATTTTTGCGCGTAAGTTGAAGACTCGTTCGCGAATTTTTCAGCAGAAGCTAAAAGTTTTACGGCTTTTTCTTTTAATTCTTTCGCAGCTAAAATTTCTTCAGCAATGGCTTTTGATTTATCGTCTAAAGCCTTACCAATAGAGGTTCTGGCTAGTTTAAAAAGAAGGGCAAGGAATGCGGTAAAGGCGATTGCTAACCAGAATTTTTCGTTAAACATTTGTTAATTTTTGTTCAATTTGTTGAGTAAGATTTTTAATCGCAACTTCACTTTGAGCTCGTGATTTGGCGATTAAATCTTTTAAATCTTGATGCGATTTTTGGATGTTTTGATCGATCTTTTCTTTTAAATCTTCGATCATTTTTTCTCGGCTTTTAGCTGCCAATTTAACGGCTTCTTCCAATTTGATCTGATATTTTTGATTAGCTTCTTTTCTTAATTTATCGGTGCTGGTTTCGAATTCATAAATTTTGTCATCAAGTTCTTTGGCGCAAGCTAAATCGGCATCGATGATGCTTCTGCGATTTTTTATGATAGCTACAATTCTTGGCAAAATCACGCAGGCGGTGGTTGTGTAAAGTGTGATGAAGCACAATAAAAACCAGAAAATTTGTGAGCTGTAGGTTGTTAAATCTAATTGAGGCATGGGAAATTTTTAAAAAACTTTTGTCGCATCATTCGCGGTTTCCCACGAATGAACGACGTAAATGTAATACTAAGAGAACATGATCAAGAAAGCTAAAAGTACCGCGAAGATACCCATAGCTTCTGCAAGACCAGCAGCGATGTAAATGTATTTTTCAAGTTTAGGAGCAGCAGAAGGATTTCTGGCAATTGAGTTGAAAAATGCACCGAAGATGTTGCCGATTGCAAGAGCTGCACCAGCCATACCGATAGCGCAAAGGCCTACACCGATATATTTAAAAGCTTCAAAATTACTAACGACTACTTCTTCCATAGTTTTACCTATTTTTAAAATTAATATGATTGTCCATTAACCCATTGATCGGGAAAATATTTGGCCATGAACAAAAGCCAAATTCTCTAATGTTCTCTCGTAGTTTCGCCGATATAAGCGCAAACTAGAATCGCAAAAATGTAAGCTTGAAGCACAGCAACGAAAAGCTCGAAGCCGGTCATTACAACTGAAAAAATGAAAGGCAGAGTTCCAAAAATTACGCCCAAAGAAATAATGAATCCGGCAACAACTTTAAGTAATACGTGACCCGCAACCATGTTTGCAAAAAGACGCACCGAGAGAGTAACTGGGCGAATTAGAAACGAAAAAAGCTCGATTAAGAAAATGACAGGAGCCATCCAAAGCGGAACGCCGCTTGGTAAAAACATGTGAAGAAATCCGCCAATTCCGTTACGATAAATTGCGAAAATTGTGATCGTAAAAAATGCAATCAACGCTAAAGAAAGTGTAACTGCGATTTGGCTGGTAGCGGTGAAACTATAAGGCGTAAGGCCGAACATGTTGCAAAGTAAAATGAAAGTAAAAAGTGTAAAAATTAGTGGAAAAAATTTAACACCTTCATCACCGATTGTGCCTTTGATGATGTCGAGAACGAAATTGTAAATTGATTCGCCGACAACTTGTAATCTTGATGGAATTAAAGATTTTTTACGAGTAGCAAGAAGCATGAATGCGATCACGCTGAAAGTTGCAATCACCATATAAAGTGAAGAATTAGTGAAGCTGATATCGATGCCGCCGATATTTAAATCAAAAATCTTGTGCACTTCAAATTGTGCCAGTGGATTGTGTTTTTCGTGACCTTGTGCGGACATGTTTTAGAAATTGTTGGATTTTTTAAAAATTCTTCGTGATCTTTCGCGGGCGCGAAAGTTTAAGATATGAAACTTATGCAAGCCAAGCCTAATCAAATTGGGCTCTAAAGAGGCTTCAAAAAATAAGCGGGCAAAATATTTTCCGACCTAAAAAAGTCAAGTTATGAAATTGATAAAATACATCCTGTTTTTACTGTTTTTTTGCTGCGAGCTTCAGGCTCAAGAATTGAAAGCTAAATTTCAAGATTGGAACGTTTTTAAAGCAGAAAGGGGCGATCAAATGGTGTGTTACGTCGCGGCCACTCCAATCAAGCGCGATGGCAATTACGACAAAAGAGGCGAGCCTTATTTTTTAGTAACTAATATTACTAATGATGCCGATGAAGTTAGTGCTTCGTCAGGCTTTCTTTATAAAAAAAGATCGGATATTGAAGTTTCTTTTGGCTCGAAAAAATATTACCTTTTCCCTTATTTATCAGTGGCTTGGGCTAATGATAAAAATGACGATATCGACATTATTAAAGAAATGCAGCGCGTTGAAGAATTTGTGGTGAGCGGCGTCACGCGCGAAGGCAAAAATGCCAATGATACTTATTCTTTAATCGGTTTTCCTCAGGCTTATGCCAAGATGAAGGAAGTCTGTGCCGATGCGAGGTAGTATGACTGCAATTGAAAATGCCTTACCAATTTTGCTCGCGATTTTCATCTTCGTTTTTTGCGCGATTATTGTGACGCGAATTGTGCTAAATTATTTGCTGAATCGCGCTTATCAAAAGCTTCTGGTGATGAAGAAAAAAAGTCAGAAATTTTTCCCAAAAAAATCTAAAAAATATATCAAAGAAGAGGACGAGCTGTTGCGTAAGAAATCTTCAGAAATTCCACGTGCTCATTCCGAAGTAAAGGCAGAATTGCAGGCGAAAAGAGATCAATCGGAAAGCGGCAGCTACGAAATTATTTCCTCAGAAGAAAAAGAGCGCGATCGTCAAGAGCTCAACGAAATCAACATTGTTGATATTGTAAAACCAGTAGGATTTTGGACTTCGATGATTTTAGGACAAAAATTGACTTACCTAATTCAATCTGCACAAATGCTTAACAAGCGCGGTGACAAAGGTTTTTGGGCCAGTATGATCGAAGCCAAAGAGCGCGTTGCCGGCAAACAGCATAGTCGCGGAAGATAATAAATTAATTTATAATCAAAATGAACTCAGAACTAAATTTAATTACCGATAAAATTGCTGAATTTTCTGGCAAAACTTTAGCGAAAATTTCTCCAGAAAATCTTGCAACTGCCAGAGTTTTGATCGCTCAATATGTTGAGATTCTGATTAACAAAATTGACGGCGAAGAAGCTAAAAATATTTTAGCTGAGCCGCGACAAAATATTTTGCACATCGCGGCAAAATTTGGTGATGTGGCTGGGGTCGAAAAAATTATGAATTTTGCCAATAACGATCTTTCTAAAGGCGCGGAGGGAGGGGGCGCCAAATATTATGCTAATTTATATGATGAAAATTTCTTCACACCTTTACATTATGCGGCGAAAAATGGTTGGAGTGAAGTGTTAAAAATATTGTTGGAAAATGGCGCGAATGCTTCTCCAAAATCCGCTCCAAAAGATCGCGAATGGACGCCAATTCACTATGCTGCTAAAGAAGGTTATTTAGAAATTGTTAAAATTTTAATCTCAAATCGTGTTGACAAGGAAATTAAAACATCGTTCGGACTTACGCCATTATTGGTTGCAGCTGAGTTTGGTCACGCAGAAATCGTAAAATTTTTACTGACAGAAAAAGCAGAAAAAAACGCCAAAACCATTCCTGACAATCATTGTATGAACGCTTTACATTATGCTGCAGTTGGCGGATTTGCTGATGTGGTGCAGGTTTTGCTCGATGCTGGAATTGATAAAGAATTAAAAACTACGTCAGGTATAACCGCATTGCATTTCGCGGTGAGCAGTGGCAATGCTGAAGTTGTCAAAATTTTATTAATGAGTGGGGTTGATAAAGAAGTTAAAACCGCATTGGGCCACGACATCTTGTATCTTGCGGCTTCGAAGGGAAAAAAAGAAGTATTGTTACTGCTTCTAAAATGGGGAATTGGCGATTTAGAAATGGCTGCGCATGCCGCTCGCGATAATTCTAATCATGAAATTGTTGTTGAAATTGAGCGCTACCAAAAAGCGATCAAAAATCTTTTTAGTTTAAAAAATCTGCCGCTGGATTTGGTGGGAGTGATTAAGAGTTTTACCAAAGAAACTCTTAGCCAAGAGAAAATTATTTTGGAGAATGACATAAGGTTTAACGCCTACGGAATTCTTGGTATAAAGCAAAAAATAGGAATTATAAAAAAGGAAATATTGAGTTTAGAGCAAGTGGCCGAGAAAAATGGCGATGATAATTTGATGAAGGCTCTGGAGCTTTTAAGAAAAATTGTGGTATCAAAAAAGATTTAGGGCAGGCTTTAAGGACAACTCTTAGATCAAGCCGAGTTTTTTCATCTCTTTTTCAATTCTTGCTTTTGCGGCAGCGGAAGGTTCAACCAAAGGCAAGCGCACTTCATTTTTGCATAATCCCATCAAGCTTGCAGCATATTTAACTGGAATTGGATTGGTTTCACAGAACATTGCGGCGTGAAGATTAGTGAGTTTATCCTGAATTTCTAAAGCAGATTTATAATCGCCTTTGGCGGTAAATTTTTGTAAATCGCTGACTAACTTTGGCGCGATATTAGCGGTAACTGAAATTACACCATTGCCGCCCATCGCGTTAAATCCAACAACCGTCGCATCTTCGCCCGATAAATAAGCAAATTCTTTTTTGATTAAAAGTCTTAACGACGCGACGCGAGCTAAATCTCCAGTGGCATCTTTAATGCCGACAACATTTTTTAATTCAGCAATACGCGCTAAATTTTCGTCAGAAATATTAATTACTGAACGTCCCGGAATATTGTAAATAAAGAGTGGAATTTCGCATTCGTTCAAAGCCTTGAAATGCTGAAAAACTCCTTCTGGAGTTGGTTTGTTATAATAAGGAGACACGATTAGACAAGAATCAGCACCAATTTCCTTGGCGTGATTGGTCATCATAATTGCTTCAGATGTTGAGTTTGAGCCACTTCCCGCCATTACTTTAATACGTTTATCAGCAATTCTAACGCAGAGTTCAACCACCAAATTATGTTCTTCGTGAGATAGGGTTGGAGATTCTCCAGTCGTGCCGCAAGGAACAATTCCGTCAACACCATTTTGAATCTGAAACTCAACTAATTTTTCTAAAGATTTTTCGTCAATTTTACCATTTTCGAAAGGTGTAATAATAGCCGTAAAAGTTTCTGCGATCATGTGAGAATTTTAAATTGATTTTCTGCTCTTGGGTAAATAATTTCCGTGAAGAAATTTTTGCATTTCTTAAGTAGGCATCTCTTAAAACACAATCAACAACTACAAAAAATAATGAGCGGTATCGAAACCATCTCAAAGACTGTCACTGCTGTATCTGGCATTGATCTGCTTTCTGCGCAATATTTACCAATTTTATTATTTCTTGCTATCGCGATTGGTCTTTCTTGTGTGATTATTTTAATACCATTCATCGTTGCTAAATCAAAACCTGATCGCGAAAAACTCTCGCAATATGAATGCGGTTTTGAAGGCGAGGGCCCAGTGCGCAACGAATTCAATGTGCAATTTTATTTAGTCGCCATTCTCTTTATTATCTTCGATTTGGAAATTGCCTTCCTTTTTCCTTGGGCAGTTTCGCTACGCAAAATCGGCATCTTCGGATTTTGGTCGATGATATTTTTCTTAACTCTTTTGACAGTCGGTTTCATTTACGAATGGAAGCGCGGTGCGCTTGAATGGAAATAAATTATACCTTCTAACATAATGGGAAAAATAATAACATTTTTTAATCACAAAGGGGGTGTCGGAAAAACCACCTTGGTGCATAATTTGGGATTCATTTTAGCCGAAAGAGGCTACAAAGTATTGTTGATCGATGCGGATCCGCAGATGAATTTAACTGCTGCCATGTATGGACTTTCAACCAGTGTAGAATATTCAACTGATGAAGATTCTAAATGGAGTGAAAATGTTAAAAAATATATTTCTTTATCTGAGTATCTTGATGTTGAGTTAAAAGGACAACAAAGCGCAAAAGAGATATTTAGAATTAATTCGCAGAATGGTGCTGGTTTTGTTGATTTGATCTCGGGTGCTATCAATCTGGCTAATACAGAAGCTGATCTTTATGGAATAATTAAGAACAAGAACGAATTTACAAACGACATACCTAACAAATTTGAACATTCGATTAAGAAGCAAAAAAGCAACTATGATTTTATTCTTATTGATACTTCTCCGAGCGCCAGCAGCATAATAAATGCCATGATAATGATGTTGAGTGATTATTTTATCGCTCCAGTTTCGCCATCATTTTTTTCATTGCAGGCCGTAGATAATCTGAGTTCAATTTTTCAGAATTGGATAAAATTGCTCGGAGATTACCAGACAACAAAGAGTTTTAAGGGCCTTAGTTTTCAGCCAAAGTTTCTTGGACTAGTAGTACAAATGGCAAAAAGATTTAACGGAGGTAGTAATCCAGAAGGAATTACTTCTTTTTCTAAATCAGCAGAAAAATGGATGAGTGATGTAAACAGTAGTGTTAGAAAATTTCAACAGTTCGCCATTTTAAGGAATATGGCGGTTTCAGAAGAAGAGTTTAGTCAGATATTTGGTGTCGAATCTAATCCGTTTATAATTCAAAAATGTTGTGATTTTACCACACAATTAAGATCAATAGCTGAGAAAGCTGGTATTCCAGTTATTAATTTGACTCAAGAGATATGTAGCAAGTACAAAGATTCTGGTACAAATGTCGACATCACTAAAGAGAATGGGCAATATACTATATCTTTTAACAGCATTTCGAATTCATACAACTCAATTGCTGAAGGCTTCATAAGGTTACTTAATATAAAATAATTTTTCTTAAATGATCGGTTCAAATCTTAGTCCTCTAAATCAGGACGCATTACTAAATCAGGTTTCTGAAGATGTTAGCGATCGCGGATTCGTTACTGCAAAAATTGACGAACTCGTTAATTGGGCACGCACCGGATCGCTCTGGCCAATGACTTTCGGCCTTGCTTGCTGCGCTGTTGAAATGATGCAAACTGCAGCAAGTCGCTACGATCTTGATCGTTTTGGAATGATTTTTCGCCCATCGCCACGTCAATCAGATGTGATGATCGTCGCAGGAACTCTTACTAATAAAATGGCTCCAGCACTGCGTAAAGTTTATGATCAAATGGCTGAACCGCGTTACGTAATTTCGATGGGAAGCTGCGCTAATGGCGGTGGTTATTATCATTATTCTTATTCAGTTGTAAGAGGATGCGACCGCATAGTTCCAGTTGACGTTTACGTTCCAGGATGTCCTCCAACCGCGGAAGGCTTGCTTTACGGCGTTTTGTTGCTACAAAGAAAAATTAAAAGAACCGGTAAATTTAACAGATAATGATCAAGAATCTTCAGGCTCAAGCCGATTACATCAAAATAAATTTCGAAGGCGCCAATGTTGTGGAGCCAATCGCTTTCGACAATCTTATCATTTACGTCGCGCCCGATAAAATCGTAAATTTTCTTAAATTTTTACGCGACGATGCCAATCTTTCTTTTAAATGTTTTATCGATCTTTTTGGTGCGGATATGTTGGGCGTACGCTCTCCGCGCTTCGAAGTTATCTATAATTTACTTAGTCTAAAATTAAATAACCGCATCACCATAAAAGTTGCGCTTGAAGATGAGCAAAAAATTCCAAGCGCAGTTTCTATTTTTAGCGGCGCTGGATGGTTTGAGCGCGAAGCTTTTGATATGTACGGAATTTTTTTTGAAGGCAATCCGGATTTGCGTCGCATCCTTACAGATTATGGCTTTGAAGGATATCCTTTGCGCAAAGATTTCCCACTTACTGGATACAAAGAAGTTCGTTACGACGAGCAACAGAAGAAAGTTGTTTACGAACCAGTTAAGCTTATGCAAGAATTTCGCAACTTTGATTTCGAGATGCCTTGGGAAGGCGCGAAATATGTAGTTCAGGGTGATAACAAGAATAAATCTTAAGTAAACTATGTCTAACGCTTTTGGTAAAATTGAAGCCTCTTTTAAGGCATCTTTGCGAGGTGAAGAAAGTATTCCAGCCTTGATTTATTGGTGGGGAGCTCTTGGTTACATAGTAGCATTTTTTCTCAATAAATTGATTAGATCACTTCATATTTATATTTTTGGCGCTGGCATTTCAGCGGTTCTGGTTTGCTATTTTGCTTGGCATATTTATGCGTTAAGGAAATGTTCTCCAAAAAAAGCAAAACTGACAAAAGAAGAGAAGCAAAAAATTCGTGCTGAAAAACGCAAACAGTTCCCAAAAAAATTAATGAGAAAATTACTGCTACAAGAATCTTTCACCAAATGGGATCCAGTTTTTGTTACGATAGTTATTGATGCTTACTGCATTGCGCAGTTCGTTGATTATATCATTAGATAAAAAAACCATCATTGCGAGCGCAGAGTTCGCGATGACGGTTTTTTATTTGTTTTGATCCAAAAAACTCCCTGCCAAATAAAGAGAGCCGCAGACCAAGATCAGCGTTGTCTTGCCATCTTTCTTCATATTTAAAATTTTCTCAAAAGCTGCCAAAAAATTCTCTGCAGATTCTGATTTTATCCCGATTTCTTTTGCAATTATCTTAATCTCTTTCGCCTTGCGCGACTTACTCTCGTCGGGAATTGTAATTGCTACCAAATGATCAACTTGCGGTGCAATTTTCTTTAAAAATCCAGCGCAATCTTTGTCTTGTAACATCGAAAAAATTACGAAGATTTTTTTATTTTTTTGCTGATGTAAAAATTTTTCTAAAGTTGCTGCACCCTGTAAATTGTGGCTTCCGTCTAAATATAGTTCAGAATTTTGTGGCAGCATTTTAAAGAATTTTCCTGAATTAATTTTCTGTAACCGTGCTGGCCAAAAAGTTTTTTGTAGAGCTGGTTTTAATGCCGCCTCTTTGATTGAGAATTTTTTCTGAATTAGCGCTGCCGCAATCGCCACACCAGCATTTTCAATTTGATGTGCACCAGCAAGAGCGGGCAAAGGTAGTAAAATTTTTTTACCAAATCCGTCAAATAAAAATCCGTTTTGCACTTTTTTTATTTTCCAATCGCGACCAAAAATCTTCGTTACAGCGCCCAATGTCAGAGCTTGATTTTCAAGGGTTTTTAGTGGTGAAGTTTTTTGTCGTCCAATAATTACCGGACAATTTTTTTTAATGATTCCGCCTTTTTCAAAAGCGATTTTGCTTAAAGTTTTTCCCAAAAAATCAGTGTGATCAAAAGCGATGGGCGTGATGATTGAACATAAAACTTTCGACAAAATATTTGTCGCATCCAATCTTCCGCCCATTCCAGTTTCAAGCAGCAAAATATCAGCTTTAACGCGACTAAAGGCTAAAAAAGCAGCGACGGTAATTCCTTCAAAAAAAGTGACGGGAATCGCAGGAGATTTTTCGGCCGCGGCTTGACATTCACGCAAAATTTCATTCAAAAAATCATCAGAAATTTCTTTACCTGCAAGTGTAATTCTTTCATTAAAATTGACCAAATGCGGCGAAGTGTAAGTGTGAACGCTGTAACCACTTTGCGTAAAAATCTCGCGTAAAAATGACAGCGTTGAACCTTTGCCATTGGTACCCGCAAGGTGAATTGTTGGTGGAATCTTTAAATGCGGATTATCAAGGCGTTGTAGCAATTCATAAACTCGTGACAAGCCTAATTCAATGTTGCGATATCCCGTAAAATCTGGCCAGAAGGGGAATTTCATCTATTTTTTTTTCTCAAGAAAATTTTGTAAGTGCGGTGAAAATGGTAATTAAATTCAGCGCCCAAAATGAAAATCAGGCTGATCAAATAAAAAAACATTAACGAAATTATTACGCCAGCGAGTGATCCGTAAACGAAACTAAATTGATGGAAATTTTCTAAATAAAGAGCGAAAGAATATTCTAAACAAGTCCAGAGAAGTACTGTCAATATTGATCCTGGAACAGTTTGACTGAATTTTTGTTTGGAATTTGGCAAAGCAAAATAAAGCAGCGAAGTTGTGCAAATTAGTAAGAAAAAAATCGCCAAATAACGAATATAAAAAAAATCGTAATCGATGCGCAGACTAAAATTGACTGAAAATATTCTCTCCGCTTCTTGCAAAATATTTGGCGCGATTACCAGAATAATTACACCCAAAACGATGACAAAAATAATAATAAAAAATTCTAAAATACTGATAAGGCGGCGCCAGATATAAGGCGGTGGATAATGAATTCGATAAGCGCGATTTAAAATTGTGCGACATCCTTCAACCGACGAAGAGGCGGTCCAAATTACACCGATAATTGCAAGAGTAAGAAAAGTTTGTGGAGGGCCTGAAATAATTTCGTCAATACGTGGTGCCAAAGCCTGAGCCATTTCTTTTGGTACGTGATTCAAAATTGAATGAATCGCTTCAATTCCAGTCGCGGAAGCGCCGAAAAATCCGACGATCGAAATTAAAAAAATAAGAAAAGGAAACAGCGAAAGTATGCTTAAAAAAGCTAAATATCCGGCATGCTCAACGCCGTCTTGCTTTACAGTGTCAAAGATTGCGATTCGTAAAATTTTAATTGGAAGAATAAAATATCTTCTAAAGCAATTATTTAATTTTGAGTGTTTTTGATTCATTAAAATGCTAGCAAGATTTTTTGAAAAAGAATCCGTCTAAAGTGAATTTTTCGCGCGAGAAAATTTTTTGTGATTCAAGGCGTCTAGTTTCAAGAGTTCCGATAATATTGCGACATCCGAAATTCGCTGCTTGCCATTCCGCCCAACGCATCAACATTTTGCCAACGCCGATTCCGCGCTTCTCGCGATCGATCATAAAATCTTCGATCTCAACTGTTTTGCCATAATGTAATTTGTGGATAATACGAATTCCCACAACGCCGATACAATTGATTGGACCAGATTCATCGCCATCAAAAACGCCGGCCATTTTGTAGCCGCGCTGCATCATGTTTAGAATATCTTCGACATAGCTTTCTTCCTGCAAGTCGCTATAGATTTGGACTAGCACTCTAAAAGTCTGACTAATTTCTTCGCGATTCTGAATTTCTTTTATTTGCATTTTATTTTTTCTGTTTGAGAATTATGGCGGGAAGCGGCCACAGATGCGGCCTCAAGGCATTAGTTAAAAATCGCAAATTAATTTATTAATCAACCAAAACTTATCAATGAAAAATAAAACTATCAAAACTGCTGCGCCAAAAAAAGGCATAAAAAAAGTTGTACTGGCTTATTCCGGCGGCTTAGACACCTCGGTAATTTTGAAATGGTTGAAGGAAACTTATGATTGCGAAGTTGTTACTTTCACCGCTGATTTAGGGCAGGGAGAAGAATTGGAGCCGGCTCGTGCTAAAGCTAAAAAACTTGGCGTAAAAGAAATTTTTATCGAAGATCTGCGCGAAGAATTTGTCCGCGATTACGTATTTCCAATGTTTCGCGCCAATACTTTGTACGAAGGAGTTTATCTTTTGGGAACTTCAATCGCGCGTCCTTTAATCGCAAAACGTCAAATCGAAATCGCCAAAATGGTTGGCGCAGACGCGGTTGCGCATGGTGCAACTGGTAAAGGAAATGACCAAGTTCGTTTTGAACTTTCTTACTATGCCAATAAGCCCGACATCAAAATTATCGCGCCTTGGAGAGAATGGGATTTAAATTCTCGCACTAAATTAATTGATTATGCCGAAAAAAATCAGATTCCAGTTGCTAAAGATAAGCGTGGCGAAGCGCCTTATTCTGTAGATGCGAACTTGCTTCACACTTCATCCGAAGGAAAAGTTTTGGAAGATCCATCGCAACCAGCTCCAGAATATGTCTATCAAAGAACAGTCAGTCCTGAAGCTGCGCCAGATAAAGCTACGATCATTAAAATTGAATTTAAAAAAGGTGATCCAATTGCCATCAATGGCAAAAAAATGAAGCCACATGAAATTTTAACAAAATTAAACGAACTTGGCGGAGCCAATGGAATTGGTCGTTTAGACCTTGTTGAAAATCGTTTTGTGGGAATGAAATCGCGTGGCGTTTACGAAACACCCGGCGGAACGATTATGTTAACTGCTCATCGCGCCATTGAATCAATCACTTTGGATCGAGAAGCCGCGCATTTGAAAGACGAAATCATGCCAAAATATGCGAGTTTGATTTACAACGGATTTTGGTTTTCTCCTGAACGCGAAATGCTGCAGGCATTGATCGACAAGAGCCAAGAAAATGTTGAAGGAAGCGTGACAATGAAACTCTACAAAGGCAGTGCTACTGTGGTTTCGCGCAAATCTGTAAAAAGTTTATATTCTGAAGCTCACGTAACTTTTGAAGAAGATTCGGTTTACGATCAAAAAGATGCGGCGGGATTCATCAAATTAAACGCCCTTCGCTTGAGAATCGGCGCGCGAGCTAATGCAAAAACCAGCGCTAAAACTAAAAAATAATTCCCTAGTCGCAGGACGGGATTTGTAATCCCGTCCTCAAGTTCAGTCCGAATTTAAACGGGGAGATGAAGTTGTGGAATGGGTTGTAAACCCAGTCCAGCGTAGGCTTCAGGGCCAGATCCAGAAAAACTCGTAAAAAGCTCAAAATCCAAAAAGTTCCATTCATCTTTAACCTAAAAACTTCCGCAAACTTTTATGCAATTATACATAGGAATTATCGGCAGCATTTTGTGCATCATTGCTCTGGCGATCACGCTGTTTAAGAGTGGCTTTGGTGATTCAGTGAAATATAAATTACTCAACTTATCTGGAGGTGCTTGTTTGCTTTATTATGCAATAGTTGAGCACGTTATTCCGTTTATCATATTGGAGGCTATTTGGGTGTTATTGCCTTTAATCACAATGCTTCTGCCCAAGATAACCAAAAATAAATAAATCCCAAATTTCAAAATTCTAAATAAGAAAAATGACAAGAAAAATTAAAGTTGCGATTTTGATTTCTGGACGTGGAAGCAACATGCAAGCGATTGTAAAAGCTTGTGAAGATCGTAATTTTCCCGCTGAAATCGTGCTTGTCTTGTCGAATAAGTCTGATGCGGAAGGTTTAAAATTTGCTGAGTCGAAAAATATCAAAACTGCTTTTGTCAATCACCGCGAATTTTCTTCGCGTGAAGAATTTGATAAAAAAGTTAGTGCAGAAATTGAAAAATCTGACGCGCAAATAGTTTGTCTTGCGGGCTTTATGCGACTTCTTTCTGCTTGGTTTGTTGAGAGATGGTTTGATAAATTAATCAACATCCATCCGTCGCTTTTGCCTGAATTTAAAGGTGCGGACGCTGTTGGCGATGCAATCAAAGCTGGCGCAAAAAAATCTGGTTGTACGGTACATTTCGTTCGCGAAGAAATGGATTCTGGTCCAATAATTTTACAGGCCGAAGTGCAAATTTCTTCTCTTGATACTAAAGAAATTCTTGCAGCGAAAATCTTAAAAGAAGAACATCGTATTTATCCAGAAGCTCTAAAAATAGTTTGTGAAAAAATTTAATTTATGAAAATTCTTCCGCTTGTAATTGCTCCAAATCCTTTATTGAAAGCCATTTCCAAGCCTGTTGAAAAAGTTGATGACGCACTTCGTCAATTTATGAACGACATGGTGAACACAATGTACGCTGAACACGGAATTGGTTTGGCGGCGGTTCAAGTTGGTGTTTTAAAAAGAGTTTTAGTTATTGATATCAATTACGAAATTGACGATCACCATCATCACGATCACGGCGCGTGTGGCGGAATTCACGTTAAAAATACCAGTCCACGCTTTTTCGTAAATCCAGAAATTATCGAATTTTCTAAAGAAATTGCTTCTTACAATGAAGGCTGTTTATCCTTTCCTGATGCGCGTTCAGATGTGATAAGACCAGAAATTGTTAAGGTGAAATATTTGGATGAAAATGGCAAAGAATGTGTTGAAGAAATGGATGGAATTCTTGCCACTTGCATCCAACACGAAATCGATCATTTAAACGGTATTACCTTTGTCGATCACATTTCAAAATTGAAACGTGAGATGATTATGAAAAAAATCCAAAAACGTAAATAGTAAATGAACCATTACAGTTTTAAGGCAATCGACACGAACGGTCGCTATATCAAAGGTCGCATCGCAGCTGAAAATCAGTTTGATTTGGCAAATATTCTTAAAAACTCGGGTCAGGAATTAATTTCTTTTAAGGAAGAAAAACAAAAAAGAATTGGCGGATTTTTTTTTGATAAAGTTAAACCTCGAGATTTGATCGTTGCCTTCTTGCAGCTTGAACAACTTGACCGCGCCGGTGTTTCACTTCTTGATTCAATCAAAGATCTTAAAGACACCTCAGATGCTCCAAAAATTAAAACTTTGATGAGCGAAGTTTTTGATTCGATCAAAAATGGTAATTTATTTTCCGAAAGTTTGGCCAAGCATCCCGATATTTTTAGTCCAGTTTATATCGGATTGATTGCCGCTGGTGAAAAAACTGGTAATTTGTCGGATGCCTTTTCCAGTATCGTTGACGATATGAAATGGAATGCCGAGATAAAAAGAAAAACCAAAAAGGCCACCAGAGGTCCACTATTCGGTTTGTTGGTGATGTTTGCTGTACTTGGAGTTATGACTTCAATCGTTATTCCCAAAGTAACCAGTTTTTTGGTGGCACAGAATTTAAACCTGCCTGTAATTACAATCGCGTTGATTGGATTTTCTGACTTTGTTAAAGATTATTGGTATTTGATTGTCTTTACTTGGCCTACAATATGGCTGATTTTAAAGATTTTGTCTCGATCACCAGAAATTGCCGTGAAGATTGATCACTATAAAATGAAAATGCCAATTATTGGGCCGATTATGAACAAAATTGATGCCGCGAAATTTTGTCAATTTTTCTCGATGACTTTCAAAAGTGGCATGGGCGTGCTTGAATGCTTGGATGCAGCCAGTGCGGTAGTTAAAAATAAAGCGATGCAAAGAGCGATCGTGACAGTAAAACAACAAGTTTCTGACGGCCAATCTTTGGCGAAGGCAATTTCGTCGGTACAATATTTCCCAAATCTTGTGATCAGAATGTTAAAAATTGGCGAAGAAAGTGGTAATATGGAAAATGCTCTTTCCAACATCAAATTCTTCTACGACCGCGAAATTAATGACTCGATCGATAAGTTGGTGGGAATGATTCAGCCCGCACTCACAATAACAATGGGCAGCATGATTGGCTGGATTACGATTGCAGTATTCGGCCCAATTTACGCCACATTTTCGAAAATTCAGTAAGATGCTTTTGCAAAAAATTTATTTCGTGGCTGGGGTTGGAACTGACATCGGAAAAACTTTTTTGGTAGAAAATCTTTGTCGTAATTTATCTGATGTAACTGCGATAAAGCCAATATCCAGTGGCTTTTGTGGCGATGATAAAAATAGCGACTGCGCAAAAATTCTGACTGCTTTGGGTTTAGAAATATCTCAAGAATCTCTCGATAAAATTTCGCCTTGGCGCTTTGAAGAGGGGGCTTCTCCGCATTTTGCGGCGCAAAATTCTGGCGTAAAAATTGACTTTAGGGCGGTTAAAGATTTCTGCGTTAGAAAAATTTCAACAGCAAAAAATCGCGATCAATTTTTATTCATCGAAGCTGCGGGAGGAATAATGACGCCGATTAATGGCGATAAAACTTTTTTAGATTTAGCTGCGGAATTAAAAATCCCAACTTTGTTACTGACGGCAAATTATTTGGGTGCGATTAGCCACACGCTTTCAGCTGTTGAAGCTTTAAGATCACGAAATATTGCGATCGAAAAAATTATCGTCAATGAAGCTTTGCCGACAATTCAAAATAAATCGCAATCAATTATTGCCACGATAAAAAATTTCTGCATGATTGAAACCGTTTCGCTACAAGAATTTTTTGAAAAACTTGCTTGATAAAAAGCATCTTTCGCTGCATTTTGCCGCGCCGCAAACACTAACAAATTAAGCATTAAAATGACTAACATCATAAATTTCAGTGACGCTTCCAAAGATGGTTCTGTAACTCCAGTTGATAAGCTCTCAATTCAAAAGGAAAAAAATCGCCAAGAATGGGCAAAAAAAGCCGAAGTGCTGTGCGAAGCTTTGCCATATATGACGAAATTTGCTGGCGAAACTTTGGTGATTAAATTCGGCGGTTCAGCAATGGGCGGCGACAATAATTTAAAAAATTTTGCTAAAAATATTGTGCTGCTAAAACAGATTGGAATCAATCCAATCGTGGTTCACGGTGGAGGTCCACAAATTGGTCAGATGCTTGGAAAATTAAATATTAAATCTTCTTTCGTTGATGGCTTAAGAATTACCGATGCCGATACAGTTGATGTGGTTGAAATGGTTTTGGCCGGCTCGATCAACAAAATGATCGTCAAAGAAATTAACGCCGCAGGCGGAAAAGCCATCGGACTTTGCGGCAAAGATGCCAATTTAATTCGCGCTAAAAGATTAACCAGAACCAAAAAAGATCCTGATTCAAATATCGAAAAAATCCTCAATTTAGGTTTCGTCGGCGAGCCTTATAAAGTTGATCCAGAAGTTTTAGCCTTGTTTGAAGATTCAGACATCATCCCAGTAATTGCTCCAATTGGAATTGGTGATAATGGCGAAACTTTTAACATTAATGCCGACACAGTTGCCGGCGCGATTGCGGTTGCAGTTCAAGCTGCGAAACTGGTGATTTTATCGGATATTGACGGCGTAATGTTGCCAAATGGCGAGTTGGTAAGCCACTTAAACACTGCAACAGCAAGACAGATGATTAATGACGGAATTATTACTGGAGGGATGATTCCAAAAATCGAAACTTGTATGGCTGCGGTTGAAGCGGGGGTTGACTTTGCACATATTTTAAATGGCGGCGTGGATAATATTTTGCTGATGGAAATTTTCACCGAAAGCGGTGCGGGTACGATGATTTTGTAAAAAATTAGCTATCTATTTAAAAGTTGTCATTGCGAGCGTAGCGCGGCAATCCAGCGTAGGTCTATACCAACTACAAATCTATTGATCGCATTAACTTCGTCTTTTTGGTAAAAACTAAAACTTAAAAATACTTCGTTACTACGATAGATTTGTAGTTTGGTATAGATCTTCTATTTTGCCGCGCTTGCACTCGCAATGACGATCTCGGAAATTTGAAAAATGAAGACATTTTTTACCCCAAAAACTTCACCGAAAGATTCATAACTTCCGCAATCAAAAACCCAACGGCCAACCACTTAAAATTCTTCCTCTTCTTTTTCGATCTTGCCCATTTTATCAAAAAAAATGGATCGCGGTGAAAGCTGATATAGGCCTCTTCGGCTGCTTCGTTGTTACTAATTTCAGAAAGTTTTTTCAGCGTAAAATTAGAAAAATCCTCAAACTCAAAATTCGCCATATTCGCTTCAGACGTGGTGTG
>CAYSUM010000016.1:0-34243 GCA_964434225.1 uncultured Rhizobium sp.
TTTTTAAGTAAGAGTAAGGGTCGGGATATTCGCCTGCGCCGTATTCTTTGCCGCCCATGAATTGAGAAACTATGATTCCCGCAACTATGGCGCCAATTGGTCCGGCAATTGCTCCGCCGATTAAATAAGCTGCCGCAGAAAAGCCAGCATAGGCAGCAATTCCAACAACACCGGCACTTACAAAGGTGCTTTGCCATTGGTGAGAATTCATGTGGTCGTCAGAAAATAAGTCATTTACTGAGGCGCTGATAACATAGGCAGCTGCGGCTCCAACTCCTGCACCTGTGGCGCCTGCGCTTGATCCTGTACCAAACCAACCTTTTTCTACAGCAGAAGCAACTGCAATTTGTGCAGCAACTTGTGCGGTGGCTTGTGCTGCGGCTACTGCGTATTCTTGAGAATCCCAGCCTTCGTCAGCACTTAGAATTAGAGTTGTCGCCATCGATACAGCCATTAGATAGGCAGCGTTATAAACTGGGTGATTGTTGGCGAAATTGTTAATGGCATCTTGACCCGCTTCAGACATCACTCCATTTTGACCCAACTTATCAGCAGACATTGCTAAAAATGGGTTGCTATCAAACAAAGCTTGATCAGCTTCACTTAATAAAAATTCGTTTTTGATTTGAGTGCCTACGCTTTGGACTAAAGCTTTTAAGGCGATGGTTCTTGCGATTTGTTCGGGAGCGTCTCCTCTTTGAATTCCTGCATTAACATCGCTTATCAAACCAGCTAAACCAGATCCTGTGGTGAAGATTGAGGTTAGTTGGTACATGTAGTGATTCATGAAGGTATCGGTGGCAGCTTGGGCGGAGGAGATGGCGTTGAGGATGGTGTTTAAGGTGGAAGTAGAACCATCTGTTAGAGTTAAGTTTTCATTGCTTTTAAGCAAGTAGAGTGAATTGCCACTATCGCTTTGTTCAGTAAGAATTGGTGCATCAAGTTTAGTATTTTTAGCAAGAAACTTCTCAGCTTCCGACATCAAAGATTCGTTCAACAACGCAGCATTTAAAGTTCCGTCACTTCCTTCAATTTTAATGCTCGAACCAATAAGATCTTTACCTTCGCTTTTAATTAAAGATTTAGAAGATTCGGTTAACTGGTTTTTGGTGTAGTTGCTCGAAGAAATCGAGACGGAAGATTTGCCCGATGAAGTGGTGGTTTTGGTGGCGGTTATGGAGGTGGATTGGCCGCTATTATTTAAACCCGAAACAACAGTAACTACATTCTTTGGATTGGGAACGGCTGGAACCTGCGGACTACTTGGCTTTCCAAAAAAGCCATCAGCAATATTGCCAATGGCATTTTGAGTAAAATTAGCAAACAAATTATTCGCATCATTTCCAACGCCATCAATATATTTGTAAAACACTGGATCAGCCTGTTCACGCGCATAAAATTCAACACCATTAACCGCGCCAATTCCAAGGCCACCGGTTTCTAAAGCAACGGCAGCCTTTACCGCCCCCATCAATGCTTGCAATCCAGCTTCGTAAGTAACCGAGGTTGAAACTCTGGCAAGAAATTCCGCTCCAGCACCAACTGCAGCAGAGATTTTTAACTGATATTCGGGAGTGCTGGGATTTGAGGATTGAAGTCTTTCGTAGGTTACTCGGTAATTTTGTGAGAAGCTGGCATTTTGGGCGTTGGTTGCAAAGTTAAATTCACCAGATTCTGGAAGTTTTACGGTTGGGTTTTGAGGGTTTGACATGGTTATTGGTTTGGTTGGTTGGTATTGTTGTTTGAAAGAGGTTTGTCTAAACCATACTCTTTTATGAATTTATCGGTTTTGACTTTTTCTGCTGCAACTTCTTCTTCGGTCATCGAGATTATTTTTAGCTGGTGGTTTTTGATAAAATCTTTGTTTTGATCGAGCCAGATTTTTGCTTGTTGTTGGGCTTGGTGTAGTTGTTGTGGAGTAATATTTTTTGTCATTGTTTTTAAAGCCTCTAAAGTTTCTTTTTTGACATAGCTTTGTTGAGACGAATGTAATGTTGATAAATAAAGCCATTTGTAACACTGAATGTAGTCTTTTTCTACTTGAATTCTTTTCATCCAATCAAGACCTGTAAAATAGCTATATCCCAAGTAGGCCTGCGACTTAATATCCCCAGCCTCCGCCGCCATTTTCAAATATTCAAAACTCTTTCTGTAATCGTTAGTCTTAACCCAACCCTCTTTTCCAGTGGCTAAATTATCTGCAATGTAACCGAAAGCCTTGATCTTCTCTTCCTGAGTCATATTGCCTTCAAAGTCCTTTAACTCTTGTTCGTAAAGACCTTGTTCGTTTTTAAATGAGTTGGTTTTTGGATCAAAATCTCTGCTATTCTGATTGGCGTAGAAAAGCATGTAGTGGTAGATGTTGTTGGGAGCTGGATCTATATTTTCTTGATCTCTTTTTCTGTATTTAGTCAACGCTTCATCGAAGTATTTGTAGATCAGATAGTAAGCATAAAGCTCTTTGTAGTCCCCCGTCTTTAAGATAGATTTATAACATTCCTGCTGAACATGATCCATTTCTTTTCTTTTGTGACTAATACCTTCTTTGTCTTTTACACCTGAGATAAAAGAGGATAGCGACTTATTAACAATTGGCTCAACTAACTTTTCACAAATTCCTTTTCTCTCCCAAAACTTCCACCCCGCATTTGCCTCAAAGGCAACCAGAAAAAAAACAACCACCATCAAAGCGCCAAGCAACCTTTGAGCAGGTCTTATTTTTCTAAAGAAACTAATTTTGTTAAGGAAAGTTTTTATCATAAAATTTTAGTGGTGATTCATCAATTTTGTCCGAAGAATTTTCAAAATATTTTTAAAATTATCATTGGCAATTATTTTTTTGGTTTTGCTTGAAATTATTGCAAAATTCCTCAAGAAATCTTGTCTTTTTAGAGACTCTTTGAATCTCTAGACACTGTTAGTCAATTAAACCTTTTTCGAAACTGCGATTGCAAATTTTGTAGTTGCTTTGATGAAAGCGGAAAGGGGCTTGAAGCAATTTAGTTCCGCCGCTCTTTGTTCGTAACCGATGTCACGATGCTCTAATTCTTCTGCGCGAAATTTTTCGATTTTTTCTTTAAGGGCTGCGATTTCAGATTTTTTATCTTCATCTAAAAAATTTTCTTCTGCTCTCAGAGCGATTATTTGTTCTTGATAATGTTCGTCGATAACTTCTTCAACAGCTGTTGTGCAAGTCATCGCAGCTTTTTTATCGGCTAAAGCAGTGAAAAATCCCAATGCAAATCCACCAACTTTCCAAACTGGCTGCATAAAAGTTGGGCGAATTTGCTTGCGACGTATTTCAGAATTAAAATAGTCGAAATGAACATCTTCTTGTTCTTTCATATGTTTCACCAACTTTAGAGTCTCAAGATCTCCCTTTAATTTCAAAGCTGCTATTTGACCATCGTAAATTACTTTCGCCCCCATTTCTCCAGCATGATCAACGCGGATTATTTCTTCGAGTTTTTTTTGGAAAGTTGTCATAACGGTTTATTTTATTATCTCCTTTTCGATGTCTGTCGAATGGTTGTTCAAACTAAACATTAAACTTAAAATGAAAAACATCGCCATCTTGAGTGATGTATTCCTTACCTTCCAACCTCAATTTCCCCGCTGCTTTGGCGCCTTCTTCGCCGTTTAGATTTATGTAATCTTCATAAGAAATTGTCTCGGCTTTAATAAAACCTCTTTCAAAATCAGTGTGAATTACGCCGGCGGCTTTTGGGGCGGAAGAATCTTTTTTCAAAGTCCAAGCGTGGCATTCTTTTGGGCCAACGGTGAAAAAAGTGATGAGATTTAAAAGTTTGTACGAACTTTTAATAATCTGCGCAAGACCGGTTTCTTCTAGCCCCACAGCTTCTAAAAATTCTTTTTTCTCTTCTTCGGTTTCAAGTCCAGCAACTTCGGCTTCGATTTGGGCGCAGATTTTTAAAACTTGGTAACCATTTTCTTGGCCGAACTTTTCAACCAATTCTGAATATTTATTTCCTGTTAGTTCATGCTCTTTTAAATTACAGACAAAGAGCTGAGGCTTTGAGGTGATTAGCTGCAACTCTCTAAAAGTTTTTTCATCTTCTGGTTTTAGTTTTGTTAATCGCGCGGCTTTTCCATCTTTTAAAACTTCTAAAACTTTTTTGGCGACTTCAATTTGCTCGGCAATTTCTTTATCTAATCGGGCTTTTTTTTCTAGCGCTGGAAGTCTTTTTTCCAAACTTTCCATATCAGCAATAATCAGCTCGAGTTGAATCAATTCAATGTCGCGCAGCGGATCAACTTCACCTTCAACGTGAGTAATATTTTCATCTTCAAAACAACGAACCACATTAATAATTGCATCAACTTCGCGAATGTGAGATAGAAATTTATTTCCCAAACCCTCGCCAGTGCTGGCTCCACGAACTAATCCTGCAATATCCACAAATTCAATTTGCGCCGGAATTATTAAAGCTGATCCAGCAACTTTGGTTAATTTTTCTAAACGAAAATCAGGTACATTTACTTTGCCGATATTTGGTTCGATCGTACAGAAAGGATAGTTTGCAGCCTGTGCAGCAGCGGTTTGAGTAAGGGCGTTAAACAAAGTTGACTTACCAACATTCGGCAAGCCGACAATTCCACATTGAAGAGACATTTTAAGAAATGATTTAAGATTTAAAATTGAGGATTCTAGATTCGAAACGATCTGTTGCGAGAGATACTAAATCATAAATCTTAAATCGAAAATTTTTTATGCGCCGAATTTTAGCTATTTCTTTACTGATCGTTCTTTCTGGATGTTTCATCTATCAGAAAATTACGATTAAAGGTAAAGGCAATGTAAAGCTTGAACAAGTTGACTTCGCGATGCTTGAAGGCTGGGAAGATGATGATCAAAAAAAGGCTCTTGGAGCTTTTATCCAATCTTGTAATAAATTTTCTAAAATGGCGCAGAGCCGTGTTATTGGCGGACAAATCGGCGATATTACCGTTGGAGATTTTCGCGATGTTTGTGAAATCGCTCAAATTGTTAAAACCATGAGCGCCAAACAAGCGCGTAATTTTTTTGAAAATTGGTTTAAGGTTTTTTTAGTATCAGATAAATCGGAAAACAGCAAAGGACTTTTTACTGGATATTACGAAGCTGATCTTCGCGGCAGTAAAGTCAAAACCACAAAATATAAATATCCGATTTACGGCAGACCAAAAGATTTGAATTCTCAACCTTATTTAACCAGACAAGAAATTGATTACGGCGACGCTTTAAAGAATCGCGGCTTGGAATTATTTTACGTTGACGATGCGGCAGAATTATTTTTTATGCATATTCAAGGATCGGGCCGCGTAACTTTGACAGATGGAACTGTGGCTCGAGTTACTTTCGCTGGCAGAAATAATCAGCCTTTCATCGGCATTACGAACTACATGTTAGAAAAAAAATATATCGAGCGCAGCGAAACCAACGCCGAAAGCATTAAACAATGGTTGCAAAAAAATTCTGACAAAGCGCAGGAAGTTATGAATGTAAATCCAGCTTATACTTTTTTCAAAATTTCTGATGGCGAATATGTTGTCGGCGCACAAGGCGCTCCACTTACAACTGAGCGCTCTATGGCGATTGATAATGATATTTTTTCTTACGGATTTCCACTGTGGCTTGATACAACTTTAAGAAAAAAGGGTAACACCAAAGAAAAATATCAGCATCTTTTTGTGGCGCAGGATACCGGAACCGCGATTAAAGGCGTGGTTCGTGGCGATATATTTTTTGGTCATGGAAGAGAAGCCGAAGAGCGCGCTTCTTACACCGCAGCCCAAGGACAATATTATATCTTGTTGCCAATTAACGTGGTCGATAAGATGAGAAAGAGATAAATAAAGTTCCCGCCACTAAGGCTGGACGGGATTTATAACCCCTTTTTGCCGCCAAACTCTAAAAAAGAATGAAGGACAAAACTCTCTTCCGCAAAAAACCCCTTCCTTGCTTCATCAAAATTCTGACAAAAATTTTCTGCCTCATATTGCGCATCAAAAGCATTGCCGTGGATTTGATTTATGGGTTGCGCGCCATTTTCAATTCCAAATAAAATCGCTAACAAAATCGCTGACATACAAAGTGCTGGATCGCAATTTGCGGCAGCAATTCGATATTCCAAACGCTTTGATTTTGCAGGAATTCGGATTGCGCAAGTTCGATTATCGGTGCCGAAGCTTAAGTTTACTGGCGCGGTAAACTTCCCTTTTTTAAAAAGATCGCGATTGATCTGCGTTGAAAATCTGACATAATCCGCTTCTTCTGGCGCCAAAAAAATCATCATTTCATTAGTTTTTTGCAAAAGCGCATTAACAGTTTTGTGTAAAATTTTTTTATCAAACCAGAAGATATTTCTATCGTCCGCATCATGCAGCGAAATATTAAACTGTAAGGCGCTACCGCAATCATTTAAAAATTGTTGAGAAGCAAAAGAAGCAACTAAATTTCTTTCTTCCGCTAAATTTTTTGCGATCAACTTTAGTGCAGAAATATCTTCGCAAATTTTTAATAAATCAGAATCAAAAGCAGTTTTAACCTCAATTTGGCCCTGCCCTTGCTCTTTTTCAATTTTGTAAATCAGTGAATTGGTAGGAATTTTTTTGGATAAATCGGAAATAAAATCGTGAAGAATTTTTTCATCGAAAAGTTGGGAACTGTCGAAATTAGTTAAGTAAAATTCGAGCTCGATACCAATTTTGATTACAAGAGAAGTGTGAGAGAGAAACTTTGCGGAAGCTTGTTTTAGAAGGGAATTTCTGTGGCGATAGAATTGTTGAAGCTGAGTTTCTTCGGACAAGAAGTCCGAAGATTTTTTGCGACTCATTTTACAAATTATTTTTTACCCATTCGTAAAGAGCGACTTTTGAAAGTGCGCCAACTTTAGTGTCGAGTAATTTTCCTTCTTTAAAAATCATCAAAGTTGGAATGCCACGAACCGCATATTTTGAAGGAGTTTCAGGATTTTCATCGATGTTACATTTATAAACATCCATCTTGCCTTCCATATCTTTAGCAAGTTCTTCGACGATCGGAGAAAGCTGGCGGCAAGGCCCGCACCAAGGCGCCCAAAAATCAACTAAAGTAATCCCTTTGGATTCTAAAATATTTTTTGAAAAATTATCGTCGGTAAGTTCGTGTGCCATTTTTGAAAAAAGTTGGTTAGTAAGTTAAAAATAAGTTAGAAATTTAAACCGCTTTTACAAGTTCTTAAACGAGATGCTGAAATTGAAAGAATTTGAAGGTTTGGTCAAATTACTTGGGTTACTTTGAGTCATGCCGAAACTGAAAACAGTACAACATCCGTCATAATTCAAAGTCAATGCCCGATTTAGAACGCGACCAGTTACCATGTCTTTATTTGTCATAAAAGTGGTCGAGGTTTTTGGTGTAAATTTCATGCCCGTCGTAAAAGAAAGTTGCTCTCTTTTAAGAGCATTTTGAGAATTTTGTAAAAGCAAAAGATAGCTGGTGGAAAAAGTAAAACGACCATAATCAAATGACGCCAAAAATTCATTCACCTCGTTTTGATAGTTAGATTCATTGAGCTGAAAGGCGTAAGAAAAATTAAAATATTTTATCGCCTTATAAGACGTCAATCCAACAAGATTTGATTTATTATTATCGTTAAAACCAAGAATCTTCACATCTTGAGTTTGATTTTTAATTCTAAAACTTTGTCCCAAAGTTAAACCGTATTCACCATATTGGTTAAAGAAGGCGGTCTTTGCGCCATAGCTGGTGCGGGTTCCGGCTTCATTGCGATCGAAGCCGGCAATACGATCACTGACAAATAAGTTATTCACCGTCAATTCTGAATTGTTGCTGTCTTGGTTTGGTAATGCTGTAAAATTTTTCTTAAAAGTACTGGTAATGATATTGGCCATTGGCTCAATCATAAAAATATTGGTTTTCGATCTTTTAATCAAAGGCATCGACCAATTCAACGAAGCTTCGGGTTTATAATTAACGGTGGCAGAATCATAATTCTTCGACGGAGTTGTGCCCTTATAATTATTTTCCAAAGAATATAAATCGTTTTGAACTTTGGCGTTAAAAGTGAATAAATTGCCGTTCAAATTTAACGGCAAATTAACCTCAGGAGTTTCGCTGACGCGGCGATATTGCAAACCATCATCTCGGGTAATTGTTGTTACATTTGAAGTTAGGGCAAATTTTTCTTTCCACGCCATCGGTTTAGTTTCGACGTGAGCATCGATCATCGGCAAAATTGTTGGCGAAGCTTTTTCGGTGACGGGATTTTCTAATTCCTGAAATTTAATTGCTTTTACTGAGTAATAATCGCGCTGATAAATATAATCGAGATTCACTTTTGACATGGTGTAGCCAACATAATTACTGTGATAGTCGCGCAAATAGTTGCGGTCGTAAACGTCGTTTAAGATAAAATCTAAACCAGTATTTGTCGTAAAATCAAAAAGACCCAGACCCTGAACATTCCAGCGATATTGGCTTTTGGAACGGCTGATGGTTGTGGCGTCGTTGGCGTAAGTGATATTGTTATTGGCGATTTCGGGAATGATCGAATAAGTTCCGTATGACGTCATGTGACGAAACTCGTTTTTGATGATATATAAATTTCGCCCAGGATTAAGATAGGAGCTGATAGTTAAATCTTTTTCAGGCGCAATATTGACATAAAAAGGAACTTGCAAACCAAAGCCATATTTATTTCTGATATAGGCTGGCGGCAAAAATCCGGTTTGTCGACCTTTAGAAGGAAAAGATGTTTTTAAGTAAGGCGTATAAAAAACTGGAAAGTCGTAAAGCCTTACTACGCCGTGCTTCACTTTAAAATTTTGTTGTCCGCGATCAATTGTCGTAGTTTGCGATTTTATCGAAAACATGTCGCGCTTTTTTCCAGCTAAAGAATTGTCAGCGCTAATTTCGGAATTGGGACAGATTGAATAAATTGAAGATTTTAAAACCGTAACCTCTGGAGTTACGCGATCAATTTCAGGCGATTTAAGATAAGAACCATCAATCATCACCATGGTGCTGTTGGAAAAAACACCGCTGGAAAAATCGTCCTTAATTTTAGCATCGCTGGCCACAACATTTCCCAGCTCAATATTTTTAATTTTAATATTGCCAATCGCCCTTACCCAACCGCTATTTTTGTCATAAATCATCTCGTCGGCATTAACAATGCTATTGTCGCGACGCAATTCTACATTGCCTGTAGCCTTCATCAAATTTGTCAATTGATCACCTTCGACATTGTCAGCTTTTAAAACCGAAGGCAGAGATTCTTTATTTTTTGAATTGGGTTTGGCAAATGCTGCGTAGGCGTCAGAATCTGTTAGAACTAAGCTTAAGAAAATTGCGATAAAGGAAAGTAGGTGGCGAAAAAACAATTCTACTATCCTCTAAATCAAATTTAGTTTTTTTGGTCGGCGATGCTTCAGCCACAAAGCGATCATCATTCTGGTCAAAAGAATTGCGGCAAACATTGATGAAATAATGCCAATTGAAAGCGTAACTGCGAAGCCTTTGACCGATCCGTTACCAAAAACGTAAAGGAAAAATGCCACGATTAAAGTTGTGATATTGGCGTCGATAATGGTACGGAAGGCTTGAGAAAATCCTTGCTCAACTGCAGCAAGAATAGTTTTTTTAGCGCGCAACTCTTCTTTGATTCTTTCAAAAATTAATACGTTAGAGTCAACCGACATGCCCATTGTAAGCACGATACCAGCAATTCCTGGAAGAGTTAAAGTGGCGCCGATGAGCGATAAAATTGCCATGATCGAAACGATGTTGATAACCATCGCGACATTGGCAAGAAAGCCAAAAAATCCGTAGAAAAACATCATAAAAATCGCAACAAAGATAAGCCCCGCAAGAGCAGCAACACTTCCGCTTTTAATTGAATCCGACCCAAGTGATGGACCGACCGTTCTTTCTTCGATAACTTTTAGTGGAGCTGGAAGTGCGCCAGCGCGAAGTAAAAGCGCAACTTCGTTGGCTTCAGCAACGGTAAAATTTCCAGAAATCACGCCAGAACCTTGATTAATTACCGTGTTGATTCTTGGTGCGGTAATAACTTTTCCGTCCAAAACGATGGCAAAAAATTTACCGATATTTTCTTTGGTAATTTGCGCGAATTTTTTTGAACCAATATCGTTGAAACGAAATGAAACTGCCGGCTGACCTTCGTGATAAGTTGCGGAAGCATCAATCAGTAAATCGCCACTTAAAACCACTTCTTTTTTGATCAAATAAGAACGGCCCTGAAAGTCGAAAAGTCTTTCCAAATCTGAGTCAACGCCCCCTGTTTCAGCGGTAAAAGTTTTATCGGAAACGTGGTGAAAAGTCATTTTGGCAGTTTTGCCTAAAATTGATTTAATTTCTTCAGAATTTTCAACTCCAGGAACTTGTAATAAAATACGGTTAGTGCCTTGAGCTTGAATTGTTGGCTCTTTTGTGCCACTTTCATCGATTCTTTTTCTGACAATTTCGATTGATTGTTTGATCAAATTTTGCTGCATCAAAGTGATTTCTGGATCGGAAAAATAAACCGAAAAATCTCCAGAATTTTCATCAATATCAACGCGGTTGCTAAGTTTTTTGATGATTTTTTTTGCCGATTTTTTTTGATCTTCATCACTTAAAGAAAAAATAATTTTGCTACCAGCAATTGCGGGAACGGTACGAACGGCTTGATCTCGAAAATTTGCCTTAAGCTCTTCTTTTAAATTATTGAGCTGCTCTTTGATGTAGTAATCAAAATCCACTTCCAACATCAATTGCGATCCGCCGCGCAAATCAAGACCAAGATTTACTTTTTGATCTGGTAAAATTTTTGATATTTTTGAATCAGGATTTTGCGCCAAAAATGATGGAGCTGCGTAAATACAAGAAATTACGCATACGGCTAAAATCGTAATTATTTTTGTTTTAGAAAAATTAAGCATGGTTTGTTAATTATTTTTTCTTGCTTGAATGATATTAGTAAGCCCCATCGCATGACGGGGCCTATAATTATTACTTCTTTTTCGCGTCTTTTTTCTCTTCTTTTTTCACCAACTCAGCAACATAATTTCTTAAAACTTTAATGGTCACGCCATTAGCAATTTCAATTTCCGCCACATCTTCTTTGGCGTCGATTTCTTTTACCACACCAAGAATTCCCCCAGTAGTTACAACTTTATTGCCAACTTTCAAACCTTTCACCATTTCTTGATGTTCCTTATATTTCTTGGTTTGCGGACGAATAATCAAAAAATAAAAAACCGCAAAAATTAAAATTAGCGGAACAAAACTAGTGAACGAAAAATCTTGAGTAGAAGTTGCGGCCTCGGTGGCTTGAGCAAAAGCGTCAGAAATTAAAAGTTGGTTTAACATTTTTTTAAAAATTAAGGGTTAGTAAAGCTAATTATCGCTTTTCAAAAGAAGGTCTTTCAAACGAGAGATATTCTCGTCTTTTTGTTCTTCTGTAGGCTTTTCAGGATTATTTACATCGGGCATTTCGGCAAAATTTGGCGGAATGGTTAATGGATCATCAACTTTTTTTGTCAAACATGAACCGAGTAAAAAAATCAGTGCAAGTACGAAAATTTTTTTCATTTTTTTTTAAAAATAAGATCGTCGATAACTAAAATAGCAACTCCGATAAATACGCAAGAATCCGCTAAATTAAAGGCGGGCCAATGATAGGATGCAATATGAAAATCCAAAAAATCTGCGACCGCGCCATTTCTGATTCGATCGGCTAAATTTCCTAAAGCACCGCCAGCAATAAGTCCAAGAGCCCAAGCAAAATGTGGTTTCTCGTTGCGATAAATCCAACAAAAAACGAAGCACATAATCGCAAATTGTAATAGCGAAAGAATAATGGGGCCACTACTTAACTGGTTAAACATGCCAAAACTTACGCCGCGATTCCACACCAAAACCAAGCTGAAGAAATTAAAAACTGCAATTTCGGGATTTTTAACATCTTGCGTCAAAGCAATGTTTTCTAAGATCCCAAAGATTAGTCTTTTGGTCAGTAAATCAAAAAAAGCCACGGCAAAGGCAATGGCTATTCCTAGTAAAAATAATTTTTTGACTTTCACGATAAAATTTGGGGGATTTAAAATTTTGAATTTAAATAAGATCTGTCGAAGAATCTAGATCATAAAACTTAAACCTTAATCTAAAATTCATGAAAATTATCTTCATGGGAACGCCTGATTTTTCTTGTCCAACTCTGGAAAAATTAATTGCAGATCCCGATTTTGAAATTGTTGCGGTTTATACTCGCGAACCACAAATTGCAGGTCGCGGCCATAAATTACAAAATTCTTCAATTCATAATTTGGCTCTGCAAAATGGCTTGAAAGTTTTGACACCGAAAAGTTTAAGAAATTTGGAAGCGCAAAAAGAATTTTGCGATCTTGGCGCTGATGCTTCTGTGGTCGTGGCTTACGGACTTATTTTACCACAAGAAATTTTAGATGGCACAAAATTAGGCTGCCTAAATATTCACCCTTCCCTTTTACCAAAATGGCGCGGAGCTGCGCCAATTCAACGTCCAATTATGGAAGGCGATTTGGAAACCGGAATTACTATCATCAAAATGGACAAAGGTTTAGATAGTGGCGACATAATTTGTCAGGAAAATTTTGTGCTTGATGGCAGCGAAACTTACAAAAACTTAGCCGAGAAATTGTCAAAAATGGGGGCAGAAATTTTGGTTAAAACTTTAAAGAATTTTCGCGATGGAAAAGCGGTTTTAACCAAGCAGGACGATAGCCTGATGACTTACGCCAAAAAAATTGAAAAGGCAGAATGCGAGATTGATTGGACAAAATCAGCGCAAGAAATTGAAAGAAAAATTCGTGGATTGAATGGATCTTTGGAAGCGTACTTTATTTACAATGGCGAGAAAATAAAAATTTTTGCAGCGGAAATTGTGGACAAAAATTCCAGCGAAAATCAAGCGGGAAAAATTTTGGATGAAAGATTGGCGATTCAATGTGGAAAAGGCGTAATTAGGCCTTTAGTTTTACAGCGACAAGGTAAAAAACCAATGCCTCTGAAAGAATTTTTACTTGGGTTAAAAATAATTATTTAAAGAAAGCTTAAGAAATTTGAGCGCCGCCTCTCCTGTCATGCTGAGCGTTAGCGACTGAACTTATGGACTGGGTTGCAAATTCCACTTCCGCTGGTTGAGCGGAGTCGAAACCTCTTGAGTTCAGCTCACGTTTCTAGCGGCAGGAATCTCGCGAGGTCTCGACTCCGCTCGACCAGCGGGATAGCGGGATTGATTTAGTCAGTTTTCTTAATCAAAGCCAGCAGCTTGGTATTAATTTTATGCCAATCGCGAATTGGCTGAACTGGTATTCCCGCCACAACTTGCATTGGCTCAATATCACGCATCACGCCGCTCATGCCGGCGATTCTGACGCCATCACCAATCGAAATATGTCCGCCGATGCTACACCCACCACCAACTTGAACGTAACTTCCGATTTTAGTACTTCCAGCAACTGCCGAACAGCCCGCCATTACCGTGCCTTTGCCGATTGTAACATTGTGGGCAATTTGTACCAAATTATCGATTTTTACACCGTCAGAAATTTTGGTATTTTCAATCGCGCCGCGATCAATGCAGCTATTGGCGCCAATTTCAACATCGTTACCAATTTCAACAATTCCAAGCTGAATAATTTTGTGATTTACGCCGGCATTATGAGCAAAGCCAAAGCCATCTTGACCAATTTTTGCACCATTTAAAAATCCACAATTATTTCCAATCACCGCGAAAGAGATCACCACATTAGAATTAATAATGCAGTTATCGCCGACTATGCAATTATCCATCACCGAGGCGCTTGGGCCAATGAAGCAATTTTTTCCAATTTCAACATTTTTTCCAAGATAAGCATTGGGCCCAATTTTCGTGCCTTCTCCAACTTTTGCAGTTGGGTGAATTAAATTTTTACCATCAAAATCCACATCTTTTGTTTTGTAAAAAGCAGCAACAATTTGCGAATAGGCAAAGTAAGGATTTTTGTGAATAATGGCCGTTAATCCTTGGGGCGCCTTAGTTTGGCTTTTTTCATCAAGGAAACAAAATCCAGCTTTAGTAATTTGAAATTGATCGAAATATTGACCAGAAGTGAAAAACGAAATTTGAGTTTTATCAGCTTTTTGCAGAGTGGCGATGTCAGAAATTTTTTGGTTCACATCAATATCAACAGCAACTTTCGCGCCAGTAATATCAATGATTTGTTGCAATGTTAAAAATTCAGATTTTTTGTCAAAAAAACGCGCGCGAAACATAGTAAATTATTCTGCTTTTGAAGGATTGTTGTGAATGGCTTTAAAATAAACTTCCGAAATGTAGCGTTTGCCTTTGGCGCCGCGTTTTAACTGAACAATCACATCAACTACGTTTTTGATATAAGTTGTAATTTCGCTTGGAGCCATACCAAGACCAGCTTGCATTACCATCATTTTTAATTGTTCCAACGCCATTTTTGGAGTATCGGCGTGCAATGTTGAAATTGATCCTGGATGACCAGTGTTAATCGCACGAAGGAAAGAGAAAGCTTCTGCGCCACGCAACTCACCAACAATAATGCGCTCTGGACGCAAACGCAAACAAGCTTCGATTAAATCTTGCGTCGTAACTTTAGCACGACCTTGTCCACCTTTTGAGGCAATTAAATGAACGCGGTTTTTGTGATAAGTTAAGTCAATTTCTCGCGCATCTTCCACAGTGATTAGGCGCTCTTCATGAGGAATCGCCTGAATCATTGCATTGGTAAATGTGGTTTTACCAGTTGAAGTACCGCCAGAAATGATGATATTTTTTTTGTATAAAACCGCGCGTATCAAGAAATCTTTAATACGGTTTAATTGTAAAAGTTTAGCCAAAATTAAATCGTTTTTATCTTCAACTTCGCCAACTGAAGCAGTGGCAAACATGCCCATTTTATCGTAATCTTCCAAACTCCATTTTACGCTGGAAGGTTTACGAATTGAAATAATTACAGATCCGGGTTCGCAGGCTGGCGGAAATACGATTTGAATACGATAACCATTGGGCAGGGTTGCGGAAAGTAATGGCTCTTCTTCGCTAAGTCTTTGTTCAGTTGACTGCGCAACAAGTCGTGCCAGAGATTTTAAATGATTGATGTCAAAAGTTGGCAACTCTTCGCGAGTCATGTCGCCTTTATTTTCAATCCAAACTTCGTTGGGACGGTTGATCGAAACCTCGCTCACACCATCACGGTCCATGATTTCTTTTAGTGGTAATAAATACGAATCAAGAGCGGCGATACTCATGTTTTTGAAAGAAATTTGTTAATTAAAATGACAATACAAAGCCACCAAGAGCAACAAATCCAACGTTGCTGGTAATATTTTGTGCAGGTGAAAATTTAAACTGAGTAATTTCAAAATAAGGCATAAAAGCTTTGCTAAGCTTATAGTCAAGACCAAGGGAGGTAGCTTGGTAATCATTTTTTTGGAAGCTACTTTTTAGATTAGTTAAACCAACTGAAAAATGCCCAATTTGATAAGAAATTCCCAAAGTTTTATAAGTGGCATTTTTGAAATTGTGATCGTTGTTTTGCAAAGATTTTTTCCAATTACCGTAAGAAGCGCCGAAAGTGAAACCGAAATAGGCCATTGTAGTAGCGATGTCGTAAGAAGATAAATTATTTTGCGAGGTAGTTTTTGATCTTCCTTGTTCTGCAGTTGCTGAAAATGCGTAATCAAAATTTTCAAAATTATCGGTGTAATTGGCTCCAGCGCTAAATACGTCGCTGATGGCATTATTTTGTCCGCTAAAAACCGTTGAGGAAACAACCGAGTTTGCAGTGTTTGGCGTATAGCTGGCGCCGATTTGTAATCCTGCAATTCTGGGAGAATAATAATTTAATTTAGTCGCATCTTCGGCGCCGTTAAAGCTACCATTGCGCAAAATTTTTATCGAATCTGAGTTAAGTTGAGAACCGCTGCTGGCATAGCCACCATGACCAATTGGCGATTGCGCAATTAAGATAAATTGTGAAGAAATCGGCAAATTCAAATATTTTAAATAATTGCCATTAATGCCGCCAGCACCTCGCGCAAAACTGGCTGGACCAACTTTCATTTTTTGATTTACGGCAATATTATCGCCAAGTTCGAATTTTCCGAAAGCCTCAGAATCAGCATAAATAAAGCCTTGATCAGCATTGATTGTGCTTTTATTTTGCGCCGAAGAAGCTTCCGCTTCAACTTTTAGCGTCGCGCCAAATTTATTTTTAGAGAAGGTCGAGGCTTTATTTTCAAGCTTTAGATAAAGTTGCGAATTGTTTTCAAGCGCCAGATTTTGATTGTTACGATTATTTGTTCCGTCGCTAAATTGTCTTTGTTCAAAAGTTGTAGATTGATTTCTCGCCGCAGCAGAAAAAGTTGACGAGCCCTGAATTTGCAATTGCGTATTTGGCGTAAGCGAAATTTTATTAGTTGGCGAAGCAGCGTTTGCAAGGCTTGGAACCAGTGATAATAAAAATGCGGTAATGAACTTCAGGATTTTCAAAATTTGAGGATTATGATTTACAATTGTTAGATCTCTTCATTCGACAAGGCGACGCAGTGTTAGCTAGATCTTCAAACTTCTAAGAGCCTGTTTTAACACCAGATTTTGGCATATTTTTAGCGCTTTTTTGACAAAATTACGACGTTGAAAAGTTGTCGAATGACCAAATCCAGTTCGGTATTATTAAAATCTAAAACTTAAATCTAAAATGGTTTATCTGCCTCATTGGCCTATTCCTTCAACATTGGGCAAAAGACAAATCGATTACGAAACTGTCTTTGAAAGAATGGCAATCGTGCTCGAAAAATTAGGAAATCCTCATCAAAAATTACCGCCAATAATTCACGTTGCCGGCACAAATGGCAAGGGTTCCGCAACTTCATTAATCGCTGAGATTTTTACCCAATCTGGCTATAAAGCTCACATTTATACTTCGCCACATTTGCACGATTGCAACGAACGTATCGTTTTAGCGGGAGAAAAAATTTCTGATAATTTTCTTTTCGAAATCATGGAAGAAACCAGAATTGTTGCGCAAGAAACGCCATTAACTTTTATGGAAAGTTTTACCATTGGGGCATTTTTAGCTTTTTCAAAAGTGCCAGCAGATATTGCTATTATTGAATGCGGAATGGGCGGAAGAATTGATGCGACAAATATTATCGAAAAAAAATTAGCGACTTTAATCATGCCAATTTCTTTCGATCACGTGGAATATTTAGGAAATGCAATTGAAAGAATTGCTCTCGAGAAAGCAATGATTATGCGGCCACAAACTCCTTTGATTGTTGCATCGCAACCACAAAAGGCGCGCGAGATAATTGAAATTTTAGCGCAAGATCAAAATGTAAAAGCTTATTTTTACGGCGAAGATTTTGATGTAATGATGGATGAAGATAGCGGTGAATTTGATTTAAGATTTGAAGAACAAATCTTTGAGAATCTGCCCAGTCCAGCACTTCGCGGCTCGCATCAATATATTAATTTTGCCACAGCAATTTCGGCAGTTTTAGCGATTAGAGAAAAATTCCAAATCGAAGAAAGTCATATTCGACAAGCAATTTCTAAAGTTTATTGGCCAAGTAGATTAGAAAAAATTTCCAATAACTTGCGAAAAATTTTAAAAAATTCCCAAGATGAATTGTTAATTGATGGCGCCCACAACGAAGCTGGCGCTTTCGCCCTCGCCCGTTTTATTATTGAGCAAAATGATGATAAAAAGAATTTTATAATTTGTGGATTCAGTCGCAATAAATGCAAAAAAGAATTTTTAGAAAAATTTAGAAATATCGCAGAAATAATCGCGGTGCGTGTTGATGGCGAGCCTTATCCGGAAAGCGCTCAAAAGATTTCTGAAATTGGTGCTGAAATTGGAATGGAAATTTTTGCGGCCGAAGATTTGTTGGAAGCAATTTACTACATTACCAAAAACAATAATCAGCCTTGCCGCGTTATAATTTGCGGCTCTTTGCATTTGGCAAGAGATGTAAAAAAATTTTCGCGGATGATAAAATCTAACCAATAAACAAAGTCGCCGCCTGTAAAATTTCCTGATTTGGTTTTATAACCTTTGGATTTGCCAAATCTTCTTTGGCGCGAGCCAATAATTTTTCATATACAGTTCGAGCGACGCGAGTCATATCGTTAATAGTTTCTTGGTCGTAAGAATATCTTCCCAAAATCATTCGCGACAAAAAACTGACGCATAAAATTGCATTACCCTGCAAATTATTTCCCGACCAATGATATTGCTCCGCACGACTCAAAGCGCAGTTTTGCGCCAATTCTTCCAAGGTCATTGGGCGTTTATCTTCTTTGATTCTTTCCAACTCCATATGATCTTCACAATGTCTTAGAATCTTTTTGGCAACAATATTTGAAGTGGTTACTTCTAATGATTCGTTGTATTTTAAACGATCGGCAAAAGCTTTAACAATATCTTCCGCCTCAACGCCATTATGCTCAAAAACAATGCTTTGTAATGTGGTATTACTATCCAAAAGCTTGATAAAATCTTTACATCCAACTTCGGTCAATTCGGCATTAGCAACGTTTAAAACTCGTAGTCCGAAATTTTTTTGCAAAGCGTCCGCTAAAATTTTTGCACCTTCATCGCCAACGTGATTGTTGCGCAAATAAATGGTCTGCAGCGTGGAATTTCTTTCAAAAGCTTCCGCAAAAGCTTTTACGCCTTCAATACCGATTTCATTACCACCAAGATATAAATGCTCTAAACAATTATTGCTTTTTAAAGCCGCTGCCAAAGCTTTTGCTCCGCCATCGCCAATTTTATTTCCTCTCAGATAAAGAGTTTTTAAAGCGCTGACTTTTGTTAAAATTGAAGCCAAAGCAGCGACACCTTCGGCGCCAATGTTGCTATTTCCAAGCTCCAGACTTACGAGCGAGGTATTGCCTTCCAATGCTTTGGCTAAAATTTTTGCACCTTCATTGCCAACGGCGCTGCCACTGATTCCAAGATCGGTTGTGCTTTTATCATTTGCTCTGAGTTTCTCAAGAATGCTCTCTGAAATTGACATTAAAAATAACTTTAGTTGTTGATATAAATAGATTCTTCCTCTTGCGCTAAAAAGCTGAATTGCTCATTCCTTTTATCAAGCACCAAATCAGAAGAAATTTTACCCGAAGCCGCTGCCATTGTCCATCCAAGCGAACCATGACCAGCATTAATGATAAGATTTTCATATTTTTTTATTTGGCAAATAAGCGGAATCGAATTTGGTCGGAATGGTCGAAAACCGCACCAATCTGAAGCTTTATTTAAATTACTAAAGTCAGAAAAAGTTGACCTAACAACCGCTTGTAAAAAAGCTAAATGTTTTAGATTTTTTTCTGGTCTATCGCCACAAGCTTCAACGGTTCCAGCCACTCTAAAAATATTTCCAATGCGGCTATAAACAATTTTATTTTTGGTATCAGTTAGGGCCATATTTGGCGCTAAAAACCCTTCATCAGCTTGAATCGAAAGGCTATATCCTTTAAGCGGGTAAATTTTCGGATCGATGCCAATTCCCTTCAACAACTTATTTCCTGCGGCTCCAAGCGCAAAAATATATTTATCAGCAACAAAAACTCCTGCGCTGGTATTAATGCCGGTAATTTTTTTGTAATTGGTAAAAAGATTTTTGATGTCAGTGTTATATTCAAAAATTACACCATATTTTTCGCGACAAATCTTTTCTAAAGATTGGGTGAAAAGCATGGCATTTCCACTAGCATCAGCTTCATAAAAAATTCCACCCGCCAATTTATTTTCGTCAGCAAGTTTTGATAAAGTTGGTTCTTTTTTTACACATTCATTTTTATCCAAAACTTGAATATGACATCCCAAAGATATCGCAAATTCAGCTTCTTTAATTGCCTGTTCTAAAGATTTTGCACTTCGAAAAAAATGTAAAATTCCAGCATTTTTATAATTGAATTCTAAGTCAGGTTCATTGGCAATAATTTCTTCCATAATCTTCTTGCTGTAAGCTCCAAGCTTGTATAATTTTTCGCTGTTTTGATGGCTTTTTTGGCGACAAGAATTTTGTAAAAATTGATAAGACCAATTTAGAAAATCACGATTAGTAAAATCAGAAATTGTTAAAAATGATGGCGAAAGAAAAAATGCTTTTGCCAATAATTTTATCGAAGCTTTTGAAGCCCAAGGTTCAATGTGAGAATAGCTCAATTGTCCGCCATTAGCGTAAGAACAACCCAAAGCTGGGGCGGAATTTTTTTCGAGCACGGTGACTTCATGTCCATTTCGCGCCAAAAAATAAGCGGTTGTAACTCCAATAACTCCGGCGCCTAAAACTATTACTTTCATCGCAAAAATTATTTTTTAAGTTGGCAAAAAAGGCGCAAAATATGAACGCGTCGACAAATTACAAGAATTTAAAATGACTCAAGTTAGTAAAGCCAATATTTTTAACATTCCCGCTAACTATCATTTTTTCGAATCGTTTTTTGATTGGTTGGAAAAAGATTTTTTTAACACAATTTCTGAGGTTAAAATATTTCTTCCCAATCAAAGAAGCTGTAGGGAATTGCGCGAATTATTTTTAACAAAAAATCCTCAAAATTCTGCGTTAATTTTACCAAAAATTAAAGCGATTTCCGATCTTTCCTTTGAAGATTTTTTTGATTTTTTGCCGCAAGAAGACGTTGCTCAAATCATCGACGAACTCTTGCAAATCAAACTTATTTCTGGCATCGATAATTTATTTTTTCTTACCAACGAAATTCAAAAATTAGCTCTTTTTGGCGAAAATATTGAAGCGACGCAAGCGCTTGCTATTTCGGTTCATCTCAAAAGTTTGTTTGATGAAATTGAGCGCGAAGAAATTGATCTAAATAAATTTGTTGAAATTGACGATTCTGATCTTTCGAAACATCGCCAAGTCACGCTAGATTTTCTGAAGAATTTTCACATCCATCTCAAAAATTCTTTGATTAAAAATGATATTTTTTTCGCTAGTTCTTATCAAAATTTTATCGTCAAAAAATTTGGCGAAGCTTTGACAAAATATGGCTCAAAATTTCCATTAATTATTGCCGGATCGACAGGAAGTGTTTTGGCTAGCAGAAGCCTGATTAAAGCTATCGCGCAGCAAGAAAATGGTTATGTGATTTTACACGGACTTGATGAATCCGAGCAAATTTTTACTCAAGAAAATCACCCGCAATTTTTTCTAAATTCTCTGATTAATTTTTTAGAAATTGAGAAAAAACAAATCGTAAAAATTGCCAAACCAAATTTTTGCCTAAGCTCGCAAAGCATGCAAATTCTGCTTTCAACTTTAATGTTGCCGGCCAATCAAACTCAAAAATGGCAATCCGTTGACCCAATTAAAGAAATAAATTTATCGTCAATTACTACAAAAGACGAGCTTGAAGAAGCTCGAATCATCGCTTTAATTTTGGCTGAAAAATTTTTATCAAACAAAAAATCTGCCGTAATTACAAACAATCAAAAGCTTGCAAAGCTTTTAAAATACGAACTCCAAAGCCTTTTACTTCCATTCAATGATAGTCGCGACGTCGGAATTTTTAACTCAAAATTAGTTAATTTTATTCTGCTGATTTTAGATTTAATCGAAAATGATTTTACTTCTTCAAGCTTACTTGCCGTTCTACAAAACCCATTTTGCGTTATTATAAATAAAAGCAAAATCTTAGAAAATTTTGAAAATAAAATTTTGCGTCAAGATCGTAGCAACACAGGATTATCAGGCATTTTCAGCAAATTAGAATCGTCAGAAGAATCTGAATTAAAAATTTTCTTCAATAATTTTTACCAAAATTTAGCACCTCTAATTAAACAAAAAGATCGCGTCGATATTGCAAATTACAGCGCTAATTTGATTGAAGTTGTAGAGAATCTGAGCGGTAAAAGATTTACAGAATTATTGATCAAAGAAGAAGCCCAAGAAGAGCTTTTTGAATTTTTTGAAAAACTAAAACAAAATCATAATTTTATAATCGACTGCAAAAATGCTTTGGGAATTTTTGAAATTCTATTTTCACAAATCAGCTACTTTGGCAAATCAGATGCAATGGCTCCAATCCAGATTTTATCAACGATTGAAGCCCGTTTATTAAATTATGATTTGGTGATTGTTGCCTCGCTAAATGAAGGAGATTTTCCTGCGATTGAATCGGAAAATTGGCTGGGGAAGAAAATTAAAAAAGATTTAGGAATCGACAAAAAACTCAAAAAAATTGGTCAAAATGCTTACGATTTTTGTAACTATTTATCCAATTCTGAAGTTATTATGACTCGCTCTTTAAGCTCTAATGGCGCGCCTTCAAGTCCATCTCCTTTTCTTTTAAAATTGGAAACTTTGTGTAAAAAATTAGAAATTAATTTTACATCTCAAGAAAAATATTTTGAACTTCTGACAAAATTAAACAGCGTTGAGAGCTTTAAAATAGGTCGCACAGAACCTAAACCAGAAATCGAATTTCGCCCAAAAAAATTAGCGATTACCGATATTTCAAAATTAATTTCTGATCCTTATTCAATTTACGCCAAACGAATTTTAAGATTAAAAGAGCTGCAAAAAATCGATTTTGAACCAAGTTACGCCGAGTTTGGAAGCTTTGTCCACAAAGCTTTGGAAGAGTTTGTAAAAAATCCGCAAGACCTTGAAAAATCCTTAGAAAATTCACATAAAATTTTTGAGCAAAACTTCTTATCCGATGAATCAAAATTAATTTGGTGGCCAAAATTTGAAAATATTTTTCGAGGATTTTTTGCCAGAGAATCTGAATTTAAAACTCTAAAAAACCTTACAGAATACGAGGTTGAAACCTTATTCGACGGAATCGTAATCAATGGAAAAATTGATCGCATCGCTTTCGATGAAAAAAAATCTGCCCATATTTTTGATTATAAAACTGGCCAAGCTCCAAGCAAAATTGACGTGATTTCTGGAAGTGAACCACAACTTACAATCGCAGTTCTGATGCTGCTTGAGAATGGTTTTGAAAATGAAATTTCTTCACTAAATTATTGGAAACTTTCCTTTTCTTCTGAAGATGAAATTAAAAAAATTTCAGAAGATTCGCAAGAAATAAAAATTTTAGCCAGCGCTGCCAAAGCTGGATTAACAAAGCTTTTCAAACATTTCGCTGATAAAAATAATGGCTATATCGCAGCACCCAATCTACAAAATTATCGCGAAAACGAATATTCTCATTTAGCACGGATCAAAGAATGGCAATAGTTCACTATAAAATTATATTTGAATATGACGGCACAAATTATTGCGGATATCAAAAACAACCCGATATGCCCAATAATTCTGTTGAGGAAATTTTGGAAAATGCAGTTTTTAAATTGTCGCAACAACGCGTAAAAATTAACGCTTCCGGCCGCACTGATGCTGGTGTTCATGCCTTAGGACAAGTTGCGCATTTTACTTTAAATAAAAAATTTACGCCTCATCGAATTGTGATGGGTTTGAATAATTACTTACGTCCAGAAAATGTTGCAGTTCTTGATTGCGAAATTGTTGACGAAAATTTTCACGCCCGCTTCAGCGCAAAAATGCGTCACTACCGTTATGTAATTTTTAACCGTCGTGCACCACTAACTTTACAAAAAAATCTCGCTTGGCATGTGGTGCGCAGCCTTGATTTGGAAGCAATGGTGGCGGCTTCAAAATTTTTAATTGGCGAACATGATTTTTCATCTTTTCGCGATTCCAATTGCCAAGCCAACTCTGCGCTTAGAAATATTAAAGAAATTACGATCAACAAAAATGGTGACGAAATTATAATTGAAATCAGCGCCAAATCTTTTTTGCATCACATGGTGCGCAATATTGTTGGGACGCTGCTTTGGGTTGGATCTGGAAAAATAAAATCAGATGAAATGAAGGCAATTTTAGAAAGTAAAAACCGTGCCAAATCGGGGCCAAATGCACCAGCTTGTGGATTATATTTTTTGCGAGTTGATTATTAGCGAATTCGTGAACGCCGTATACCAAACTAAAAATACCTCTCAAACATTACTGCAAGATTTGAAAAAATTACTCGCCCTCTCATCGCTATTTCTTATAACGCCAACCGTCGCCTTCGCAGCTGGCGCTTATCTTGTCGATGATGGTGGAATTGCTGATGCTAAAAAAGTTCAGATCGAAAATTGGTATAGTCACAGCAACACCGGCGAAGATATTTTTGTCACCAATCCCGCCTATGAACTTTTGCCCAATGCCGAATTTGCCGTTCAAGAAACTTACGATGCTACAGCCAAGAATATCAACACTTTGTGGCCACAGGTAAAATATTTATGGCATAAAAGTGAAGACATTTCTTCTTCAGCGACAGTTGGTGTAAATTATTCTTCAACGGATCAAAAAACTTATGGAAGTTATGCTTATAGTTCGAATACAATAAAAATTAACGACCTGCTTGACATCAATGCTTATGTGGGTTGGCAGAATTGGCGCCATAGTTTTAACAACAATAAATCTATCGATTTTTTGAATTATGGAATTGGTGGCCAATTTCACTTGAGCGATAAATTAGTTTTCAATCCAGAAATTTTTCAGACCAATGGAGCTTACAAAACCGGTCCTAATCGCCCAGCGACACAATTTGGTTTGCGATATTTTGTTTGTGAAAATCTAATTTTTGACACGATTTACGGCCACAATATTAATGGCAATAATCAGAATTGGCTGACGCTTGGAGTGACGTTGGCGTTTTAAACTTCATTTGCGCAAATAAGGCTTTTAATAACCATCTTCGCTGTATTTTTTGCTGCGAGTTATTTCTTTTTTTACAGATGCTTCATGCACTTTTGGAGCCGGAAAACAAGAAATACCGCCACCCTCTTTTACTTCAATGGTAACGCAAATATAGCCCGTTCCCGCCACTTCACAAATATCGTAATTGCTAAATCCTATCGGGTTTCTTTGACGATAACACTCGCTGCTGTCGGCAAAAGATTGCGTTGAAATAAGTAGAAAAATGAGAAGTAATTTTTTCATTTCTACGAGATAAATTCAATTTTATCATTCTTCGCAATTACCTTGATTTCTTTGCCTTCAAGCACCTCGCCGCGCAAAATTTTCTCGGCAAAAACATTCTCAACTTCGTGCTGAATCAAACGCTTTAAAGGTCTTGCGCCATAAGTTGGGTCATAACCTTTTTGTGCTAAATAAGTTTTAGCCGATTCATCCAAAGTGGCGCGAATATTGCGTAAAGCCAATCTTTTGGCAAATCTAACAAATTGAATATCGGCAATATTTTGCATATTTTTGCGACTCAATTTGTTGAATAAAATTATCTCGTCCAAACGATTTAAAAATTCTGGACGGAAATTTTGGCGCACAACTTCCATAATATTATCAAAAGCCAAAGACTTCTTCGCATCAATCATCGCCTGATCGTCGGAAGAATCATCTTCAAAATCAGATTTGTTTAAAAGCTGCGAACCAAGATTTGAAGTCAGGATAATTATGGTATTGGTGAAATTTACGACGTGACCTTGATTGTCGCTCAAACGTCCGTCATCAAGAACTTGTAACAAAATGTTAAAAACATCTTGATGCGCTTTTTCAACTTCGTCGAATAAGATTACTTGATAAGGACGACGGCGCACGGCCTCGGTTAAAACTCCACCTTGTTCAAAGCCAACATAGCCCGGTGGCGCGCCAATCAAGCGTGCGACCGAATGCTTTTCCATAAATTCGCTCATGTCGATGCGCAAAATTGCGGTTTCATCGTCAAAAATAAATTCAGCCAAAGCTTTACAGAGTTGAGTTTTTCCAACACCAGTTGGCCCTAAAAACAAAAATGATCCTATTGGACGATTTGCATCTTGCAAACCAGCGCGCGATCTTCTTACGGCGTTGCTGACCGCTTTTAAAGCTTCGTCTTGTCCAACCACATGCGAGCGCAAAAAATCTTCCATTTTTAGGAGTTTTTCTTTTTCGCCAGAGAGAATTTTATCAATTGGAATGCCTGTAGATTTAGCGATAATCGTGGCCACATCGTCTTCGGTGACCGATTCACGCATCATTTTTTGCTCAGTATTATTATCGAAAGCGGCCAATTCTTTTTGTAAAGACGGAATAGTTCCGTAACTGATTTCCCCCGCTTTGGCAAGATTTCCTTCGCGCTGCGCCACTTCTAATTCATAACGCGCTTGATCGATTTTTCCTTTGATTTCATTAATTTTTGAGCGTTTATTTTTTTCAGCGCGCCACAAAGAAGTTAAGTCAGCAGATTTTTTTTCAACATCGTCAAGCTCTTTCAAAATAGCCTCTAAACGCTTTTTAGAACCAGCGTCATCTTCTTTTTTCAAAGCTTCATTTTCAATTTTTAACTGAATAATTTTGCGATCTAATTCATCTAATTCATGCGGCTTGCTTTCAACTTCAATCTTCAAGCTGCTGGCAGCTTCATCAATCAAATCGATGGCTTTATCAGGCAAAAAGCGATCAGAAATATAACGATGCGAAAGCGTTGCAGCGGCGACTAAAGCCGAGTCTTTAATTTTTACGCCGTGATGAACTTCATATTTTTCTTTGATGCCGCGCAAGATTGAAATTGTGTCTGCAACTGTTGGCTCCTCGGTAAAAATTGCCTGAAAACGACGCGCCAATGCAGCATCTTTTTCAACATATTGGCGATATTCATTGAGTGTTGTCGCACCAATACAGTGAAGACTTCCGCGCGCTAAAGCTGGTTTTAATAAATTGGAAGCATCCATCGCGCCATCGGTTTTTCCAGCACCAACCAAAAGATGCAATTCGTCAATAAAAAGGATGACATTGTGATTACCTTCAACTTCTGAAAGTACCGATTTTAAACGCTCTTCAAACTCGCCGCGAAATTTTGCACCCGCAATCAATGAACCCATATCAAGCGCCATTAATCTTTTATTTTTCAAACTTTCGGGCACATCGCCATTAACGATTCTTTGAGCCAATCCTTCAACAATTGCAGTTTTACCAACTCCTGGTTCGCCGATTAAAACCGGATTATTTTTGGTGCGGCGCGATAGAATTTGCATAGCGCGGCGAATTTCTTCGTCACGCCCAATGACAGGATCAACCTTGCCGTCTCGAGCTTTCTCCGTTAAATCTTGCGCGTATTTTTCTAACGCTTGGTAAGTATTTTCTGATTCAGATGAGTTAGCTTTTTTGCCGCCGCGAATTTTTTCAATTGCGTCACGAAGTAAGTTGGAAGTAAGCCCTCCAACTTTTAACGCTTTTGCACCTTCGTTTTTTTCATCTTCTAAAATGGCCTGAAGAATTCGCTCCATGGTTACGAATTGGTCGTGATTTTGGTCGGATAATTTTTCAGCCAAAACCAAAACTCGTGCCAATTCTTGGGAAATTGTAATTCCTGTCATACCGCTGCCATCAACCATCGGAATTCGACTTAAGGTCAATTTATTTTCAGCTTGGATCAGATCAAAATTGCCACCAGAACTAGTGATTAATTTTTCCGCCAAATTATCAGGATCACCCAAAAGACAACTGAGCAAATGTTCTGGCAAAAGTTTTTGATGACCCGAGCTCAAAGCCAATGTTTGAGCGTTTTGTAGGAGCTGACGGGATTTTTCAGTGTAACGTTCGATGTTCATAATTTTGTTCTAATAAAATTTGCGGGGTATATCTCATCACAACTAACATCACTTATACTTTGCAGGTTTATTTGGTGATTATATTCAAATTTTTAAAGGGTGATTTAAAAAAATATTTACGCCCTTACCGCGCAATCAGCTTCAACGATATATTTGTAAGTAACAAGCTGCTCTAAACCAACTGGGCCACGAGCGTGAAGTTTTCCAGTAGCAATTCCAACTTCTGCACCCAAACCAAATTCTCCACCATCGGCAAATTGAGTTGAGGCATTATGCATAACAATTGCGGAATTAACTTTGCTTAAAAAATACTGCGCCATTTTTTTATCTTCAGTGACGATGCTTTCGGTGTGAGAAGAGCCGTAAATTGCGATATGTTTAATCGCGTCGTCAATATCGCGCACAATTTTTACAGAAATAATTTTGTCGAGATATTCGGCGTAATAATCTTTTTCTTCAGCTTTTTTAATGCGCGCGTCAATTTCTATACAAGCTTCGTCGCCACGTATTTCACATTCCGCTTCAAGTAAATCGTCAACCAAAAGAGGTAAGATTTTTTTGGCGATTCTTTTGTCGATTAACAGCGATTCAGTTGCGCCGCAAATTCCAACCCTTCTCATTTTAGCGTTTAATAAAATTCGGCGGGCTTTTTCAGGATCGCATTTTTCATGAATATAAGTATGACAATTGCCATCAAGATGACGAAAGACTGGAATTTTGGTGTGATCCATTACGGCTTTAATCAGAGATTTGCCGCCGCGCGGAATCACAACATCGATATGATTTTCCATCTTTAGTAATTCGGCAACATATTCGCGACCAGTTTCGGTCACTAATATTACAGCATCTTTATCGAGTAAAAAACGATCTAAAGCTTCGCGATAAATATCGGCTAAAACTTTTGCGGAGTGAATGCAGTCGGAACCGCAGCGTAAAATCACAGCGTTGCCAGATTTTAGCGACAAAGCCGCAATATCAGAAACAACATTGGGGCGCGATTCAAAAATGGCCAACATTACGCCAATTGGAGTTGTAATTCTTCTGACGTGAATGCCACTTTCTTTGGTCACGTCGTAAAGAATTTTTCCAACAGGATCGGATAATTTTGTAATTTCTTTTACTGAAGCTGCTAGTGCGGCGACGCGCTTTTCATCAAGGGTTAAGCGATCAATTCTGGCCGCATCAAGATTGTGTTCTTTGGCGGCTTTAACGTCTCTTTGATTGGCTTTAATAATTTTTTCGGCGTGTTTTTTTATCAGCTTTACAACTTCCAGAAGAACTTGATCTTTCATCGCAGAATCAAGATTGGCAATATTTGAGCTTGCCTTTTTGGCATCTAAACAAATTTTTTCGACTTTGGCTTTTACTTCGCTCATATGCTAAAAAAATTGGTTATTAATGGGTAAAATATTATCGCCAGAAAAACTATGATCGCAGTGATAAGTGCAGTTAAAATCAGGCTAGAATCGAAATCAATAGCTTTGGCAAGCTCTAAATCCGCTTCCGATTTACGCGATTCGGTTTTGCAAATCATTAAAAATGCCATACGACAAGTGAATAAAATCAGGATTGTAGCGTTGGTTAAGAAGATCAATCCGCCAAGAAGTAATTTCTTTTTGAGTAAAATTTTGAGGAGAAAAAATTTTTCCAAAACTCCAATTGATGGAACGGCGCCAATTAGATTTAGAAAGGCAAAGAACAATAAACTTGAAGTAATTTTTAAATCATAAAACAGACCTTTAAGACTTTTATCTTCTGCTTTCTCGAGATATAAAATTACGTTAGAAAGACATAAAAATACCAAAGTTATTGAAAGCAAAAACGAGAATAAAGACAGATAAATCTTAGCTTCATCGAAGATGGCAAAAGTAAAAATCGCAAATATAGCAAAAGCAAATTGGTTAAAAAAAAGATAAAAAAATACCGATTTCAAATTTTTATTAATCAGCATCAAAACGCCTGAAATCAAAAGATTGAGGAAGAAAATAAATTCAAAATATTTAAATCCGATAATCTGAATTGCCTGCGAAAAATGATCTAAACCGAAAACAAAAGCTAAAATTTTAATGAAAATGTACAGGCTGCTAAAAGCGTAGGAGACAAGAAATAAAACGTAAATTATCAGCGGATTAAGATTAATGTCGCGATGCAGCAAATAAGAAGGCAGCGCCATCGACAAAAATAATCCACCCAAATATAGAGCCAGCAGAATAAAAAGTTTGGCGCGACCTAAATGATCGGACAAAACTCCGTTATCGATAAAGTCGATGCGGCCACTAAACTTGTAAGTTGCGACGATGGCGAGGAAAAATAGCAAAGATTCAAGATAAAGCAAAAATGTAAAAAGATAAGAATATTTAGTTTCCTTTTTATGCAAAAATTTGATGGCAAAAAAATGACAAAGCAAAACTAAACAATTATAGAAAAATAGAGTCGTTAGAAGGTTCTGCGCAATTAAAATTAAGTTTACTAAAGCAATCGCAATCGCAAAAAATAATTTGAACTGATTGATTAATTTATTGTCTTCGAGGGTTAAAAATCGATGCGAATAAAAAACAAAAATTATCCAAATAAAGTTGAGTAAAAATAAAAATTTCAGCGTGATATTATTGACCATGAAACCAAGCGAAATGCCGCGCACCGTCTCGATTACTTTGATATAAACTTCGTTATTATTTAAACTGTTAGTAAGGCCAATGAGGTGAAGAAAAAATAAAATTGGTAAAAATTTACTTAAAATATTCACCAATTTTTTTGAATCGCTGCACAGGTTCAAAATCAGGTAATTGGCGATAGGAATGACGCTAATTAAAAATAGTAAAAACTGCGCCTGAGTCATGAATTACTTAAATCGAATTTGAAAGTAAGAAGGTAGCAAACCTTAAAGAAAGGCCGTTGGTAACGTTTGAAGCTAGCGAAGCCAAATAAATTGTCGCAATCAAAAACCAAAATGATGCGAGGTAGAAGCTGTATTCTCTGGTCTTGAGGACGGTCATTTCTTCAAAAGATTGCGAACTTCTTTTAAAAAAAGCGGCGATTAATTTGATTGCTAAAGTGACGTGAACAAAATTTGAAACGATTAATCCAACCAGTAAGAACGCAGCAAAATTAAGGGTGAAGCTTGCATAAGCAAGATACCAATTAGCAAAAAATAAAGTTGTAAGCGGAAAAGCGGCGATAAAAAAAATTAGCAATTTGATCGGCAAAACTAAAAGAAAGTGATTTTGTCTGATTAGCCAAATTTTGCTTAAAGATGAAGTTTTAAAATTTCTTTTGAGAAAAGTTGCGAAGATAAAAAGTAATAAATTTACCAAACTGAAATTCAAAAGATAAAAGAAGAGCGCTTGCAGCGATTCAGTGCTTTGTAAGGCTAAACAAGCAAGAATAAATCCCAAATTATTCAAACAAAGATAAACCGTGATGCTTTTGAGGTGCTTTTGTTGATAGAGTTTTATGGCGCTGTAAAAAATTAAAATCAGCGAAATAAAAATTAAAAGTGGCGCAAAATCAAAGCGCGTGAAAAGCAAATTGCTGCCGAAGAAAAAATATAAAAATTTTAGCAGAATAAAAATTCCAACATTGGTTTTGATAAAAAGTGAGTCGATTGAAATATAATTTGAAATAGGATTGATGCTTTTGAGATTTTCAAAATAGAGCCAGAAAGGGAAAAATTTAATGACGAAAGCCAGCGTCAGCAGCAGGAAAAACGCGCATATAAACCAACTATTTAAACTTGGCGTCATGGCAAAAGCTTCGCCGATTTTGTTAAAATTTATTTCACCAAAAGATAAATAAATCGCTAAAAAACAGAATAAAATTATCAGCGAAGAGGCTGCATTTAGACAAAAATAACGAAAAGTTAATTTTGAAATTTTGAGATTTTTTGAGATTGAAGAAGTGGCAAAAAACGCGAAGCCGTAAATTTCAAAAAATAGAAATAAATTGAGCAGATTGTTGGTGGTAAAAATTCCAGTCAGCGCGAAAAGATGCAGCAAATAAACCGAGTAAAAAACCTTGCGACCTTTTTGATCTAAAAGATTTTCGATATCCAAACGGTAATAAAATAAAATGACAATTTTGAGAAAAGTTAGCAGCAGTAAAAAAACAATTCCAAGCACGTCAAGCCTGAATTCCAGAGCAATCGAAAGAGGAGATAATTCAAAATCGTTGGCGATTTTTTCGTAAATTAAAACATCGGGAAAAACTTTTAAAATCAGAAAAAAAAGTGCAATCCCAGATGATAACGCAATCCAAAAAGGCAGAGATTTTTTACCAATAATTTGACAAAGCAGCGAAGAAAACAGCGGAAGAAAAATGATCAGATAAATGTTGCTGATGGCGCTCATTTTTTGTTGTTCATTAAGGAAACAAATTCTTCGAATAAGTAAAAACTGTCATCTGGTCCGGGTGAACTTTCTGGATGATATTGCACTGAAAATGCTGAACCATCTTTTAAGCGCAAGCCTTCAACTGTGCGGTCGAAAAGCGAAATGTGAGTAACTTCAACATTGTCTGGAATTGATTTTTCGTCAACGCAGAAGCCGTGATTTTGGCTGGTGATCTCGACTTTTCTGTTTCTTAAATTTTGCACCGGATGATTTGCACCGCGATGTCCCTGCCCCATTTTGCTGGTTGTGGCACCGATAGCCAATGCAAGCAATTGATGCCCTAAACAAATTCCAAAAAGTGGGATTTTATTTTTTAAGATTTCTTGAATTACTGGAATCGCGTATTTGCCAGTTTCTGCTGGATCACCTGGACCGTTTGATAAAAACACGCCGTCAGGATTATGCGACATGATTTCTTGATAGGTAGCTTTCGCACCAACAACTGAAACGTCGCATCCTGCCTCAGTTAAGCAGCGCAAAATATTTAATTTTGCACCAAAATCAACCGCGACAACTTTAAATTTTTTATGATCAATTTTGTGATAAGAATTTTTTGGCTGATCCCACTTTCCTTCTTTTTCCCAATTATATTTTTTGTTTAAACTGGCTTCGGCAGCAAGTTCTATGCCGTTCAAATCGCGGGCATTTTTTAATTCTGCAGCAATTTTTTGAACAAAATTTTCGTCAATTCCTTCTTGATAAACAATAGCTACAACCTTGGCACCTTTGGCTTTAATCAGCTTGGTAACTTGTCTGGTATCAACTCCGCAAATACCTGTCATTTCATGCTTTATCAGCCAATCGTTAAGATGAGATTCTGAGCGATAATTTGAAGGAGTGGTAATTGGTTCGCGAATTATTAGGCCACAAGCTCTTGGAGAATTTGCCTCAATGTCTGAATTGTTAGTTCCAACATTGCCGATATGAGGAAAGGTAAAATTGATGATTTGGCCTGAATATGAAGGATCGGTGAGAATTTCTTGATAGCCCGTAATTGCAGTGTTAAAACAGATTTCTCCTTTAGTTATAGATTTTTTTCCGATTCCATAACCATAAAAACATGATCCATCGGGGAAAATTAGCGCAGCATTTTTGGATGACTGATAGAAATTATTTGTGTCTTTCATTGATAATTTTTGCGAGATGTTGGAGGGCTTTTGACTTTGTTTACAAATTAAATTTTCCTGAATAAATCTTCAACAAGCAAACTGCAGAATTTTACTAAAAACCAATTAACATGATTGATTTAAAAGATATTAATAAACAAAAACCTGAAATTGTACTTCGTGGTGAATATGGAATTGTGGTCGGAGATTCTTTGATTGTGGCTCCTAACGCCAAAAACGGGAAGATCATAATTTTATTTGATACCAAAAAACAAATCGCTGCGATCGCTCATTTCGACAACGCTGAAAAAGTTGATGAGAATCTTTCCAATATTTTAGATGAAATGTCCCAATTGGGATCTGACGTCAAGGACGCCAAATGCAGCATTATGGAAAAAGAATCTGCCCACACTTTAAAAGAAAAAATACAAAAAAATTTTAAAGAAAAAGTCGAAGAAGTTCTCAAGAAAAACGGCAATGAGAGGGAAGTTAATCACACTTCTTGGAGCGGCAATGATTTTTGCAACGTCGTCTTAAAAGGAACGGGAGATATTCTGATCGATAACAGTCCAGAATTGATGCGGGCCGCACTCAATTTATTAATATTTACCATTGAAGGTGACGAAAGATTAAATAACGCGCTGAATCCAGCTTTGATTACGGAATTAAAGAAGATTAAAGGCTCGGCTTCGAAAAAAGCTGCAACTGAAAATATGACATTATTAAAACAAACACCCTCAACAATTTTTGTAAAACTTGCAACTGAGCAATTGGAAGATAAAGCTAAAACACAAAGCGATTCTCGATAAAAACTAACCTTTAACGCATAAAAGCGGATACATCTTTTGCGATTTCCTCCTTCTTTTTATCGCGCTTATTTTTACTTACACTTTTTAAACTTTCTGCCATGGCGCCATAAATTTCTGCCTTTGGCTTTCTTGGTTGCAAGTGAACATTAGTCATTTCTTGAACGATAAAGACATCAATATCGCTAAATTTACCGCCACCTTCAGCTTGTGCGTGACCCTTCGGGTATGAGCTGTTGGTGTGCATTCTATCGTGATCACCTTTTTCACCTCTGGTATCATT
>CAYSUM010000017.1:0-33315 GCA_964434225.1 uncultured Rhizobium sp.
GTCGTGACTTTGGAATTTAAAAAATTTATCGCCGCAATTAAAAAAGCGGGATTTGTGGGAGTTTACATTGATCGTCCGCAATATCGTGACAAATACAGTCTGGCAAAATTAGGGGAGATAGAAAAATTGCTGAACTCCTACAGCAAAAGCCCGATGCTAATTTCGAAAAATAAGCAATTAGTGTTTTTTAAAATTTAACATGACGCGACCCATCTCAATTGAGATTATTTTAATTGCGCCTAATTGAGTGTAAGGGCTTTGTTAAGCGGGCTGGAGTTACTTAGAATCTTCTTCCAGCGCCAAAGCTACGTCAAACATGCTTTGTTCGTCAAAATGTTTGGAGATGATTTGAAGTCCAAGTGGCAAACCGTCTTTATCGAACCCGCTCGGAATCGACATTGCTGGCAATCCAGCTAAATTCACCGGAATTGTAAATACGTCATTCAAATACATTTTTACCGGATCAGAATTTCCGGTTTCCTTCGATTGATTAATCGGGAACGCTGCGCTTGGCGCCGTTGGGGTTAAAATCACATCAACTTTTTTGAAGGCATCTCTGAAGTCTTGCAAAATAAGGTTTCTGACCTTTTGTGATTTTTTGTAATAAGCATCAAAATAACCAGCCGAAAGCACGTAAGTTCCGGTTAAAATTCTGCGTTTAACTTCGGCGCCAAATCCTTGGGCGCGAGTTTTTTCATACATTTGATCCAGAGATAAATTTTCTTGCGCAGCTCTAAATCCATAACGAACACCATCGAAACGTGCCAGATTTGATGAGCATTCGGCGGAGGCTAAAACGTAATAAACTGCGGGCGCATACTCTGTATGTGGCAAAGAAATTTCGACAATTTCGGCGCCGCGTTTTTGCAAAATTTCTTTGCCGCGATTCCATAGTTGCAAGATTTCTTCTGGCATTCCCGCAACAAAATATTCTTTGGCGATGCCGATTTTTTTACCTTTTACATTTGAGTTCAGAAGCTTCTCAAATTGCGGCACGGAGACGTTGATTGAGGTTGAATCTTTAACGTCAAATCCAGAAATCACGCGCTGTAAAAGTGCGGCATCGTAAACATCTTTAGCAAAAATTCCGGCTTGATCAAGCGAGCTGGCAAAAGCAATCATGCCATAGCGCGACGATCTTCCGTAAGTTGGTTTTACGCCGACAATATTAGTGTAAGAAGCTGGTTGTCTGATTGAACCTCCGGTGTCTGAACCAGTGGCGCCGGCGCATAAATTGGCTGCAACCGCAGCGGCAGAGCCACCAGAAGATCCGCCGGGAACTAAATCTTCGTCAGAATCTTTCTTTTTGTAAGGGTTGATAACTGGTCCGAAATAGCTGTTGGTATTGGCGGAACCCATGGCAAATTCGTCCATATTTAATTTGCCCAAAGTAACCGATCCAGCGTCGAGAAGTTTTTGTGAAACTGTAGATTCGTAAGTTGGGGTGAAATTTTCCAGCATTTTTGAGCCGCAAGTTGTGCGTAAATTTTTGGTACAAAATAAATCTTTAATGCCAAGTGGAATGCCTTCTAAATCACCGCCAGTGTTGGCTGCGAGCTTCTCATCAGATTTTTTTGCTTGCGATAACGCCAAGTCGAAAGACTCGGTAATGAAGGCGTTAAGGCGACGATTTTGTTTGATATTTTCGATGTAAGCAGAAGTGACTTCAGTGCTTGAGAATTTTTTATTGCGAAGACCGTCAAGAGTTTGGCGGATAGTTAATTTTGTAAGATCGGTCATAATTATTGTGCTTGGTCGATTAATTCGAGAAGTTCTTTTTTGGTTAAAAATTCGCTGGTGAGTAATCCGCTTTTGGCATTGGGGCCGTAAACTGCATTAAATGGAATGGCGAATCTATTATGCTTGTGTAAGAAAGTCATCACTTCAGCATCGGGCTTGGTGATGTCGGCGCGCATGGTGACGATATTGTCGCCATTTAGTTTTTCTATAATTTCTTTGTTGTTTAAAACTATCAGCTTGTTGACTTTACAAGTGATGCACCAATCGGCAGTGACGTCAATCACAACAACCTTTCCTTGCATTACAAACTGATGAATCATTCTTTCATCGAAATTAATCCAGATGCTTGGGCCAGTTTCTTCGGCGATCAATGGCTTTGAAGCTTGATTCGGAATGGCAAAAACCATTCCAAAAATTGCTGCGAAGGCAAAAAATTTGAGGAATTTAGATTTAATTTCAAAACACAAGAGCAGCAAAAGCGATAAGATCGTAACGCCAATCGCCTGAATCACGCCGATATTATGCGATAAAACATAGACCAGCCAAACTGCGGTGATTGCAAGCAAAAGCGCCATCAATTTTTTTACTTTCAACATCCAAATTCCAGGTCTTGGCAAAAAGAAAATTAATTTTGGCGCAAATAAAAGTATGATATAAGGCAAGGCAAATCCAATTCCTATGGCCGCAAAAATTAGAAAAATATCAAAAATGGTTTTGGTTAAAGCGAAAGAAATTGCCGAGCCAAGAATTGGCGCTGAGCAAGGTGTGGCAAGCAATACAGCTAAAATTCCTGAAAGAAAATTTGGAATAAAAATATTTTTTTTGCCTTCAGCATCAGTGATTTTTTTATTCAAAAAATTGAGGGTGAATTGATCGAAAGAAATTTCAAAAATTCCCAGTAAGTTGGCGATAAAAAGAATTAAAATTACGATTAAGAAAATAAGAAAATAAGGATCTTGAAATTGCAGTCCCCAGCCAAAAGAATCGCCAGCAAATTTGATTAGAGTGGCAAAAATTGCGAAAGATAAAAAGCATAAAATTATGCCGCAAATTGTAGAAAAAAAAGCGAAACGAATGCGAGAAGTTTTTGCATCCAAATGATCGATTACTGATAATAATTTAATCGATAAAACTGGTAAAACGCAGGGCATAATATTTAAAATTGCGCCGCCCAAAATTGCGACCAAGAACCAGTACAAAAGGCTTGAAGACATTGTGGGTTTTTCTGGCTCAATAACATTATTTGCTTCGTCGATAATTTTTTGAGAATCAAATTTCTGAATTAATTCGAGAGTTTTTTGGTCGGGATCGTTTGGAATCTTAAGAGAAAAATCTTCGCTAACTGGAATGCAGACATCTTTGCATAAGCCATAATTCAGCTTGAGAGTAAGTTCTGGGGCCTGAGTCTTGTCTTTTAAATCGATGTTGATTGGTAAAATAACGTAACCTTGATAGGCGGAATATTTGAAAATTTCGTCGCCGATTTTTTCTTCATGCGCTTCTGCTTTTGGCCAGATAATTTCATGTTTGAGATAGTTTGTTGAAGCTGTAAAATCTAAGGCTGGCGGCACGCCAATTCCTTCGGAACCTTGTCCGTAAATTTTCCAACCTTGGCCAAGTTTAAATTCTAGCCCAGCGACTAATTTGTTCTCACCATTTTGATCTTGATAAAAACTGGCGATCAGTCTTGTGCTTGCACCGCTTGTTTCATTTTTTTTCCAATCAGAAGTTGCGGCAGTGGAAATATTGGCATGCAAAAAAAATGCTGCAAAAAGCAGGGTAAATAATTTTTTCATTTTAATTAAAACTTCGATTGAAAATCTGGTTGTACCTGAATAATTTGACCGCGTTTGAGCACAAGATGTCTTGCGATTTTGTAGAATCTTTAATTCCTTAAATTTTTAAAATGAATCAACAAATTAATCCTAAAAATAGCCCGTTCGAAGTGTTGCATGTCACTTCAAAAAAAGTTTCTTGTCAGGGTGAAAGAAGTGATGCGGGGGCTATTTCAGGACATCCGCTGGTCTATCTCGATATGGGGAAAAAAGATTTTATCGTCTGCCCATATTGCAGCAAATATTTTACTACGAAAGAAAAGAATGCCAACAATTCAGTTATTATTGGCTTAAAAAATCAAATCAAAAACGAGAAATAAAAATGACGAATACGGCAATTATCGGTCTGCAATGGGGCGATGAAGGAAAAGGAAAGATTGTTGATTTTTTGGCGGATAAATTCGATGCAGTTGTGCGCTTCCAAGGCGGCCACAATGCTGGTCACACTATCAAAGTTGGCGATAAAACCTATAAATTAAGCTTGCTTCCTTCGGGGATTATTCGTGGAAAATTTTCAGTAATTGGCAGTGGCGTGGTGGTTGATCCAATCGCACTTTTTTCTGAGATTGAAAAAATCGAATCTGCTGGAATAAAAATTGCCGCAAATAATTTGGCGATTGCAGAAAATTGCTGTTTAATTTTGTCAATTCATCGCGATCTTGATCAGCTTTTAGAAAGCAAAAAAGGTGAAGAAAAAATTGGCACAACGGGACGCGGAATTGGTCCAGCATATGAAGATAGAGCAGGGCGCAGGGCGCTTCGTATCTGTGATTTAATTGATGAAAAAGTTTTTCGCGCGCGCGTCGAAAATTTACTTTTTTACCATAATTTATTACGTCAAAGTTTGGGCGGAGAATTGGTAAAAGTTGAACAAATTATCGCGGAATTGGTCCCAGTTCGCGAGCGTTTATTATCATACGCTTTGCCCGCTTTTGAAGTGGCAAAAAAACTTTCGGCTTGCAAAAATATCATGTTTGAAGGTGCGCAAGGAGCCTTGTTGGACGTGACTTACGGAACTTTCCCTTTCGTAACTTCGAGCAACACAATGGCTGGACAAATTGCTTTGGGATCATGTCTTGGAACTTCTGATTTGCATCAAACAATCGGAATTTTAAAAGCTTACACAACCCGCGTTGGATCTGGTCCTTTTCCAACTGAACTTGATTGCGAAATTGGCAATTTTTTACGCATTGAAGGAAAGGAAGTTGGAACCGTGACTGGTCGCGATCGTCGCTGCGGCTGGTTTGATGCCGTTCTGGTTCGTCAGTCAATTCAACTTTCTTCGGTAAAAGAAATTGCTCTAACCAAGCTCGATGTGCTCGATAAATTAGAAAAAATCAAAATTTGCGTTGCTTATAAAATCAATGGTAAGACTTATGAATACTTGCCGCAAGCCATTCACCTTTGGGAAAATATCGAACCGATTTATGAAGAAATTGAAGGCTGGAGAGAAAGTACGGTAGGCGCGAAATCGTTGAACGACCTGCCGCAAAAAGCTCTAAACTACATCAAAAAAATTGAAGATTTGTGCGGCGTGAAAGCGTCAATTATTTCAACTGGTCCTAAGCGTGAAGAAACAATTATTCTCAAAGATTTTAAGTAATGACTAAAGAGCAAAAAAAACCCGTTGTAATGCAAATTCTTCCAGCTCTTGAAAATGGCGGCGTGGAAAGGGGCACTATCGACATTGCCAAGGCTTTAAAAAAAGCAGATTTTGAACCAATTGTTGTTTCAAGCGGCGGTGTTCTGGTTTATCAATTACGCGAGGCGGGCATTACTCACATCACGCTTCCGGTGGCAACAAAAAATCCGCTGACGATTTTTTTTAATATCAAAAAAATCGCTAATTTAATTACTGAATACAAAGTTGACGTTGTTCACGCAAGATCAAGAGCGCCAATGTGGAGCGCTTATTTTGCCTGCAAAAAAACTGGTGCCAAATTGGTTGCAACGGTTCACGGAACTTACTCTTTAAATTTGGGCGGCTGGAAAATTTTTCCTCTAAAAAAATACTATAATTCTGTAATGTTGAGAGCCGATCGCATCATTGCAGTTTCTAACTTCATCAAGGAATATTTGCTCGAAAATTACAAAAATAAAAATCAGGAATTATCGCCAGAAATTGTGGATAAAATTTCGGTAATTCAACGCGGCGTTGATTTGCGTTATTTCGATTTAGAAAAAATTTCACAAAGCCGAGTGGTTAATTTGATTACGCAATGGCATTTGCCAGAAGATCGCAAAACCATTCTTCTGCCAGCGCGTTTCACGGCTTGGAAAGGTCACGAATTTTTGATTGAAGCTTTGAAAAAAATGGAACGTGATTTTTGTTGCGTGATGGTTGGGTCAGATCACGGTCACAAAGTTTACAGAAAAAAAATTGAAGCCTCGATAATCGAAGCTGGACTTGCTGGAAAAGTAAAAGTTGTTGGACTTTGCAAAGATATGCCTGCAGCTTACGCGCTTTCACATATCGTAGTTTCGACAAGTGTGAAGCCGGAAGCTTTCGGCCGTGTGGCTATTGAATCGCAAGCGATGGAAAGAATTACGATTGCCACTAAAATTGGCGGCGCGCTTGAAACTATTGTTGATAACAAAACTGGATTTTTAGTTGATGTCGGCGATTCAAATCGCTTAGCCAAATTGCTTGATGAGGCACTGAATTTTTCGGAAGAAGAAGCCCGCAAAATGGGCGAAGCAGCGCGCAGAAATATCGAAGAAAATTTTTCCAATGAAAAAATGTGCGAAGATACAATCGAAGTTTATCGTTCTTTGATTTAGAACCTCAGCTCTTACGATAAATCTCGATCACATCCTCTTCTAATTCGCGAATTTCAACCCTCGCGAATTTATTTAAAATCTCGCTAATCGAAGAAAATCCCATCTCGCCAATCGCGGCGATTCCATCGTTGCCGATGATTTTTTTGTTGCGAATCCACACCAATTCGTCAACCAAGTTTTCTTGCAAAAATTGTGTCGCAATATTTTGTCCACCCTCAACCAAAACTGCGTTAAAACCTTCGGCGCTAAGTTTTTTTAAAATATCTATAATTTTTCCGCCTAAAATTAACGGTGGATTTTGAGGGTTTTGGAAAAGTTTTAACTCGGAATTAAAATCTGACTTATTGCTGACGATCACTGGTTTTGGCGAATATTCTTCAAGTCCTGCAATTCGACAATCAAGACTAGGATTGTCTTGACGCACGGTATTTGCGCCGACGATAATCGCGTCGTTTTTGGCGCGTAAAATGTGCGAAAATTCTCGCGCTTTTTTGGATGTAATCCATTTGCTGTCAAAATTTTTGGTAGCAATTTTCCCATCCAAACTGGTAGCAATTTTTAAGCTGACAAAAGGTAAGCCGCTAATTCGGTTTTTAAAAAATCCGCGATTAATTTCACGCGCGTCTTTTTCTAAAACTCCACAAACCACGTCAATTCCGGCTTCTTGAATTTTTCTGATGCCATTGCCATTGACTCTTTTGTCTGGATCTTGAGTGGCGATCACCACTTTTTTAAATTGGTATTTAATGATTTCATCAGTGCAAGGACTGGTTTGGCCAAAGTGTGAACAAGGTTCTAGCGTAACATAAATTTCGGCACCTTTTAAAATTTCTTTATTGCTGATTTTTTCGATAGCGATTTTTTCGGCATGTGGGCGACCGCTTTTTGCCGTGATGCCACTTGAAATTATTTTATCGTCCTTAACTATAACACAGCCAACCACAGGATTTGGCGCGGTTAATCCGAGATTTTTTTTTGCTAAATTTAAGGCGTAAGAAATAAATTTTTCGTCAAAATTCTTCATGAACATAAGTAAAATATTTAAAGGCCATTTGTTGCTTTTTAAAACAAGCTCAAGCCAATGCGAAAATTTTGCAATCCATTATTGTTTTACAGCTTTCTGGCTTTATTCTTTCAGACCCTCAAAAATATAATCTTAATAATGATGCGGCTTGTAAAAGATGCAGATAAATACAGTAAAATCTTTTGCTGCTTGATTCTTTGTCTGTTGATTTCTTGCTTTAGAAAAGGTGATAATGGCGATAGTTCTTATTCGCCGCCGATGCAATATTCTCCTGTGCAGATTTTTTATCCGCAGTTGAATCGGCAGACTCTTCCTTATTCGGGATATTACAGGAATCCTTACTCTTACTCACCGCAAAATTATTATCCATATTACTACGATTCGGATCAATATTACGTACCTCCAGTGGGATATCAGAGTTTTGAGGATAATCATTATCGCGAAGGTGCTATAAGATACAAAATCAATTCGGGTGATGGATTTAGTGAAAAATTCTGATTTTATTTAAGTAAATGTTTTTACCAAGGCTAAAAAATATTAATCTTCAAGAATTCGCCGCCGCAATTTTGCTGTTGCTCGTCATAAATTCGTGTAACAAAGGCGATCCTTATCTTTACGACAGAACTGGTTTCGATCGTGATGCTAGGCCAGTTGTAGCGCCAAATCCCAATGTAAGAACATCGGCACCAGAATATTATCAGCAGCAACCGCAATACGGAAATTCTTATCAGCAAGTGCCGCTGGGATATGCTCCAGCTTCTCCATATCCGCAGCAATATCAGAATCAGCAAGTACCACTAGGGTACGCTCCGATTCCTTCATATCCGCCACAATATCAACAAGGTGGTTCGCGTTATTATTCAAATCCTTACGCAATTCCACCGGCCAATAATTATTATCCTCAGCGTTATGACGTCGATCAATATTATGTTCCTCCAACTTATTACAATAACGTAGAGCCAATTCAGTCAAAGCGTGGTTCGCACGTCAATTCGACTGGTTCAACAAATTATTAATTTATGTCAGAAATAATTATTTATACAAAAGAAGTTTGTCCTTATTGCGTTAAAGCCAAGGCACTTTTGCAAAGAAAAGGTGCAAAATTTTCTGAAATTAAAATTACAGATGACGTTACTAAGGAAGAAATGGTAAAAAAATCTGGTGGCCGCATGACGGTTCCGCAAATTTTTATCGGCGAAAAGCATATTGGTGGATGCGACGATCTTTATGAATTGAATGCTGCGGGAAAGTTAGATGAGCTGTTGTGTTAGTAATTTCTGAATATTGTTAGGGTAATTTTTTCCACGTAATAAATAAAAAACTGCGTCATGAAAGCTACACAACAAAATGTGCGCAAGCTGCTTTTAACGACAATGGTTTTATTTGGCATTTTAGTTGTCTCGGCCTGTTCGACTAAAGCACCAGATCCAATTTATTACAGGCCGTCGCAACAACCAACGCAAAGACAATCAGATCGTCAGTGGCAATATTACAATCCTCCTTCGAAGCAATATCGCCAACCTTACGCGGCGTCAGCTCTAGCTTATTATCCGCCAGTACCGAGTTCGCGCTACTATTCTAATCCTTATGCGGATCCAGCGTACGGCAACTATGATTCTGACCATTATTACTCTACGCCAAATTATGCTAATCCTTATGACGAACAGCAAAGAGAGTTGCAGGAAGAAAGAGCAAAATCCGCTGGAGTCGCTGACGATAAATTTTGAATTTGTTATAATATTTATTTTGAGGCACTTGTCAAAAAGTGAAGGGATACTATCTTCAATAGTGATGTCACCACAATTTCAAAATCGTTTTTTTAGATAATCTTCTTTAACTTAATAAATTTACCAAACATGAAAGTCAGACCTTTACATGATCGCGTTCTCGTTGAGCGCTTAGAAGCCGAAAGCAAAACTGCTGGCGGCATTATTATTCCAGACACAGCTAAAGAAAAACCAGCTGAAGGAAAAGTTGTTTCAGTTGGTGAAGGTGCTCGTGATGAATCCGGCAAAAGAGTTCCAATGGATGTAAAAGTTGGTGATCGTATCTTGTTCGCAAAATGGGGCGGCGTGGAAGTGAAGCTTGATGGCAAAGAATTAATTATCCTGAAAGAGTCAGATATTTTAGCGGTGATTGAATAAATTTTTTAACAACAAAATATAGGTAATAAAAATGGCAGCAAAAGAAATTCTCTTCGGAGTTGACGCGCGTACAAGAATTCTTGAAGGCGTGAATATTATCGCTGATGCGGTAAAAGTAACTTTAGGGCCAAAAGGTCGTAATGTAGTTATCGAAAAATCTTTCGGCGCACCGCGCATCACCAAAGATGGCGTTACTGTAGCAAAAGAAATTGAATTGGCCGATAAGTTCCAAAACTTGGGCGCCCAAATGATCAAAGAAGTTGCTTCCAAAACCAACGATATCGCAGGAGATGGAACCACAACTTCAACCGTTCTTGCTCAAGCCATCGTTCGCGAAGGCGTAAAATCAGTTGCCGCTGGCATCAATCCAATGGATTTGAAGCGTGGCATTGATTTAGCAGTCGAAGCTTTGGTAAAAGAAATCGGCAAAATGAGCAAAAAAGTTATCAATCAAGAAGAGATCGCGCAAGTTGCGACAATCTCTGCCAATGGCGATTCTGAAGTGGGTAACAAAATTGCGGAAGCTGTACAAAAAGTTGGCCCAGATTCTCCAATCACAGTTGAAGAAGCTAAAGGTTTGGAATTTGAAGTTAACGTGGTCGAAGGCATGAATTTTGATCGCGGTTACTTATCTCCTTATTTCATAACCAATGCTGAAAAAATGACGGTTGAAATGGAAAATCCATTCATCTTGTTATTCGAGAAAAAAATCTCTAACTTGCAACCAATGGTTCCGCTTCTTGAAGCTGTAGTTCAAATGGGCCGTCCACTTTTAATTATTGCGGAAGATGTTGAGGGCGAGGCACTTGCGGCTTTGGTGGTTAACAAACTTCGTGGCGGTTTAAAAATCGCTGCTGTTAAAGCCCCAGGATTTGGCGATCGTCGCAAATCAATCATGGAAGATATTTCTGTTTTAACTGGCGGACAATTAATCTCAGAAGATTTGGGTATGAAGCTTGAAACTGTTACTCCAGCTCAACTTGGTCAAGCCAAAAAAATCATCATCGACAAAGAATCTACAACTATCGTTGATGGATCTGGAACTCACGCTGATGTTCAAGCTCGTTGTGCTTCAATTAAAGCTCAAATGGAAGAAACTTCGTCTGATTACGATCGTGAAAAACTGCAAGAAAGATTGGCTAAACTTTCTGGCGGCGTTGCCATCATCAAAGTTGGCGGTGCAACTGAAGTTGCTGTAAAAGAAAGAAAAGATCGAGTTGACGATGCTTTGGCAGCAACGCGCGCCGCAATGCAAGAAGGTATTGTTGCTGGCGGTGGATCTGCTCTTCTTTTTGCTGGTCACGTTTTAGAAAACTTGAAAGGCGCTAACGACGATCAAACTGTTGGCGTTAATATCGTTAAAAAAGTTGTACAAGCTCCAATTCGTCAAATCGCTGAAAACGCTGGTTTTGACGGCGCCGTTGTTGCCAACGAAGTGCTTTCTAAAAAAGATGCGGCTTATGGTTACGACGCTCAAAATAATAAATATGGCGACATGTTTAAAGCTGGAATCGTTGATCCAGCCAAGGTTGTTAGAACTGCGCTTGAAGATGCTTCTTCGATTGCTGGTTTGTTGATTACAACTGAAGCTGCGATTATTGAGAAAAAAGAAGATTCAGCTGCTGGTGGAAATCCAATGGCTGGAATGGGCGGCATGGGCGGAATGGGCGGATTCTAAGCGACGGCTTTTGGTCATAAAATGTGCTAAACGCGCATTTTTAGCTTAGAGCGGGCGAGAGTTCTGCTCTCGTCTCAGCTCGCTTCGTGATAAAAACGACGAAGCGTTGCAGAGCTCGAAATCTAAAAAGCCGTACTTACAATTCGTGAGTACGGCTTTTTTTGTTTTCACATCGTCATTGCGAGTTCAGCGCTGGCAGTTTTGCTGGGTTGTTGCGCTGTGCTCGCAATGACGATTTGGGGTTTAAAAAGGACTTCTACAGTATATCTTCTGGTAATCGACCCATCCAAACCTTTCTCAACCATTGAAGATAAAGCTTCTTGCGCAATAATTTTAAACATCACTTCTTCAGATTTCTGCTCAGAAATTTTTTTCCCAAAAATATTTTCTCCAATCAGAAATTCTTCAAAACAAATAACCGTCGCCAAATTTTTCTCTTTCTTAAAATTTGCAATTACCGCCGGCTTTCCTTGGTAGAGTAAGCTATTCCACTTTTGATATTTTTCTTCGATTGGTGATTTTAAGGTTAGAATTTTTAAAATAAAATCGGACGGCGTTAAAAAATAAGCGTTGCGAGTTAAAAATTCTCGATGCCAATCAACGGAATAAAGTGCTGCCGCAAGCGCGTCGCGGGCAGTTACTGAATCCCAAATAATTTCTCCAGCGATTTTATTTTTAGTAATTTTTTTGACTTCAATTTCCACTGGCAAAATTCTTGTTGGAAGATGTAGCAGAATTTTTTTGCGATCTTCTATTTTTAGTGACTCATCTTCGGTGTTAGGGCTGCAATATTCGAGCCACTCTTCTGAAATCTGTAAAATTTTTCCGATAGTTTTTTTCTCTTCATTAATTGTCACTGGAAATGGTGTGACGAAGCGATAAAATTCGTGACTATTTTTGCAGTCGATTACCACTTTTCGCACAAAGAAAATTATCCGAAACATATTATATAAAACCCAGATGCCAGCAACCATCACCAAATCCAGCGTGTAACCAGATTGTAAAATTGCATTAACGCTAATTGGTTGATAATTTGGATTGCCTAAACCAAAGAGCATCAAAAATTTTTCTTTCAAAAATAAAAAAAGCGGACCGGTTTTAAATTCGGTTTTTTGTAAAGTAAAAAATGCCACGAACAAAGCAAAGAAGCTCATCGCCAGCATAGTTAATTGCGGCAACATCAATCTCCAATTTACCACTCCTTTGATATTTTTGACTGAACTTGACCATTTTAAAGGTCGTCCAAACCAAGCAGTGCTTACTTGCAGGTGAATTGGCCAACGAATCATAGAAAAAATTTCATTAGTCCAAAGTCGTGAAAATCCACAACCAATTTCTTGCAACATTAAATAGCTAAAAAACGGAAAAAAGAAAGTAGCAACTACGTTGAAGACCGATATTTCAAAGGGCGAGAGGCCAAAGATCAAAGTGCAAATTGGAATCAAAAGTAGCAACAATTGTTGCCAACCTTCAAGGCAATTTAGAAATGGCGGCAGATATAAAAGGCGCTGAAAAAAACTTAATTTTCTGCAGGAAAAAATTTTCTCTTCTTTGATGGCGTGAATATTGCCATGTCCCCAACGGCGGCGAGTTTTGTAATATTCCGAAAGATCGGAAGAGGCGATTCCGTAGGCGATTGACTCGTTTAAATAAACCGAAGAATAGCCCAAAATATTAATCTTCATCGAAGTGTGCGTGTCTTCGGTAACTGTGGCCGTAGGTATTTGGCCAATCTCATCTAAGACTTTGCGGCGATAAATTACGCCAGTTCCAACGCAAGAAGCGTTGTCAACGCTGTCGTAACAAGGTTCAGAGAGGTTATAAAAATATGACTGATCGCTCCACAAAGCGCCAGTTTTTTGGCAGTTCATGAATTGAAAAGCGTTGATATTGTAGTAATCTTGGGGCGTTTGTACCAGTGCAATTTTTTCGTCAGCAAAAAATCCCAAAGTAAGATTTAAAGCGTGAGGAAGTGCGATATGATCGGCGTCAAAAACCATAACAAACTCGCCGCTGCTGTGCTTCAAGCCATAGTTTAAATTTCCAGCTTTGGCGTGAATATTTTTTGGTCGCGATAAATAATTTATGTTCAATTCAGCAGCAAGATTTCTAATCTCTTCGCGCCTGCCATCGTCCAAAACCCAAGTCTGGTGTGGATATTCAATGGCGGCTGCCGCCATCAAGGTGCGGCGAATAATGTGCGTCGGTTCTTGGTAAGTGGGAATAAAAACATCGACGCTGCGATTTGGTAAAACTGGTTTGGGGCGTCGATTGTGAAAGCTCCACGATCTGATAATGATGTTGCAACTCAAAATAAATCCGCAGATTTCAGCGAATAAATAAATCAGTGATAAAGTCAGCGAGTTGTGATTTAAAATCGTCGCGCGCCAAAATAAATAAATGACGTAAATTGTCAGATAAAAACTCGCGATGAAGCGGCGCCAATGTTTGCGATGCTCGAAGCGTTCGAATGTTTTTTGAGAGGCGGGAATTCTTTTTGCGGTCATAATTTTCAGAATAAAAAAAATGGGCGCGACAAAATATCGAGCCCATTTTTCTTAAAAAATTTAGTGATTAGAATTTAGAAGCAATGCCGGCAGAAACATACCCGCCATCATTTCCCAGCATTCCGGATGATTTCAAATAACCGCCGCCGACATAAATTTTTCCGATGCCAATATCAAGATTGGCGAATTGCGCGCCAAATCTTTGTTGATTGAAGGTGGTATTGCCAAGAAATGCAATTTCGGGTCCGAAAGTGAATTTGTCGAAATCCCAACCCAAATAAGTCTGACTCCAGTAAGAATGGTAAGGCGAGCTGTAATTTGAGATATTTTGTGCGACTAAATTTTTGGTTAAGTTCAAACTAAGTTCAAATTGTCCTTTACCGCCAGCTTTACCACCGGTGGCGCGATTGCTATTGTCGCCTTTGTTAAGATTGTAATTTTCGTAAGTGCCGCCAGCGTAAATTGTAGCGCGACCGAAGCCAAAATTGTGTTGATAGCCGCCATTAAATCTGAAGTTGAAACTTGACCACGAACTGCGCCACCAATTACCGCAGGAGTTTGATAAGTATATTGACCGTAACCGCCAGAGACGCGCAGAAGTGCGCCATCTTTTTCAATATTGCCATTCAAAGCTGTAGCGGCTCCGAAATAGCCATAATTGATATTTCGGCCAGCATTCACGCCAGCAAAAACTGCGTTACTGTTTTGAGCTAAAGCTACGTCAGAAGCGATAGCAAAAGCACTGATGCTTAGTGCGGTAGCAAAAAGTTTTTTCATGATTTTTTTAAAATTGATTAACAATGATTAACAAAGGTAATCGCTGCAGTGATTTTGAATGGAAGTTACGACTCGTTTTTGTGGCGTAAATTTTTTTCTTCCCGTGTGCTATTTTTTGGGAAATTATTCCCAGCCCAAAACTTCGTAACCTTTTTGGTTTAGGCAGTTGGTGACATATCTTTGCTTCATTTGATCTGGTTTTACTTTATCTTCGCCAGCCACCGAAAGTGCGCCCATGGCGGCTCCAATGCCAGCACCAATTGCAGTTCCAACTAATGTTGATTTCATCGTGCGGCCAAAAATTGCGCCCGTCGCAGTTCCAATAACGCCACCGACAACAGCATTGCGACCCGCTTCTTTTGCGGCGCGACGAGCTTTAAATTGTTTTAAATATTCATCAGCTTCAACTCGACAACGTTTCGATTCCACCTCTGCAACGTCTTTGCCGTTTTGTAAGTAAGTTTGATTTTGGTAGAAAATTGGTTTGTAAGAAGAGCAAGAAGCCAATACGAAAATTGTAAAAATGATGAGAAGATTTTTCATGGTTTTACAGTTCAATTATTTGCAAAGAATCGTCGTTTAAATATTGCGGTGGAAGCAAGTCTTTGCTGGTTGCGCTAAAAAAAGTCGGAAGTTTAGACATTTTTACCTCAGTGAACAAATCAGATTTTCTTTTTTCGTCAAGATGCGAAACCACTTCGTCAAAAATTAAGACAGTTGGTTGGTTTTTATAATTAGCGGAAATTTTAGCGCGGGCCAGCGTAATTCCAATCATGATCGATTTTTGTTCGCCAGTTGAAGAGCGCATCGCCGACATGTTTTTTTCCAAAAAAATTGCATCAAAATCAGAGCGATGAACGCCAAAATTAGTTTTAAAATTGGCTAAATCGATGAGGCGATTTTCGCGCAATTTATTTTTGTAAATCTCTTCAATAAGCATGGCGCTTTGCTTCATCACGCTTTCTTCAATGTCGCCAGTAACTTGTAATTTTGGTTTGGGAAAGTTTGAAGAAAAAGATGAAATGGCGCGATTGAAAAAATCGACGCTTTCGATGCGAGCAGATGCAATCGCTATTCCCAGTTCAACAATTTGATTTTCGATGACGTCGAGCCATTTTTCTCCAGCTTTTTGCGCGCTGTATTTTTGTAAAATTAACAATCTTTCGCGCAGCAATTTTTGGTAATTATTAATTCGAGTCAGATGTTGCGAATCAATGTCGCAGACGATTTTGTCGAGATAATCGCGACGCTCAGATTTTCCTAAAATAAAAAGTTGTTCTAGTTGCGGAGTTAAGCAAATGAAATTGATGAGATAATTTCGTGATTCGCTTTGGCGCTTGCTGCTGCAAGGTTCTCCGTTGATCTCAATAATTTTTTTCTTTTGCGCTAAGGAAAAACTAATGCCAATTTTTTCGATAAATTCATGATCGGAAAGTTCGGCGTAAATTGTAAATTGTGGTTTTTTTTCTTGAGAAAAACGATCGTCAAAAATCATTTCTTCAAAATCGGAGCCGCGCATCGAAGTGCCGCGACCCAAGAGAGTTAAGGCTTCAAGAATGTTGGTTTTGCCAACGCCATTATTTCCAGCGAGCAAAACTAGCGGACGAGAAAATTCAATTTTTTTGGAAAGGAAATTGCGAAAATTTGTGAGAATGATTTTTTTGATTTGCATCTAAATCTAATTTGCTGGACGGGGTTTGTAGTCCCGTCCACATGTTCAGTTAAAAATTAAAAAAGACATGAACGTGTGGATGGGGTTACAAACCCCGTCCAGCAGCTGGGTCCAGCTTTATGAGACGATTTAAATCCGAACCGGCATAATAACAAAAACTGAATTCACGTCTTTGGCTTCAATAATCGCCGGAGAGACACTATCTTTGAAGCGCATCATTAATTCTTCTTTGTCGATTTGACTGATGACATCAAGCAAATAGCGCGAATTAAAGCCAGTTTCAATTTTGTCGCTGGTGTAATTCACATCAAGTTCTTCGTAAGCAAATGAACCATCTGTGGTATTAACCTGCAAATTCATTTTGCCATTTTCGATCATTAATTTTAGCGAACGATGTTTGTCGGTTGCAACCGTAGAAACGCGGTCAACGCAATCGAAGAAAGATTTTTTGTTGATGACGGAAATTTGGTTATTGGCTTTTGGTAAAACTTTTTCGTAATCAGGAAATTCGCCATCGATTAATTTTGAAACGATAACAGTATTATCGGCGATAATTTTGATTTTAACGCGAGAAACCGCGATTTTAATTTTCTTGCTGCTGTCAATGATGCGCCTGATTTCAGCGACGGATTTTTTTGGTAAAATTACCCCAAATTCTGTTTTTAAATTTTCGCAAGGTAAGTAAGACAAGGCTAATCTATGGCCATCGGTTGCGATGGTTCTAAGTTCAAAGCCAGAATCTTTCTTGATCGCTTGTAAGAAAAGTCCGTTCAAATAATAGCGCGTTTCGTCGTTTGAAATTGCAAAACGAGTTTTGTCGATCATGCGCGTTAGGCCTTCAGCGTCAATTTCGGTTTCTTCGCCAAGTTCGCCTTCGGAAAGATTGGGAAATTCGGAAGAGTCGATGCAAGGTAAGCTATATTTCGATTTGCCAGATTTGATTTGTAGGATTGAAGGACTTTCTTGCGAAATTAAAATTGCCGAAAGATCGGGAATTTTGCGCACGATGTCGAAAAACATTTGCGCTGGAATGGTTGTGGTTCCGCTGGTTTTGATGTCGGCGTCAAAGGCGACGGTGACTAAAATATCCATGTCGGTGGCAGCTAAAATCACTTTGCCGTTCCTAACTTCAACCTTGATATTTTGTAAAACTGGAATGGTATTTTTTTTCTCAACTGCGCCGTTAACGTTGGAAATGGCCTTCAAGAGCACGGGTTTAGAGACTTCGAATTGCATGTTTTTGGAAATTTGTTGGGGGAATTTATTGACAGAAAATTAGGCGCGTGAGGATACAATTCAACTAATTACTTGGCGATTGTTTTCTCCTTTAAAAAAAGAGCTTTAGCGGATGGCAATTGCATTAGCTAACAGTGCCTATTCTTTCAAAAATCTATTCAAATTTAAAAGATTGGCGCGCGCAGATTTTATGATGATTGAACCAGTTTAACTCTTATTTTATTGCCGCCAAAATTCTTGCCATTGAGGCTGGTTATTGCGGCGCTTGCTTCATCGTCATTTAACATTTTAACAAAGCCGAAGCCTTTTGATAGGCCAGTCTCTTTGTCCACAACTATATCGCACGATTGAACCGTGCCATATGGAGTAAATAATTTAATAAGATGCTCTGCCTTTGTTTTACGAGATAGGTTAAGTACGGTTATATTCATTGGAATTCCTTAGAGTTTTTGAATCAAATCTGACAACAGCATATTATACCAAACCACAAATCTATTAATCACATCTATTAACTCGAATGAAGATGGCGCAAAAGTACAATCTGGATTGCAATTTGCGCTTATCTGCTGGTCGCCATTTTGAAAAAAGAATTAAAAATCGATCATTCTCTCTGTGTAATTTTGCAAGTTTTAAGTATAAACATCTTTGAACGAACCCAGATAAATCAACTCTTCACAAACCTGACCACAAAAGTTATCAAAGTGATTACCGCGCGCAGATTTTTTCCTTCCCTAAGGAAAGCATGTCGACAAATGAGGTTCCTTTCTGTGACCCCTTCCGCTGCCCAATAATTGATTGCCAATGCCTTTCTGTTGTAACCTTTGAGCCCTTTTGCTGGTTATCATTTGAGATGTTTTTATCGGCCTCTGACTTTTCTGTTGAATAGGCTTTACCTGCATTTTCAACTACCCTCTTTTCTTGAGCGTCACTAACAATATTTCTTTCAGGATTCCTTGCAGAAACGCTGTCAGCAACAATATTGGCTAAATTTTTTAGGGCTAAGTTTGAATTTTCTGGATCCTGTAATATGTCAGAGGCGTTTTTCGTATCGATGATTTTTTGATATTCTGGAAGTTTGACGGCCTCGCCTTCTTTTATTAATTTCAAAACGGTTTGCGCATCTTTTTCTGCTAATTTTTTTACTTCATCAAAAGATTTAAGAGATTTAATTTTATCAGATTTTCTATTAAGAATTTCTGTGGCAAGATCTTTGCTGAATTGAGCAGATTCCTGAGAATCAGAGTTTGGCAAAAAATTTCGAACATTATCATATTGTCTGGCTTTATTCGCTTCGGCAAAGCCAGTAGTAGCTGCAATTCCAAGCTTTATAGCATTTTGAGCCATGTTGCCAAAAAAAGGAACCATCCCTAGGCCATCACTTATAGTATCTGCTATTCGTGACCACACGTCTTTCTTTCTTTCAAAATTTTGAGCAGTAACTGCGGCGGAAAGCTCTGTGTTAAGAGTTGATCTAAGATGTTGGTGATATTTAATTAGATTATCACCTTCTGTTTCGGATTTAACTCCATAATATGAACCAATTTTGGCCAGCAAGAGACTTTTTGACATTTGTAATTTAATTTAAATAAAACGATTTGCGGTGCGTCGAATCTAGGAAAGGATTCAATATTTCGCAATAAAGAAGATAAATCTTGTCATGTCAACCCCCGCTCCTTGGATGCGCCAAACTCATCAAACTCTTTCAATAATGCCGATGACCCTTTGGCATAATTTTCCTTAAAGGCGCTGTCGCGTAAACCAACTTTTTCGTCGAACTTTTCGCAATTCAAATTTTTTTGGAACGCACGTACATATGGGTACGCTTACCTTCCAAAAAAATTTGAATCACAAAAATTTCTTAGAAAAACTTGATTTGCGACAGCGCCTTAAAATTGATGGTTAAAATTATCCAACCAAAACCATGCGCTATTAACTCGTATCATTATTTCAGTATCAGCTAGAATTTCTTAGAACTGGTTCTAAGACTCAAACTGCAAAACTAAATCTTCCAAAAACTAAAAAATTTTATGACAACCCTATTTGATTCGTTAAAAGTTGGTGATCTAAATTTGCCAAATCGTATTGTAATGGCTCCTCTAACCAGAATGCGTAGTGCTCAGCCCGGAGATATTCCGCAAGAGATAAATGTTAAATATTATTCGCAGCGCGCGACTGCGGGTTTGATAATTTCCGAAGCGACGCAAATCAGTCAACAAGGTAAAGGATATCCAGCAACTCCAGGAATTTATTCTGACGAACAAGTCGAGGGCTGGAAAGCGGTCACCGAAGCGGTTCATAAAAAAGGTGGTAGAATTTTTTTACAACTTTGGCACGTTGGCAGAATTTCGCATCCATCACATCAGCCCAATGGAGTAGCGCCTGTAGCGCCTTCTGCAATTGCTGCAAAAAACAGCGGAACTTACACCGCGGAATTTAAGCCGACAGGAATTTTAATGCCGCGTGCACTTGAAACCGCAGAAATTTCTGATATTATTGCCGACTTTAAAAAAGCCGCTCAAAATGCTAAGGTAGCGGGTTTTGACGGTGTTGAAGTTCATGGTGCTAACGGATATTTGCTCGATCAATTTTTACAAGATGGTTCAAATAAAAGAACTGATCAATATGGCGGATCGATCGAAAATCGTGCTCGATTTTTGTTTGAAGTAATGGATGCCGCAATTTCAGTTTGGGGCGCGGGCAGAGTTGGTGTACGTCTATCGCCTTATGGAACGTTCAACGACGTTAGCGACTCTGATCCAGAAAAATTATTTTCCTACGTTTTAGAAAAATTAGATGAGAGAAAAATCGCTTTTGTAGATTTGATTGAACCAAGAGCATCAAGTGCTGGTGGCGTGGATGCGGAAGTAAAAAATGCGCCAAACACAGCAAATATTTTTCGTGAAAAATTTAAAGGCGTGTTGATTTCAGCTGGCGGATATAATCCACAGCTTGCCAAAGAAGTGGTCGCAAGTGGCAAAGTTGACGCAGTTTCTTTTGGCCGATATTTTATCTCGAACCCCGATTTGGTTAGAAGAATTAAAGAGGAAAAAGATCTGAATAAATATAACCGCGCCACGTTTTACGGTGGCGGAGAAGTTGGTTATACCGACTATCCATTTTTGGATTAAAGTGTTAAATCAATCAAAATCACAATTGATATTTTTAAGTTATTTAGCGCTTCCCCTCGCGTTTGTTGGCATTCCAATTTATTTAAATATTTCTGATTTCTATGCGCGCAGTTTTGATTTAAATTTAGCGCTAATTGGATTTTTGCTAATTTTTATTCGTGCTTTTGACGCGTTGCAAGATCCGGCTATAGGATATTTTTCTGATTATCTTGTTTTTAAAAAAATCACGCGACGCGTCATCATCGCTGTCGCTTCCATACTTTTATCTTTGAGTTTTTATTTGGTTTTTAATCCACCGCTTGCGCTTTCGCAAAATGCTGCAATTGCTTATTTCGCCCTGACTTTAGCGCTTACTTACACCTGTTTTAATTTTGTTACTATCAACTTCGAATCTTTGGTCGCAATCGGCGCTCGCAATGATAAAGAGCGCATCACGATTAATTCCTATAAAGAATTCTTTGGTCTTTTGGGAATGATTTTGGCATTCACTTTGCCTGCAATTTTATCGCAATTTTTTGCCTTTAGCATAAGTGAAAGTTATGCCGCTTTAAGCCTTGTATTTGTAGCTCTTATTTTGTTGGCGACTTTGGTTTTTTTACCACGCTTAAAAATTGATTCAGAAAATTTTTCATCAGCAAAAGCTTTAAGTTTTTATAATGTTTTAAAAGATAAGAAGTTTTTATTTTTTCTGGGAATATTTATCGTAAACTCTGTTGCCGTAAGCCTTCCTGCTGCTAATTTAAATTTTTTTATCCGAGATATTCTGCATGATGAAAAAAATTTAGGCTGGTTTTTGGCAATTTATTTTCTTTCCGCCTGCTTATTCATTGCGCTCTGGAAAAGCCTTTTTAAGCGCTTTGGTATTTTGAAGACTTGGATCTGCTCAATTGGTTTTTCCGTTCTCACTTTTCTTTTTGCTTATTTTTTAAGCGCTGAAAACTCCCTTTATTTTTACGGGGTATGTTTTCTTTCGGGAGCGTTTCTGGGGCCAGATTTAATTGCTCCGCCAACAATTCTAGCGCAATTGACGCAATATAAAAAAGAGTTGATATCTTCTTATTTCTCTGTGTGGAATCTGGCTATTAAACTTGGTTTGATGATTGCCGCATCTGGCAGTTTGATTGCTTTATCTTTTTTTGGTTATCATCCCGCAAATGCAACAAAGGAAAGCTTGCAAGCGGTATCATTTTTTTATGCGGCGCTACCATGTTTGTTAAAATTGTTCGTGATAATCTTTCTTCTTAAATGGAAAAAATATGAAAATTAAAAAAACTCTAATCGCTATGTCACTGATTTCTTCTCTAAGCTTTTTACTGGGTTGCGCAAATGCTGATCCAAAAATTTATGCAAACAATTCTCCTAAATTGGATGTTAGAAATTATCTAAATGGAAATCTTGAAGCAGAAGGAATTTTGCAAGATCGCTCTGGTAAAGTGATAAAAAGTTTTACTGTAAAAATGAAGGGAGCTTGGAAAGGAAATGATGGAAAATTGGCCGAAGATTTTATTTTTTCTGACGGCAAAAAAGATCACCGCGATTGGGAAATTAAAATGCTTGATGACAATAATTTTACAGCAAAAGCTCATGATACTGTAGGAATTGCAAAGGGCGAGCAATATGGCAATGCAGTTAAAATGGCCTACGTTTTAAGTGTTGATGTTGATGGCAAAAAATATGATATTTCTCTAACCGATTGGATTTATTTAATCGATGCTAAAAACGCGATTAACGTTTCTAAAATGACAAAATTTGGCTTCACCGTTGGCACCTTAACAATTTCTTTTAGAAAGCTTTAGATGAAAAAAACCTGCTGGATTATTGGCGCCAGTCACGGCATTGGCGAAGCGCTGGCTAAAAATTATTTTTCTCAGGGTTTTAACTTGGCAATTTCGGCGCGTAGCCTTGAAAAACTTGAACAAATCAAAGAGCAACTCTTGCTTTCTGCAAAAGACAGCTCAGAAATTTTTGTAAATAAAGTTGATGTTGTTGATGTTAATTCTTTGATAAATGCGCGTGACAAAATTGTAAAAAATTTCGGTCAAATTGATTTGGTAATTTTTTGTTCAGCGCTTTACCAACCAAGTTCGGCGCTTGTTTTTAATTTGACGACAGCCAAGCAAACAATTGATGTGAATTTGAATGGTTTTCTAAATTTATTGCATGTCATTACGCCGCAAATGCTAAAACAAAAAAGTGGACAAATTGCCGTTATTGCAAGCGTTGCTGGCTATTGTGGATTGCCTCAATCCTTTGTCTACGGCGCTTCTAAAGCCGCTTTAATAAATTTATGCGAAGGAATTTATCCGGAAATGCAAAGACAGGGAATTGCAATTTCAGTGATTAATCCGGGATTTGTAAAAACGCGCTTAACTGAAAAAAACTCTTTCAAAATGCCATTCATAATCTCCCCTAAAAGCGCAGCTATATTGATTGTAAAAGGTTTAGAAAAAAAGAAATTTGAAATTCATTTTCCAAAAAAATTCACATTCTTTTTAAAAATTTTGCGTCTTTTGCCTTATTCCATTTTCTTTTTCATAACCAAGAAAATTGCTTAGAGAAAATGAACAAAACAAAAATCGCCATCATCGGTTCTGGTATATCTGGCCTTGCTTGCTCTTATTTTTTATCAGAAAAATATAGCGTAAAAATTTTCGAGAAAAATAATTATTTAGGCGGACATTCCAACACCACTACGGTTAATTATGATGGCAAAAAAATTGCCGTTGATACCGGATTCATAGTTTTTAATCACGCAACTTATCCCAATTTAAAAAGTTTTTTTAAGCTGCTTGATGTGGCTTATGAAAAAAGTAATATGTCGTTTGCGGTCAAGATTGACAATGGTTTACTTGAATATGCTGGAACAAATTTAGCCTCAGTTTTTGCGCAAATTAAAAACGTTTTTAATCCGCAATTTCTAATCATGCTGCGCGATATTTTGCGCTTTAACAAAAAGGCTGTCGAGATTTTGCAAAAGCCGTTTGATGCCAATTACACTTTGCAAAACTTGCTTGATGATTTGAATGTCAAAAAATATTTCCGCGAATTTTATTTGCTGCCAATGTCGGGCGCAATCTGGAGCTGTCCGCTTGCAACTATGCTCGCTTACCCAGCTCAAAGCTTTGTTGCTTTTTTTAAAAATCACGGACTTTTAACTGTTGCCAATCAGCCTCAATGGTACACGGTTAGCGGAGGTTCAAAAGAATATGTTAAAAAGATTGCTGATAAAATTGGTGAAAATTCAATCTCGCTTAATGATGAAGTAATTGCCGTGGAAAGGCTTGAGGAAAAGGTTCTTGTGAAATCAAAAAAAGGTGAAGAGCTTTTTGATTTTGTATTTTTCGCTGCGCACGGAGATCAAGTTTTGTCGCTTTTGAAAAATCCCAGCACCGCAGAAAAAGAAGTTTTTTCTGCCTTCAAATATCAGCCAAATTTGGCTGTGTTGCACCGAGATTCTTCGGCGATGCCAAATGCCAAGAAAGCATGGTCTAGTTGGGTTTACAGCAATAATTCTAAAAATGAAAATCAGCAAATTGCCATCACTTATTGGATGAATAATTTGCAAAATATTGACCACAAATATCCGCTTTTTGTGACGCTAAATCCATCGCAAAAAATTGCTGAAGAGAAAATTTTTGCGCGCTTTAATTACGAACATCCAATTTTTGATTCAAGAGCAGTTGCCGCTCAAGCTAAGATACAAGAGCTTCAAGGAGTTGACAAAATTTATTTTTGCGGCGCTTATCAAAAAAATGGTTTTCATGAAGACGGAATTTCTTCGGCACTTTTGGCAATTAATAAACTGAAAATTTTTGCGCCATGGCAATCATAAATTCAGCTTTTCTTTGCCATGCACAAGTAATGCACAAAAGGTTAAAGCCCGTTGCGAATCGATTTACGTATCGCGTTTTTTATTTGTGTTTTGAGATTGCAAAAATTGAAGAAATTTCTTCCAAATTTTTATCGCTAAATCGTTTTAATTTTTTTTCTTTTTACAACAAAGATCACGGCAAGCGAGATGGCTCAAGCCTTCAAGAATGGATTCTTGAAATTTTAAATGAAAAAAATCTACAGCAAAAAGTTAAGAAAGTTTTTTTGTTAAGCTATCCTCGCGTTTTGGGGTATGTCTTCAGCCCTGTCAGCTTCTGGTTTTGTCTTGATGAAAATGAAAAACTGATCGCGGTTCTGTCAGAAGTAAATAACACTTTTGGCGAGAATCATAATTACTTAATTTTTAATGCCGATAATTCGCCAATTCAGGAAAATCAATGGTTTGGAACGAAAAAAGAATTTCACGTTTCGCCATTTCTTGCGGTTGAAGGTGAATATAAATTTCGTTTTATTTTTAATGAAAAATCTATCGCGGCTTGGATCGATTATTGCGCAAAAGGCTCTGAAAAAACTTTACTAACCAGCGTAGTTTGCAAGAACCAAAAACTATCTGATAGCGCTCTGATCAAGGCTTTCTTCGATATTCCATTGATGACAATAAAGGTAATTTTTCTTATTCATTGGCAGGCCCTAAAACTGCTTTTCAAAAAAAATAAATATATTCCAAAGCCGCAAAAAATGGCGCATAAACTCACTTCTAATAATGAATAAAAATTACGATTTTATCTGGCAGGCCTTAAGCGGCATAACCTACGGCTCTCTTAAAATAAAACTTCCCGATGGTTTAGAAAAAAAATTCATCGGAAATGGCTCTGGCCCAAATGCCGAAATGGAAATTAAAGATTATAATTTTATCGATTCCGTAATCATCGGAGGTGATGTGGCGCTGGGGGAGGGCTATATACAAAATTTGTGGGATAGTAATAATTTGGAAGAATTGCTCACTTTTTTTACGTTAAATGCCCACGCTTTGGAAGATTTTTTTCACGCTAAAAAATTTCAAGCATTCCTGCTTTTTATCAAAAGTTTTTTAAGCAAAAACACCAAGCGCGGCAGCAAAAAAAACATTCAGGCGCATTATGATTTGGGCAATGATTTTTATCAGCTTTGGCTTGATGAAAGCATGACTTATTCAAGCGCGTTATTTGACGATGAAGCCTTTGATTTAAAGGCGGCGCAAGAAAGAAAATATCAGAATATTTTGCATAAATTAAACCAAGGAACGGTTCTTGAAATTGGATGCGGTTGGGGCGGATTTGCGGATGCGGCTGTGCAAAAAAATCATCAAGTGACATGTCTTACAATTTCACAAAAGCAGAAAATTTACACCGAAAGCCGCATACAAAAAATTGGCGCGCAAGATTTGGTAAAAATTAAGCTACAAGATTATCGCGAAGAAAAAGGCCTTTACGACAATGCGGTTTCAATTGAGATGTTTGAAGCTGTGGGGCAAGAATATTGGGATCGATATTTTGAAGTTTTGAAAATCTGTTTAAAGGTGGGGGGTAAATCAGTTTTGCAAATCATCACCATCGATGAACAAGTTTTTAAAGATTACATCAAGCGTGTTGACTTTATCCAAAAACACATTTTTCCCGGCGGAATTTTGCCTTCCAAAACTATAATTCGTCATCTTGCAGCAAAGCATGGGTTTAAGTTGAAAAGCGAATTGGCTTTTGGTGAAGATTATGCCAAGACTCTTCTGTTGTGGCTTGAGAGCTTTGATAAAAAACATGAAGAAATAATAAAACTTGGTTTCTCAAAAGAATTTATCCGCAAATGGCGATTTTATTTATCTTACTGCACCGCAGGTTTTAAAGCCAAAAGAACTGATGTTGTGCAATTTGAATTAGAAAAAATTTAGATGAAAAAACTGTTACTAAAAACACTGATTTTTTTATTTATAAGTAACGGAGTTTTTGCTTTTGAAATTCCACAAGTGGTTGCAAAAAATTTTCAAGCTCCTTTTTTAATTGGCTCTTCAAGCCTTCATTTTATTGGCTTCAAGGTTTATGACATTGCGCTTTGGTCTGAGGATAAAAATTTTTCTTACAACAAAAAATTCGCCATTTTTATTCGTTATAACATGAATTTTTCTAAAGAAGATTTAGCTAAAAAATCAATTGAAGAAATTGAAAGGCTTCATGTTTTAAGCAGCGAAGAGCGCAAAAATTATTTGATACAACTAACGAAAATTTTCAGCTCGGTTAAAAAAGGCGATGAAAAATTAGCAATTTTTTCACCAAATCAAGGTGTGGAAATGTTCTGTAACAACAACTCAACCGGCAAACTCACCAACCCCAAACTGGCAAGGCTTTTTGTAGATATTTGGTTGGATGAAAAAGGTTCTTATCCAAAAGTGACGAGGGAAATTTTGGGGAAGTAGATTTTTTGGCTTGGCGTGGTGTTTTTTAACATTTTTAACTGATCTTTGGTTGAGGTATTTAGTAAAATTTACCAAACAAAAGGTCGGGTTTACAAAGCCCGACCAGCGCTGGGGAAATGAAAAATTTATTAAGAATCTTGAGAAGGCGTCCTAGAGGTTAGTGAGGAAATTGGTATACCGTCCCCAAGATTATTCCTAGTTTTTGCGCGTCAGCAACTAGTCTTGAAACTGCTTCGCTCTAAGGAGAGAGACATAAACAACTTAACAAGTAAATCAATAAACCAATAAAACACAGCGACTAATTTCTTGCGAACTTAGGTAAATCAAGGGCTTGGCGAGTGAAGAGTTTTGGATTTGGGGTGGAGTTAGGATTTAGGGGTGAATTTTTAGAGATGTCCTTAAGAAATTATGCAAGATTTTTGTGGCAAACAGCCAGCTAATCTTACTGCTTCTTGGTCGGTAGTTGTGGCAGATGTTCTTGGTGCTAGTTCTGCTGTTTGAGTTTGTTCAGCTCGTCTAGTTTGAACTTCTTCTCTAAACCCTTCTTCTCTAAACTCTTCTTCTCCAAAAGTAATTTCTGTTTGATTATTAAGAGCTGGAGCTGGCGTGGCCAATCCTATTTCTTGCGATGATAATTGTGTTTTCGACTCTTGAGGCTCTAATTTTTTAATATCGTCAATTTGTAGAGTGTGATTTTTTAATGTTTCCATTACCTGTTTTGGCGTCTGATTGCCAATTACATAACCATCGTCACTTACCTTGCCATTAAAAATTTCTTCTATTTTATTTAAAAGATTTTCTTCCAAATGATTTTCTGCTTTTAACACAACTTGTCCAAATCGATTCCTTTTAGTTTTCTTGCCTTCAGGCAGAAGGGAAATGTCCGCTTGAAGCACATTTTCTCCAAAAATAACATTTAAACTTTCTTGTATTTTGCCAACTATTACCGCCCTCTGAACACTTGATTCTTTATCTTTTTCTTCTTCAGTTAAATCAGCTTTAGTGCGTTTTTCTAAGGCACTTAAATTGTATTTTTTTCCCTCAATGCTAATTTCTTCAAGAGATACCAATGAAGAGAAATTCTTTTTAAGCTGCTCATTACCTTCTGGTAACATTTCCTTAAAAGTTCCCCTAACTTTTTTTACCTTATCACCATCTAAAGGATCAAAACCTATCACCATTTTTGCCTGACCACCTCTTTTAGCTCTAGCCTCTTTCTCTCTTGCTAACTTCGAAGCTGCAAGCGCGTCATAGTTAATAGAAATTCTTTCTTCTTTAATTTCGTTGTACAGCCAATCCTTAGCGCGTCGCGACTCTTGAGAAATAGAACTATTATTCTTTCCCATATGTTGACTCTCTCTAAAGCTACGGTTTGAATAATCAGTCTCAATCTCAATGGTAGAAACCGAATTACCTTCGGGATTCACCACAGAAATAATATGACTATTTTCCTTCAAACATCTTCCAGCGTAACCACCAACACAATGATTAAGATCGCTACCTTCTGTTTTTAGCTCTCCAGAATTATTGCGAGTTACCAATTTCCAGCCTTCCATCCCTTCTAGAGTTACATTTATTTCTTTTTTATCTTCACCAAATAACAAGCTCCAACTCTCTTTACCAAAATCTTTACTGCCGTTAGATTTAGTTTGTTGTAATGCTTGGTGCCAATGTTTAGAAAATTCTAATATTTGATCAAAAGTAAGGTTTTCAAATAACTGTTTTCGCGTAACTTGAGCTAAGCTATGAATTACTCCACTAGATAAAATAATCTCATTTCCCCCATCTCTAACCGAAGCTCTTACTAATCTTGGAGCCAATACTGATTTAGAATAGTCAGATACAGCATCCTCAATTGCTAAATTTCTGTTACACATATAGCCGCCAATCTCTTTCATCAAAGAATAATCGATTTTGTTATCAAGAAGATCAATATTTGTCAGAGTTGTGTTAATTAAAAGTGCTTTTGCTAAGCTTTCAGCTCCTTCATTTCCGATTTGGTTATCCCTAAGATCAATTCCTCTCAGAGTTTCGTTATTTTCAAGTGCATTTGCTATGGCTGCTGCTCCTACATCTCCAATTTGGTTATAATTAAGACCAATTCCCCTCAGAGTTTCGTTATTTTCAAGTGCTTTTGCTAAGCTTTCAGCTCCTTCATTTCCGATTTGGTTACCAAAAAGCTCAATTCTTATCAGAGTCTTATTATTTTGAAGTGCATTTGCTATTGCTCCAGCTCCCAAATTTTTGATTTTGTTTTGATTAAGATAAACATGCGTCAAAGTTGTATTGGTTAAAAGTGCCTCTGCTATTGCTCCAGCTCCCGCATCTCCGATTTGGTTACCAAGAAGATCAATTCTTGTCAGAGTCTTATTATTTCGAAGTGCATTTGCTATTTCTCTAGCTTCCGCATCTCCGATTTGCTTATATGTAAGATCAGGACTTGTCAGAGTTGGGTCATTATTTACAATTCTTTGTAAAATTTCTGGAGAAATTGGCATATTTTGTCCTTTTTTAATTGTTGTTAATTTGTACCAAATCCTATCTTTGGGAAACCTCTAAAAATCCAAATTTAGCTAATTAAACTCGAATTAAACTCGATTCAGGAGTTTAACCTCAATCTAAAGAATTTAGATTTGGCGTAAGGCTTATGATACAAGTAACAAGATAAATTTCACTCTCAGTGTCGTCCCCGCGAAGGCGGGGAATCCACAGTGTTGATTAATCTGAATTCCCGTCTTCGCGGGAGATCATTTACTTCCGGCAAAGCCGGAAGCCTGTTCCTGAAACGCCCAAGGCGGTTTATGTTAGCGAAATAATGGGATTTGTTCTGAGTCTTTGTCAGCCTTTTCCTGATTTTTAATGTAAGTTTTGATGATGAGTGTCAGATTAAGTTTAAACTATTACATTTTATGATAGGCTCGCTTTAAATTTTCTTCAGAAGAAAATAACTCGTTTTTCATTTTTTTAACTTTTGATTGATCCACTCCACCTACTGAACTTCCAGGTCTAGATTCTTCATTAACACTTTGAACTGCATTTGTTAAAAGATTAACTTGCTCTTGCACAACTCCTAACTGCTTTTCCAAATTAATCTGTTTATTATGCAAATCTTCAACTGAACTACGGCGACTCGATTCAGAAGTTTTTGCAGAAGACTGAACTTTTTTTTGCAATTGCAACATATTTTGTCCACTTTCAACATTAATATCTTGATTACTATCTGAACCTTTTTCCAAATTCGCTAATTTGTTTTTTTGTACTTCCATTTGTTTTTTTTGTGCTTCCATTTGTTTTTGTTGATCTGCAATTTGTTTTTCTTGCTCTAGCATTTTTCTTTGCATTTCTAAAACAATTTTCATCATTTCGTCATTAGATGAATTATTGCTACTAGATGAACTAGAAGTTACGGAAGACACATTCTCCTGATCTAGAGAATTTACCTTAGAACTAGACTTTTTTTGATTTTCTAAAGTTTTAACCTCTTCACCAGTAACCCTTTCTACAATATTCTCTACCACTTCTTCTTTTTCCACACCTTTCAATTTACCAGATCTTATAAGTTCGCAAGCCTTATTAGAATCCTCTTTGCCCAAAGCAGTATCCACCTCTATATTAGTAGAACTTTCCTGACTTTGAAAATGCCTAGTTATAGTAAGGCTTTGAGCTAATTTTTCAGCAAATCGTTCCTTAGTAATAACACTTCCACTATCATCTATCTCTTGAACATTTTTATCTCTTGTTTTTCTACGCATTTTCCCAAGCTGATCTACACCAACGGCAACAACAGCACCAGCAGTGCCAGCAAATGGTACTGATTCAGTAAGAGCATGAACAAACTCAGCTACCTGCGCTGTCTTGCCTTTTTGCATCTGAACCTTTGAATCCGAGGAAAGCGAAGCGTTGAAAAAAAGATTATTTATTTCTTTTTGGCTTGCATCAAAATATCTTTGTAAATTCTCATTACCTTGATTAGCAATGAACTGTAGTTCTTTAAAATCTTCTTCACCAATGCGGAATTTAGGATGTATTGTGTCAAGATTATTTGAAGACCTTCTTTCAGAATTATCTCTATATTCCCTTATAATATCTTGAACTGTTTTTATCTGTTCAGGACTTGCCATTTCATATTCTTGTTGTGTTTTTGTTGCTTGTGTTACACTTGCAATTTTCAATTGTCCTGAATCTTTTCTTGTATCATTAGTTGATTTTAAAGTCTGATTAGCAACCAAATTTCCTACATTTTCAACATCGCTTTGTCTTGCCATTTGACTTTGCTCAGATTGCTTTTTTTCAGATCTAGAATTATAAGAATCCCCAACAATAGAAGATGAAGATTCGCTATATAACTTCTGTTTATTTTTTTCCTCTTCTTGTACTTGTTTGGCCGACATTAATTGATCAATTTTTGCCTTTTCCCCACTTCCTAAAAGACTATCTATACCATCATATGTTTTAGTTCCAATTTTTCTCTTTACGGTAATAGAAAAAGGATTTTCTCTTAGATAACTTATTGATTTTAGTAGCTGTTCTATCCCTTTATCATCTGTTGTTCTATTAACAATTTCACATATTGTTTCCTTTTTACCCTGCCTAGCAAATTTAACAAAAGGACTATTTTCCAAATTATATTGTTCTGTATTAGAATTTGGTGCTAAATCAAACGCACTAACACCTTGAGATAATAAATATTTAGCAGCATTACCATTTGATCTGCCATTATATTTAGTATGATTAGCCCTATTGCTAATCACCTCTGCGGCAGCTTCTATAGCAGTTTTACCACCAACTGGAGTTGTATATACAGTTTCATCTCCAATACCCAATTCTTTAATTTCATTTACACATGTATCCGAAGGGTTCTCTCTTATGATTTCATGCAGCAATTCAGCTCGTCTTGGATTTGTCATTAAAGTTTGATTTGGAACAATATATGATGGTTTTTTATCTTCTGATTTTGAACTTACCTTAGTAAAACCAAAACTTGGAAGTGAAAAACTAGAAGGAAAAAATGAACTATCAGATGCAACTGAACTAGTATCTGATTTTCTTAATTGTTCTTGTGCTGGAGCTTTTTTAGGCTTAATTCTAGACATCATTTTACTAGTTAAAGTCATAAAAGCTTCTTCAACATTTTTGTTGTTTTTAGAGGAGATTTCCACAAAACCTATCCCTAGACTATCCGCAAATTCTTTTCCTTGATCGAAAGTAACTGCTCTTCTAGATATTGCATCACTCTTTGTTCCTACAATAATCTTCTCAACATTTTGTGATGAGTGTCTATTTAAATTATTAACATAGTTACGCACATTGTTAAAACTTTCTGCATTTGTAACATCATAAGCAATAATCACTCCATGAGAGCTTGGCATACGATCAGAAGTGATTGTTTTAAATCTATCCCGACTAGCAGCATCCCAAATTTGTAACTTTACTTTATCGCCATCAAAATCAACAGTTCTAGTTTTAAAATCAGATCCAATATTGCCTATGTAACTTTCTGTATAAGTATCATCTGTAAAACGCAACAGCATGCATGACTTACCAACGCCATCATCACCCAGCAGCATAACTTTAAACAAATGATTATATTCTGGACTATTTACATTTCCTTTCATGATATTTCTCCTATTTAAAAATTAATATTTTTATATGTTTAGTCCCTTTGAATAATGGACATGATTCTGGTAATTTTGATTTGAGTAAAATCGACTTCAGAAAGAATGATTTTTCTCAGTTTAAAATCAGAAATGCCCCCTTCCTTCAAACCACTAACCAACTTTTTTAGTTAGACTTTTTACCAGAAATTCTGTTTGTTTTCTTTTCTAAGAATCTATCCAAATCCTCCAAAAAATAAACTATTAAATTTTTCTAAATTTTAGGATTTCTAATTCATCAACCACAGTTCCCAGCTTATCAGCTAAATACAAAACCAAAGTTGATGTCTTTTCAATTGCTTTGAAAAAAGACTTCTAAGCAATTTTTGCTCAAGCTCACTAACAAAAAAGTTTTGCGGGCTTGAGTTTTTGATGCTTTTGTGTAAAAATATGTTTTTGAATCAATGACTAACTTTGATGGAAAATTCTATAAATCACTTACCAGATGCTAAAAAGAGCGAACTAGAGCGCGCTGTTGCCGTTATTAAGAAGGAATTGTGATAATATCGAAAAGATCATCCTCTTTGGCTCTTATGCCAGAGGTAATTACAAAGAAGCAAAAGACTTAAACCAAAATAGCAGAACTGGTCATGTTTCTGATTACGATATCTTGGTTGTTGCCGGTAAAAAAGATGTTGCTCTTAATTCTCTTTTATGGGGCAGAATTTCTGAAGAATTACAAGGTCTTAATCTCAGCGCTTTTCCTAAAATCCTTACTCACGATATTGAAGAGCTGAATAAAAAACTTTCCGAAGGTCAGTATTTTTTTTCTGACATAAAAAAGGAAGGAATTCTGCTTTTTGATACTGAGACTGTCGCAAACCCAACCCAAAATCTCACTTAAAATTCCTTCGTTTTTCTG
>CAYSUM010000018.1:0-32172 GCA_964434225.1 uncultured Rhizobium sp.
TAATGGCCAACCGACTTCAATTCCAACTTTCTCGACTCCACCAAGCTCAATTCCGTCGGCTCAATTTACTAATGGCCAACCAACTTCAATTCCAACTTTATTTCCCGCCGTTTCATCAGCGGTAGTATCATTAACAACTTCACAAACGCTTGGTGGTGGATTTATTTCGGCATCAAAACCATCGGCTGGGGCTGTTAGTGTTATTCTTGGAGAGGGTTTATCTGGGGTTGGTGCTTGGAATACTGTTTTAGCTACAGCTAGAGCTCCTTTTTCAAGTATTGGATACACAATTTTGCCAGTGGCAGCATCTTGGTATATTTCAAATCAGATTGGTAATATGGTTGACAAAGGCCTAACCGTAGAATCTTTTGTGCCACGCTTTCTAAGAGAATCAGAAGAAACTGTTGTCACCGAAGTTACCAACTCAATTCAAGCAATAGCCAGTTTATCTCAAAATGGCAATGTGGCAGAAGGCTTACAATTGCTTTATAAATTGATCGATGAACATCAAATAACCGACTTAAATCAAGTTGATGTTACTATCGAGCCTTATAGCCAATACGCTCAAGCAATAAACTCTCTTGGAGCTTTAGATTTAAGTGGAAGCGAAGGTAAGAATGTTGGTCTCGCCCAATTTACCGACAGAATTTCAAGCATAATAACAAGCAATATTTCTGATGAGGACTTATCTGCATATAATCAACAACAAAAAGACGCGATAAAAGAAATTGCTAATTTGGGCAAAGGAAACCCAGTAATTGGCATGATGAATTTGCAACAAATGTTGATAAATGAAGGGTTAAATAGCTTGGATGATGTTTCGGCAAGTGAACAGCGTTTCAATGTTTATCATCCCGCTATAAATGCATTAAGAAAACTTAGCAGCACAAACAGCACGGATGAAGGTTTAGAAATTCTAAAAAGTGAAATTTCTAAAAATGTTGAAAGTGAAAAAACCAAATCTGAACAAAAATCTAAACAAAATGACAACTCTCAAGGATCGTCAGAAGGGCGATCTGGCCCAGCTATAGCGGCTGAAATTGTATCATCTATAATTTTATTTAATTGGTTTACCGCTCACAGAAGAAAGAAATACAGAGAAAGTGTGGAAGGCGTGGTTGATCTGTTGGAAAATTTGATGCCAGAAATGTTGGGAGAGATGTGTAAATATTATGAAATTGCGGATAAGGTTATTGAATTTTATTCAAATAGTGAACATAAAAAAGAAGAAATCCCTTTAAATCATTATCAACCAACACAAAGTCACTCAGACTATTTGCTTAATGAGCTAGATAAAAAAAATATTAAACATCCAGACCTTGAGCAGATTTGTGAGGCAATTCTATCAAATAAAGATACATATAACCCGAACGAAAAAAGTGACGAAGCAACTGACGATTTATCTCAACAACTTCGTGGCTTTGTTAATGGAAGATTGGAGGCTTTGCAAACAACAGCGGTTGCGCCGTACAACTTTGGTAAAACCATTTATAGACATATCTTTGACAAGCAACCTGGCATTAAATTGAGGTATCCTGTCAATGATTTTGCTGCAAATTTTGAAAAAGTTGCCAATCAAAATGTCAGTTTTCATGAGAAAATTGGCGGCTTAACTTTTGGTCTAGTTGGCACTTCTTCTGGCTTTAATTCAGAAGAATATGCAAGAAACATCGAAAAAGGAATTGGATCATTAAATTATAAAATAATGGGCATCGCTTTGAAGAGCATGGCTACTACAATAAAATGGTCAGCAGAGGGATTAAAAAATGAAAGTGGTGTGGAACTTACGACTCAGCATTCTTCAGAAAGTAAAACTGATTTTGAATTTGAAAATGTGCCCTTAGAAAACACTGAGGTTATTCAACACAATTCTAACGAACAACAAGATTTAACTTCAGGTAATAATACATCAATTCCCGACAAACATAAAAAAGACAAAGATCGCTTAAAAGATCTTTTAAAAAAGGATAGATGCGATTTTCTTGATAACTCTGCAAAATCTAAACCGATTGGGGAAGAAGAGCTTAAAAAGCGTACGAATGGCCCAAATTCCATTATTAAACGCCTCACGAATTTAAATTCGCTATCAAGTAGTTCGCACCATAAAAATTCTTCTAACCATGGACTCTAAAAATTGCCTTATTCGCTGCTTTTATCACCAGCAACAAATTCCTCGAGAAATCCAATTTTTAGAGGCCCTTTAATAAATTTTGATAATAAATTTTGAATTTAAAATGAATCCTGAACAGAAAGAAGCTTTGCATAAAAAATTAAGAACTATGCCAGCAGAAGAACACATTGAACAAGATCTGACTAAATGGCTGGAAACTTTAGAAAGCAATGATGAAAAAAAAGCGCTGGTTCTTAAAAGAATGTTATTGCTTTTGAGGAGCTGTGATTTGCAAATTTCTGAAGATGGCAAAAATTTTATCAATGCATCAGAAAACGATCTGCCTCTTGGCATATATCTTGCTGGCCATTTGGGTCGAATTTACATGTCTTTGCCAGAAGGTTGTAATGGCGAAGACGTTTTAAAGTGGATTGATGGCGGTAATCTCGGCACCAATGTTTATCCGCGCTTTGCCGCAACTCATGCTGCTGAAGTTAATCAAGATAGAGATGTTGTTGAAAAAAAATTAAACCCTCCAAAAGCTTTTTTTGGTGGCTTATACTCTGCCGCAGCAGGACTTTTTGGTGCTCCAAGAAAACATTATGGTATGGATGTGGCGTTAGGCGAAAAAAACAAAAGATATAAAAACTCTACAGAAGATGATGGTGAAGTTGGAATAATAAAAGATGACGGCACTAGTGGACATGTGTATTTTAACCTTAACAAAGGAAGAAATGGCGATAGCTTAGGTTTTGGATTTGAAGGCACAGCCCCTTCAAAATCTGGTTTTTTAGGAGCGCATTCTTTTTTTGGAGCAGCCGACGATTTTACACCTTTTGAAGGAGAAAAATTTGCCACTAAACTTACATCTAAATATTTAAATGAATATTTAGATGTATTTTTTCTAAAAGAGGAGAAGCCAAAGCCAGAAAAACCACTTTTGTCTTTTTTTAGAAGAATTTTTGCGGCCAATACAGTATATGAAGCCACCTCTACAAATGAAGACAATTCTAAAAAACTTGCTCTAACTCATAGACAAAAAGAAGCAAAACGGAAATTGGCAGGACACGCAGACTATTCTAATTCTATATTTAAACCTTTTTTTAAAAATAAAAAATTAAGCACTAAAGAACTAGAAAGCTGTTGTCGTTCTTTAGGAATCAAACTTACTAGCAATAACACTCAAATTCTAACTCCATTTGCTAAGAGCCTTAGTGATTCTGGAGTTGCACTGCCTTGTAACTACAATGGAGCAAAATTAAAAATCGATAATGAAAAAATTCAGGCTCTTTTTAAACTTACTCCTGACGAAATAGAAACACTTCTGTCTAAAATTATTGAACATCCTCCGTCGAATTCATTGGAAGGATTAAAGCAAAAAGGAGAATTCAAAGAATATGGTAACGAAGCCAACCAACCAGAAGTCAAACTTTTGTCTGCGTTAGATATAAACAGCCGCATCCAAAACACGGAAACAGAACAGGATGAAGAAAGCAAATCATCAAAACAAGTCTTTCACAAACCCTCTTCATCTCCATCTCTATTAGAAACAGGGTCGCTGAAAGTTGCTGAGGAGAATTACCGCACTATAAAATGTGGTCCTTCTGGCGTTTGGAGGAGTACTGATTTTATGGTTAATTGCAGTAATAAAGAGTTAGAAAAAGTTTTAAATGATGAAAAACGAACAAAAGATTTTGCTATTAGTGGTTTGGTAACAATTATAGACTGGATTACTTTATCTTTTCAGAATGATGAGCAATATAAAAATCTTAATTTGCAGATGGGAGATGTTATTAAGCTAATTGATTATGCAAAAGCTAATGGAGGAGTTAGTAATATACTAAATAAAGCAACATCGAAATACGAAAAAAACCCAAATATTGATAAATGGGAGAGCCGCTTCTCTGTCTTATTTGAGAAATTTTGTAGAGAATTTGGATTTATGTCTGACTTGGAAACTGATTTGCCGGTTAAATTAACTCTCTTGCCACCGGATGTTCTTGAAAGTCTAGTTAGTAGAGGCAGTGATTATAATCCTAAAGATGATGAAAATCTGCAATCCAGATTTAACATCCTTGTATCTAATGCAGGAGCTAAAATACTACCTCGCAAACAAGGCTCCCATGTTGATAAGCTTACTAATAACAAAAAGAACGATGTTATCACGAATACTGAAAAGCTTTTCATATAACCCAACAAACCCCAGCAATCAATCAAAAAATGAAGTTTATTTTTAAATTATTTGCTGGGGGGGTTTTGTGGAAAAATTTTCTTTGTCGTTCTGTTTTTAGTTTAGCTTTTTTAACTTCCTTTCTTTTTCCTTTCGAAATTCTCGCTCAAGAAAAAAATCAAATCATCGTCAATCAAATCAGATTTTCCGCCGACCATAATTTGATTTTAGAAGTTTCGGCGAAAAGTGAATTTCGTATTTTTACCCTAGAAAATCCCAGTCGATTAGTTGTCGATCTTAAAGATGCCAAACTTAGTGAGGGCGCGTTAAACATTGCCCTGCCCTTTTTTATCAGCTCGGTGCGCAACTCGGTAAAAAAGGACGAGCAACAAAATTCAATATTGCGCATTGTTTTTGATCTGAAGCAAAAAGTTGCGATCAACAAAACCATTTTTCAGAAAATTAAAAATAATCAATTTGGTCAAATCGTTGTTGATTTGACGGGAATTGACAAAAGTTATGATGGCCAAACTAGCAAATTTGTTTTACAAAAAGCGCCCGAAATTCAATTAAATTCTGGCGCTAAAAACAAAGATCGCGCAGTAAAAATTATTCAAAAAATTCCCATCATCGTAATTGATGCGGGCCATGGCGGCAAAGATCCCGGAACCATTGGTGATTACGCCAGAACAAAAGAAAAAAACATAACTTTAGCTTACGCCAAAGAGCTGAAGAAAAGTCTTGATAACACCAAAAATTATAAAGTTTTTCTAACTCGCGACGACGATTTTTTTATTCCGCTGCGTCAAAGAGTTGAAAAGGCGCGAAAATTAAAAGCCGATCTTTTTATCTCGCTGCACGCCAACTCAATTGCTGAACCCGCAACTTCGGGGTTTTCAATTTACACCTTGTCGAAAAAATCTTCCGATAAACAAGCTGAAATGTTGGCACAAAAAGAAAATCGAGCTGATATTATTGCTGGCGTGAATTTCTCGGGAGCCAGTCCCGACATCATGAAAACTCTAATTGACTTATCTCAACGCGACATTATGAACAGCTCGTCGCGCTTTGCCAATATGGTGATCAGAGTTGTCAATAAATCCGAGATAAAAATTCTACAAAACAGCCACAGATTTGCTGGATTTGCTGTTTTAACCGCACCGGATATGTCATCAGTTTTAATAGAACTGGGCTATTTATCCAACAAGCAGGAAGAAAAACAACTCAACAACTTGATTTACAAAAGAAAACTTGTCGCCAGTCTGAACGACGCGATTGATGAATATTTTCACAAGAATTTAATACCTTCTAAAACCAGTTCAAAACATGAATAAAACCTTTAATACCCTGATTGCAGCCTTTTTGCTTTTGCTTTTAATTTGCAGCGCTTTTGGATTTTTTATCTTCAAAAAATATAGCGAAAATCTTCCCGATTACGAACAATTAAAAAGTTATACGCCATCAATCACAACTCGTCTTTACGCGGCTGACGGCTCTTTGCTTTCAGAATTTTCTAAAGAAAAACGCGTTTTTGCACCAATCGACATCATTCCAAAACATTTGATCAACGCCTTTTTGGCCGCTGAAGATTCTAATTTCTACAACCATTCTGGCATCGATCCTTTCGCAATTTTTCGCACTTCAATTAAAAATGGTTTATCACTTTTAAAAGGCGACGAATCAGTTGGCGGTGCTTCCACCATCACGCAACAAGTTGTAAAAAATCTTTTGCTTTCACGCGAAAGAACGCTGCAACGCAAAGTAAAAGAAGCAATTTTGGCTTTCCGCATCAGCCAAACTTTTTCTAAAAATCAAATTTTAGAACTTTATTTAAACCAGATCTATCTTGGCTCTGGCGCTTACGGAGTTGCTGCAGCGGCGCAAGTTTATTTCAATAAATCAATTGACGAATTATCCATCGAAGAAGATGCGCTTTTAGCAACTTTGCCCAAAGCTCCTTCCAAACTTGATCCGCGTAAAAATATTGAAAAAGCCAAAATCAGAAGAAATTGGGTTATTAGCCGCATGATCGAAGAAGGCTTTATTACCAAAGAAGAAGGTGAAGCTGCAATGGAAAAGCCAATCGTAATTAAAGAAGCCGATTCGGAAGATTTTGTGAAGGCAGAATTTTTCTCAGACAGTGTCAAAAAAGAATTAACTGAACTTTACGGCTCTGACGATGTTTTTGAAAATGGTATCGTAGTTCGCACTTCGCTTGATACTAACCTGCAAAGAATCGCCGTTAAAGCTTTCGAAACCGGCATCGAGGATTACGACCAAAAACATGGTTATCGCGGCGCTCTTGGCAAAATTGACGCCAGCGGTAAATGGCAAGAAGAGTTACAAAAATTCAACGTCAAAAAAATCTATAAAGACCAATGGAAAAGAGCGGTGGTAATTTCAATCTCAAGAGACACTGCAACAATTGGTCTTGAAAATGGCGAACTTGGATCAATCACCCTCGCCTCATTAAAATGGGCTAGAAAACATTTAAGCATTGATTCTCTTGGGCCAGTTTTAAAAAAAATTGACGACGCCTTATCGATCGGCGACGTGATTTTGGCCGAGAAAGCCGGCAAAGGCGAAACTTATTTTCTGCGTCAAATCCCAGAAGTTAATGGCGCCTTTTTGGTTATGGATCCGCACACGGGAAGAGTTCTGGCCATGAGTGGCGGTTATGTTGACGCGCCAAACCAATTCAATCGCGCAACTCAAGCTTTACGACAACCCGGGTCAACCATGAAACCTTTTGGCTATATTGCGGCCCTTGAAAATGGCATGACGCCAGCAACCATAATTATGGACGAAGAAATTGCTCTCAACCAAGGCGTTGGATTGCCACCTTACAAACCAACCAACTATTCTGGCGAATTTTACGGCCCAACAACTTTACGTTCTGGCCTTGAGCAATCGCGCAACATTACAACTGTAAGAATGGCCGACCAAATTGGCTTGGATAAAGTTGTTAATGTGGTCAAGAAATTCGGCGTTAATGATAATCCTCAAAAAATTTATTCTTTGGTTTTAGGATCAACCGAAACCAGCTTAACGCGCCTTGTTACGGCTTACGCCATGATGGCCAACGGTGGTAAAAAAATTGCACCGTCAATGATCGAAAAAATTCAAGATCGCAACGGTTTAACTATTTATCGTCGCGATAAAAGAAAATGCGAAATCTGCATGATTTCTGACGCCAACGGCAATATTGAAAAAGATATTAACTCAATTGCGATTCCTTTCCTTGACGAATCTCGCGAAGAAGTTACCGATTCTGCCACCGCTTACCAAATCACTTCCATGTTACAAGGCGTTGTCGATCGCGGTACGGCAGCTCGCGCTAAAGCAATTGGCAGAATTATCGCTGGTAAAACCGGCACAACCAACAGCTCTTACGATTCATGGTTTGTAGGATTCTCGCCCGATCTTGTTGCTGGCGTTTATGTTGGATTCGACACGCCAAAAAGTTTAGGGTCGAACGAAACTGGATCTTCCGTTGCCTTGCCAATCTTTATCGACTTCATGAAACAGGCGCTAAAAAACACGCCGTCAACTCCTTTCCGCGTTCCCAATACCGTAAAATTTGTGAAGGTTGATCGCACCACCGGCAAATTCCCAACTCGCGCCACGCCAAAAGATAAAGTCTTTTTTGAAGCCTTTAAGTTAAACGATTCGCTCGACGATTCTGACACGCCCGAAGATTCCGCCGACGATGGCTTTGGTGACAAAACCTCTTCTAGCGCACCTACAGGTATCTATTAATGTCTTCAGCTTTGATTTCGATTTTTGTTACTTTGACCATCGCAATCGTCGCACTAAAATCTTTTCGCGCGCAAAATTCCTACGAAAAGATTTTGGGATTTTACTTCATTTTCACCAATATTATCATCCTGATTCTGATCAATTCTGTCGCCAGTTTCGAAGAGATTCTCGACATTATCATCGTGTTATTTTTACTAAAATTGGTCACGGTTTTATTTCTATTATTTAATAAAAAGAAAATTTAATGATCAGCTATTTAGCCTTGATTATCAGCGCTTTTGCCTTGTTGATGTTGTTGTTTTCGGCAATCGCTTTTGCCAAAGCGCACGATGTTTTTACCATGACTCACATCGTGATGATTGCCAATTGCTACGCGATTCCACTGCTTTTGATTGGGATTGAAATTGATAAATTTTCTTGGCTGTCTTTCATAAAAATTATTACACTGATTGCGCTGAATCTTGTAGTGGTCAACTTACTTTGCCACGCCGTAATCCGCCGCGCAATTTTGAATAAAGTTGATCCAAAAGCCGAAATTAAAAGATCTTAGAACCGTCTAGCATCTTCTAATTGACTCCTAAATTTAATTACCACGAGCTTCAGAGAGTGTTAATCAAATTAAATTCAGCGAGCCATGAGAAAATGTTATAGCTCTTATCCAAGCGAATGGGGCTTCTGGCTATTGGTGATATTGACCAAGACTGAAGCTCCTTCACTTTGTTGCAAGTTGCCAGAAGGCTTTAAGACTGCCTCATATCTTTTTTGAATAACCTCAGAAAGGCAGCTTTCAAAATTATCTCCCGAATCAGATATAAGTTTTCGCTGAAGCTCACTTAGCTTGTCGTAATTAGAAGATATTTGCTCTGCAATTTCTGGATCATAACGATCGAGATAAGAGCTGCGATTAACTAGCTTTAAAATATCAACTTTTTCCAACAAAACCGAAGCAATTTCTTCTGATAAATTTTGAACGTAAACTGGTAAAACCTGATTCAAAGCCCCTCGCAACATTCTCAGGTTCAAATTTTCACCACCTTTTGCGTGCAAGCAGTTGCGAAAATCTTGCGCGATATTTTTGGAAATGTCGGTGATTAATTCGCCATTAATTTCTTTTAACTCTGGCTTCAGCCAATGCTCAACAATTTTGCTTAGATCGTCTTGTGAATATTCTTTTAAACTTTTAACGCTTGGCTGAATTGTGCGATGTAGCAAGGCTGGACTGATTAAAGATCTTCCTTCAAGCCCAGCGGAATTGACGCTAGAAATTAGCATAAATCCGGGTTTGGGCGCGTCTTTTTTTCCATCAGGGTGATCTCCGGTTAGTGCGGCATTTAAAATTTTTTCCAAACCGTCATCGATGCAGCTGTTGATTTCATCGATCCAAACAATGTCGCCATTTTCAAAAGCTTTAACGATAATTTCTTTTTTTTGCTCAAGCGGCAAGTTGGCGTCAATTTTGTAGAATCGTTGTTTTTGAGAATCTGAGATTTCTCCAATTTTAATTTCGGTTATTTCTTTTGAGGCAAGCATTGCGGCGATTAACTCGCTTTTTCCAGTTCCAGAATCGCCCTCAATTAAAACCCCGTTTAAACCAACTGATTGCTGTGGAAAATATCCAAGTTTTTGACCGAGCTTGATATTCAAAGCCGCGCCCAATGCCCGCTCAACTTCTTTGGTGGCTGAAGTTGAGATAAAATTTTTACTTTCAATTGACTGCTGCGGTTCGTGCAACCTTTCACTAATTGCAACCAAAACTTTATTTTGCAGCTCTCTTACTGTTTCTGGGTTAGCTTCGGTGTCTTTTGTGACGGAGTTAATTTGTTGATAATTAGCGATCAAATCGCGGCAAATATTTTTAAAATCACTTTCTGAAATATTAGTTTTTTCTGATTGTAGGTTGTTAAAAATCGCTTCTTTAAGAACTTTTTCATAAATATAGCTGGCGGGAAAATCTCTTAAAAGCAAAGCAGGAATTTTACCGTCATCAAAAATTTTTTGGCGTAGTCTGCCGCCGCCATATTCAAGCTCGTTATGGGCAAAAACTACTTTATGATTTTCATCAAGATCATAAAATTTTCCTTGGTAAAAAATTCTCTGCCCACCGCCATTTTTTAGTGGAGAAAATGCCGTAAAGTGACGATCTTCAATGTTGGATTCGTCAATAAAGAGAATTTTTATTTCATCACTTCGATTGTTGGCCCAAGCTTCAATGTTGGCTAACTCGCGATAAATTGTGGTTTCGGATTCTTTTTCAAGCTCTCTAATCAAGCTACTTTTTCCTACGCCACTGTGGCCAGTAAGGCGAACCATGGAGTTGATTCTGAGGGTTTGGAGCAAACTTTCTTTTCTGGTGGCAATAAAAGTTTTCGCTTTTTCTTCGCTATTTTCTAGATCGTAAGAAGTGTCTGGCGTTTCAAAATAAGTAATTTCGGTGAACAGAGCTGGCATTTCATTATGTCGCTCAATCGCGTATTTTGATGGCGCCAACCACTTTAATTCATCAGGTGCTAGGCCTTTGTTTTCAATAATTAGAGTTAAATTTTTGCCAATCTCGCTGGTTAAAATTGGCTCTAACATTTGCAAAAGGTCTGGAGCAAATTGACCTCGTAAAACTATTTTTTTCCCTTCTTGAAGTTTTGTTAAAAGCTCACTTTCACTTTTTTCAAAATCTATGAAGCCGCTTGCCGTAGTTTTAAATGTGATTTTTTCGATTAAGTCTTGGTAAGCGCAATCTTCAACATCAACAACCGCAAAGAATTCGGTTGCTTCGCCTTTATACTCTTCTCCATCTTTCAAAATACCTTCCAACGTCTTTTTGCAATCGTTGGTTAGAAAAATTTGTGCAATATTTGATAAATTTTCGCTTTCGTTTTCGGCAAGATTTGCACTTTTTACATTAGCTGGCACTTTAACTTGCGGCGCCAGATGAAGTTCTAGTTGAACATTGTGCTTTTGCGACTCGTTAAATAGGCAATACCATTGGCTTTCAGACAGATCTGACGAAATAAATAATTTTAAAGTTTGATCCTTTGCATTTTCGATAAAACCAGTGGTTTCGTTGTAGTGAGAATTTTTTATTTCTTTGTCGCAAAGCAGAAAATCAAAGAGCTGAGAGTTAATTAATTTAGCATCTAAAGGCACTTGATCCAGCGTGACGCCGTTTGCCACTGAGATTTTTGTGGCATCGCTAAATTTTATAAAATCAAAGGAATTACTTTTGTAAGTAATTTGGGCGCTTTCAGGCAGATCAATATTATAGCCGTGATAGGTGAATTTTCCTAAAGCTTTAGCTTGAGCAAATTCTTTTTTTAATTCTTGCGCCGCTTGTTTGGATAAATTGGTGACTGCAAAATTATTTTCGCCTCTTTCTAAGGCTTGAACAAAATCACTTTTTTGCCACTGCATTTTGTCTTCAACTAGCACAATTTTTCCAAATAAAAATCGGCGCCAATTAGAAAATCCCTGCAAATCAATGAGGGTTTTTTCTTCTGAATTTATCGTTTCTAAAACTGGTAAATCTATTTCTGATTCAAGGCTTAAATGGTGTCGAGACAAGAAAGATGGGTCTTGAGATGCCTTGCTAGAAAATCCAATAATTTGAATTGGGCCATCAATTTTTTCGCCATTAATACTTCCGTTGGGATCTAAAACAGAGTTAAGTGCAACTTTTTGCTTATTGTCAAAAGCGTCCCAGTTGATTACCAAAAGAGGTTTTTTTGTTTGGGGATTTTTTACATTTTCTAAAAATTTAGACAACAAACCCTCCGCACTCAGAAACGGAGAATTGTCATTGGCAATTAAAAGATTGGTGCGGTGAAGATCGATTTTGTTTGGATTATCAATGTAAAAAACTTCGCGTTTTTCTTGGATTGCTTCGTGTAATAAAAAATTGGCGTGGTCTTCTATTTTTTTGCTAACGATTAAAATTTTATCGTTGTCGCTGTGAGTAGTTTTGGTTTTTAAATCTTCTGCATTTTCAACTTTATCAAGTTTTTTAATATCGAGAAGAGTTTTAAATATTGATTTTAATGGTGATTTTTTTTCCAAAACTATTTCCTCTTCTGCGCTTTGGGTAGGTTTTTGGTTTAATACTGGCTCGGATTCATAATTGGTAACTTTTTTTGTCTCTAGTGCCGCGCCGCCACCAAAATCAACTTTAATCCATTTGCCGTTAGTTTTTATTTCTAAAACAACATGATTGCCGTTGATGCCAACTGTTCTGAAGCGTTGTCGATCAATGCCTTTAGAGATCAATTCATATTCAACTGCGGCGACACGATGCCGACAAACTCCAGATCTGTCATCAAACATTTTTTTCATCGAAGCTTGGTGAAATTCTGGATCGTATTCTACGTCACATTTTTCGCCAACGGCTAGCCCCACAAAACCCTTTTGCGGGTCGCGATAATCATCAATAATTTTTTTAATAGGATCGTCAGAAGATAGTCTGCAATATGATTCAATGTCAGATTTGGGATGATCGGCTTGAACAACATAACTTAGTGTCCGATTTACTTCAGAGGTGGCGTAGAAAAAATCATCATCACCTCTTTCAATTTTTAGATTGTCAACGCTACCCAAAATACCAACCAAAGTTTCTGAGGCACTAAATGAAGGAAGACGAAATTTTTCGTTGGCAGTTAGTGGCAAATTAAATTGGCAGTAAATTTGTGATGGGTTTGTTTTTCTAAAGCCTTCAATTTGTTCTTCTGTCAGAGACTCTAGTTTGGTAATGCTAGAGAATTTTGAGGGGAGGTATGCTTTTTGTAGAAGGTTTTGAGCAATGTCTCTTTCTAACACTTCGGTACGAATTTGCGCTTGGATGTCATTGTTGTTTAAAACTTCGCCAGCCAAAGCCAGTGAGTTGATTTCACCTCCAGAATTCTCAACTTTCAGCTCATCTCCAACTCTGCCTTCAGCAATAAAAATCTCATTTTTCTGTTTGCTGGGAGGTAAAGTAGAGAACTCAGAAGTATTTGTTTTCGACGCGCTAGCCGCTTCTTCTATTTCTTCTATTTCTTCTATTTCTTCTCTTTTTTCTCTTAAAATACTGACGATTCCCAAATAGTTTTCATAATCAAAAAACTCGTAAGAAATCTTGCCATCCAGAGCTTTTAGCGCCGCGTTTATTTGTTCATTTTCTCTAGAAATTTCTGGCAAGATAATGTGTTTAAGTGCGCCTCCCAGTTCATTTTTAGATTCAGTATTTAAGCTTATGCGCCTTATGACTTCGGCAATTTGATTGGCTTGAATTTTTCCACCCTCAGATTGGTCATCATAATTACCAAACCGGATTGTTGCTACATTTGCAAAATCTCCCGCTTCGGATTTTTCAAATAATGTCGAGGTCTTATTTTCACTATTTAAGCCAACAATATCCAGATAAGTTGGCTTTGGTGTTGTTGCGGATGGGTTATTGGCGCTTAAAAATTCTTCTAAGGAAAGTGAGTTAAGAGCTTCGCCATCCATAAGCCCTTCGTTTATTTGGACCATTACTTCTGAAGAGAGGCAATCCTCCATTATTAGGGAGCTTACCCCAAGGTTAAATTCAACGAATTCTCTAATGAATTCTCTAATTAAATATTCGTGTTTTTCTGGCGATACTGATTCAAACAGCAATCTTTCCATGAGGGATGGAACGCTTTTTGGATAATTTTTTTGACAAATCTCTAAAATTTTTTCTAGGTGCAAGTGGATACTCGCATAAATTAACGGGTCGCCCTCCTCCACTTCTGCAAGCTTCTCTAAAAATTCTTCAGGTAAGTCATCCGCTAAATTTAAAGCGCCTAAGATTGCATGAAAAGAATCTTGGTCAATCTCTCTTTTATCAAGCCTCATAAAATTAGATCCGAGGCTATTGTTACTAAAAAAATTTTCTGCCCCACCTTCATAAATATCAAATATGGCTCTTACTGCTTTAAGCTGAAAATCTGATAATTTAACAAGACCAATTTTGGCTTTAAAAATATTGAAAAAATATTCTTTTTTATCAGGAACATTTTCGATTAAGAAATTTAGATTCTTTACTTGATATTCCAGACCGCATTTTAATTCAAAGAGATCACCTACCAAAACCTCAGCTTTATCTGGAGCTATACGCATCAAGATCGGCAATAAATCGAGACCCAATTTTTCTAGAGACAGTTCTTTAGCAAAAGCTTCTGCGGTTAAATCAAGAAGATAATATTTTGTAATATTATGATAGTCTCTTCCTTCGAGAGAACAAAGTGCCATCCTTTGCTCAGGAGTTCCTTTGTTAAAATAAAATCTAAATTTTCTCTCTGGAAAATACTTATCTCTTATTTTTTTACCAATTTCTTCCCACTCTTCATCAGAAAAACTTCTAAATTCACATCTTAAATTATTGCCAGAAAGCGGTCCAGAAAAACCATTTTGGTAAAAAGCTTTTTTAATTTCGCCAATATGGATGCGAGAATTTTCTTTGCCTAAAAGCAAAGATTTATCCCGCGCAACTCCTTGTTTGGCTAGTTCGTTGTAATCTTTAGTTTTATCAAATTGAGAAAGGTTGTGAAGCAGAGAAGCATTTCTTAAGTCGTAATCAAGCTCATGAAAAACGCTGGGATTTTCTGCCGTTGGCGCGCTACGCAAAAAAATTTTAAAGCCAGCAAGTTGCAGCCTTTTTAACAAAGCAATTCTTTCGCCGTAACTTTCGTAAATTTCTAATGAATCTTGATCGATAATTAAGGCTTTTTTTGTAAGCGAACTTGAAGGCGAAGTTGAGGTGCAAAAAGGTTGATCGTCAACTGCAGTTGCTGGATTCAAAGTGGCAGCTGGTGAGATGCTTTTTGAATTTGATTCGCTTGAACAAAAAAGAAATTTCGGAAGGTAAATCCCATCATCTAAAACCGCATTTCTTGAGTGAAACATTTTTTAAAATAATGAAATATTAATGTGTTGGGTGATAAAAAAGCATCATACACCCCTTTTTTCAAAGCTTTCTTGTCTTTAGTAAATTTTTCTTAATTCAAGTCAAACTTAAATTAATTTTATTTACGCACTCATTTCACCAATAAGAATTTAACTAGTAGCATTTAGAAATTTTGACTTTCATAATATCCGCACCACAAAAAATATTTGGTGACGCCAAATAAGATGATAGCAAATTTCAAGACTTGAAACCCTTTAAACCTTACAAAATTCAGTCCTCTTTAGTGCCTTCGCGCCCAATGATTTCTTGGATTTTACCCTATCGGGTAGGAATAACTCAAATCTAATAAGATCCTCTAACCCCTTCAAATTCAAGGGATGCCAGTTAGAAAAAACTTAAAAACGCTTCATTAATTTACCTTTAAGGAACTTACGCGCACATAAGAGCCAAACTTTTAACATTTAAAATGACAACTTTTCAAAATTTAAACCTAAATCCAAAATTACTTTCGGCCCTTGAAAGCAAAGGCTACACCACCCCTACTCCGATTCAACTTCAAGCCATTCCGCATATTCTTGAAGGCAAAGATATTTTAGGAATTGCACAAACTGGAACCGGCAAAACCGCTGCTTTTTCGCTACCAATTTTACAAAATCTTGCTGCCAGCAACAATCCCGTAAAAGGCGGCGGCGTACGTGCTTTAATTTTAACACCAACTCGCGAACTTGCTTCGCAAATCGCCGAAAATATTGAACTTTACGGCAAAGATTTACACTTAACTCACGCTGTAATTTTTGGCGGAGTTTCTGAGCGCCCGCAAATCGCCACGATGAAACGCGGCGTCGATATTCTAATCGCAACACCGGGACGCCTTTTAGACCTTGCCACTCAAGGTCATATTCGTTTTATGAATTTAGAAATTTTCGTTTTAGACGAAGCCGATCGCATGCTCGACATGGGCTTTATCAACGACATCAAAAAAATTATCGCCAAAATTCCAGAACGTCGTCAAACGCTTTTCTTTTCGGCAACAATGCCCGATACAATTAATGATTTGGCGCATTCAATTTTGAAGAAGCCGGTAAAAATCGAAGTCACGCCGCAATCGACCACAGTTGAGCGCATCGATCAAAAAATTAACTTCGTTGAGAAAGGTAATAAGCTTTCACTTCTTAAAAGAATTTTAAAAGACGAAGACGCCAAAAGTGTTTTGGTATTCTCTAAAACCAAGCATGGCGCCAATCGCATCCAAGAATTTTTAGAAAAAAATTCGATCTCAGTTGCAGCGATTCACGGAAATAAATCTCAAGGTGCACGTGAAAAAGCACTTGCCAATTTCCGCGAAGGTAACGTACAAGTTCTTATCGCCACTGATATTGCAGCTCGCGGTATCGATGTTCCTTCAATCAGTCACGTAATTAATTACGACATCCCGATGGATCCAGAAAGTTATGTTCACCGTATCGGCCGCACAGCTCGTGCTGGCAGACAGGGTGTTGCTATTTCATTTTGCGATCCTTCAGAAAATAAACTTTTACAAGCCGTGGAAAAAACAATTAGATTCAAAATCCCAGTCGACACTTCTCATCCTTATCACGGCGTTGCTGCCGTTTCTTCTGGTGAAGAAAGAGGTGCGCCAAGAACCCCGCGACCAAGAAGTCCGCAACAAAATCGCACTTCACAAAATCGCAGCGAAAAAACTCGTGAAGCTAATGCCAGAAGATCTTCTTCGTCAACTTCGGGAAGAAGAGACGATCGCAGAACTCCGCAAGATCGCAAACCAAGAGAAGACGCACAGCCAGATGGCACTAAAAGCAATCTTTTGAGCTTCATTGGTTTTGGCAGAAAAAGATCAAACGACAGAAAGCAATCGCGCGCCAGCGGCGGTGAAACTCGCGACGTGCCATTTCGCGTTCAAGAGGAAGAAAAAGGCGGCGGTTTTGGTCTAAACTGGTTAAAAAACAAAAAGCCCGAATCACGCACTGATCGCGGCGAACAACCTTCATTCACCGGCAGAGATGGTTTACCGCAAGCTCGAGATCGCAGATCTTCTGGCAGCCAAAGATCCGGTGGATTTGGCAGCAGAGACAGAGATTCTCGCGGCAGTTCTGATCGCAGAAGCGGCGGTTTTGGCGGCGGCGATCGCGATCGCAGAAGCGGTTCAGGATTTGGCGGCGACAGAAGACCTTCATCAGGAGGATTCGGCGAAAGAAGAACTCCTTCGTCAGGCGGATTTGGCGAAAGATCAGCTCCACGCGAACGCGGTAACGACGATAATCGCGGCAATTCTTTTGGAAATGACTCGAGAGGAAATTCTTCTTTTGGAAATTCTCCAAGATCAGGATTCAGAGATCGCAGGGACAGCGCTCCTATGGGCGAAAGAAGCGAAAGATCAGCACCTTTTGGCGACAGAAGATCTCAATCAGCAGACCGCGATCGCAAACCATTTGGCGACAGAAAACCTTTTGGCGGCAGACCGTCAGGAGATCGCAAACCATTTGGCGACAGAAGACCGTCGGGTGGCGGCTATTCTAGGCCAAAAAAAACTTGGTAAGATTGACTTAAAATCAATCTTTCGGAATGAATTTGAATGGATTTTTGGGAGCACGACCTTGCTAATTTTGCCGATTTCATTGCAAGTAAAAATATTAACAAATTTAGCTCTGGCTAAAAAATAAAATTCTCTCCCGAAGTTAGAAGATTTTTGGGGACTAGAACATATCTAAGTGGTGTTCAAAAAATTTTGAGCAATTTATCGGATTAAAAACAGTTACTCAAAAGTCACTACTTGGAAAAAGTTAATCGCCACTTAAGTTGAATTTTCCACAATCGATTAACCCATCCAACCAAATAAAAATTTTATGAAATTTAAAACATTTAAAACCTTGGCGATTGCTGGTTTTCTAGTCGCTAACGCCAGCTTCAATTTTGCGCAAGCAGAAGATAAAATCATGCAAAGCATGACATTTCACTACCAAAAATATCCAGCAAGTGCCTACAGCAAAGAAGTTGCGGTTGTTGACTGGAATAGTCCTGAAGGAATTGCAAGGCTTGAGCGCACAACTTATAAAGGCGATTTCTATCGTTTAGCGCATCATTTTAAACCGCAAATTAACTCTGCTAATTGCGGTCAAGGAGCAGCTACAGTTGTGCTTTCAGCGATTTATGAATTAAATCATAAACCATTCCCAGTTATTGAAGAATGGCCGATCACAATTGGCGATAAAAAATATCCGCTACAATATCGCTTGATTAACGAAACCAATTTCTTCAACGAAGAAACTGATAAAATTTTAGATAGAAAAGCGATCTCGATGAAGATCACTAAAAAAGACGGAACTTTTGGAGGTGGAATTGACATCGACGAATTGCAGAAAATGCTCAAAGTTCACGGCGTAAAATCTAAATTAGTTACCGTTGATAAATTCTCTGACGAAAAACTTTCCAACTTCAGAAAATTAGTTAAAGAAATTGTAAATTCTGACAAAGAATTTTTGCTTTTGAATTACGATCATTCTTACAAAAGCTTGATGGGCGGACATTTCTCGTCAATCGTGGCTTATGACGAAAAATCTGATTCAGTTCTGATGCTAGATATCGCGGCCCATAGAAATCCTTGGATTTGGATTAATTTAAGCGATATTTATCACGCGATGAACACTAAAAACTATGCCCAAACTGCTTACCGCGGTTACTTGGTTGTTAACACTAAGTTGAAATAAGTTTTAAAATAAATTTCAGCACTACAAAACTGGGGCAAGATCAAAAATCTTGCCCTTTTTTTTGACTATACCAAAAAGACGAAGCTAATCTGCCGTAACTAAATTTTATTCAGCGGAATCTTTATATATCGCACGCCGTTTTCTTCGGCATCACCCAATTTTCCAGCGCGTAAATTTATTTGAATCGCCGGCAAAATTAATTTTGGAACTGATAATGTAGAATCCCGTTTGGTGCGCAGTGCAATATATTCCGCTTCGCTGATTTTATCATTAATCAGAATATTATTTTGTCTTTGATCGGCAATCGTACAGCAAAATTGCGGCTCTTTATCACTTTCAGGATAATCGTGGCAAACATAAATTTTAGTATTTTCTGGCAACGAAAAAATCTTTTGAATTGATGCGTAAAGCTGTTTGGCGCTGCCTCCGGGGAAATCAGTTCTGGAAGTTCCCATGCGCGGTAAAAATACCGTGTCGCCAACAAAAATCGCATCTTCAACTAAATAGCTAACACAAGCTGGAGTGTGTCCCGCCGTATGAATCACGCGAACTTGCAAATTTCCGATTTTAAATTTTTCGCCATCAAAAAATAAATGATCGAACTGCGAAGCGTTGAGCGGCGTGTCTTTTGATGTGTTAAAAAGCGGAATCCAAAAATCTAAAACTTCTTTTATTTTATTTCCGACAGCAATTTTTCCACCAATTTTTTCTTTGATATAGCTTGAGGCTGTAAGATGATCGGCATGGATGTGAGTTTCTAAAATCCACTCTAACTGCAAATTATTTTCTGAGATATAAGCGATAATTAAATCAGCCGAATTGGTGGAAATTTTTCCAGAATTCATGTCGTAATTTAACACCGAATCAATAATGGCGCATTTTTTCGTGGCATCATCACTTACAACATAAGTGAAAGTTGCGGTATCTTTATCGTAGAAATTTTGTATTTTCATTTTGATCGAAGTTTAATTTTAATTTTTTTGTTAAAATTTACTTGAATCATTACTTTAAACGCAAAACTTCTTTGTTGATAGAAATTATAAGCATTGCGATCTTCAAAAAAAGATGGCCAAATTCTTGTCAAACCTTGAAAAAGCTTGCTATAGGAAGGAATTCCGTCTTCTAAATTTCCCCAAGTTTTAACTTATGATTAGAGCTATCAAAATTTTTGCGCTGCTTTTTTTGTTGATTTTTTTTAACCAAAAAACTTTCGCCGACGACCAGATTTTATCTTGGCGTGAATGTGTGGAGTTGGCGTTAAAAAATAACAATAATTTAAAATCAGCAATCGCCACCGAACGATCCACCAATTACCTAAACAACGCTTCAGTTTCAGGATTTTTACCACAAGCAACTGCCACTTTATCTTCCAATCGTGGTAATAACGGAAACTCAACAAACCCTTCTCTGACAACGGTTCCAAGCGGAATTACGCAAGCTTACACCGGATCAATTTCCGTCACACAAAATGTTTTTAACGGATTTTCTGACATTGGAAAATTCGACCAAACTAAAGCTAATAACATGGTTTCCAAAGCCAATGTGCAGGTCGTCAAAGCGCAAGTTAGTTATGACTTAAAATTTGCTTACGAAAACCTTGCTTACGCTAAAGAAACCGTCGCCCTTTTAGACAACATCATCAAGCGCCGCGAAGATAACTTGAACATTATCGACTTACGTTTTCGAAGCGGCATGGAAAATAAAGGCTCGCTTTTATTAGCTCGCGCTTATTTGGATCAAGCACGCTTTGATCGTCTGCAAGGCGCAAATTTGGTTGCTTCAGCTCGCGCTCAACTATGTCGCGCCCTTGGCATTTCTGATTGCAAGAACTACGACATTAGTAGTTCTGTACCAATTTCCAAACCAGCAGCTGGAAAAATTGATCTAAAAGTTGCGGTATTAGCAACGCCACAACATCTACAAGCATCAGCTCAAGAGCAAGCGGCTAAAGCTGGAATTCTAATCGCACAATCAGCTTTTATGCCAAGTTTAAACATAAGCGCAACTCAAGGTGCACGCGGTTCTAGCATCTTTCCACAAAATGATTATTGGTCGGTTGGAATGAATTTAACCTTCCCTTTCTTCACTGGCGGTAAAGATTATTACACAACGCGCAGCGCTTATTCTACAAGCTTGGCGGCCAAAGAAAATCGCGAAAATATCGACCAACAAATTTTAGTAACTCTGCGCCAAAGTTATAACGCTTACATCGAATCGATTTCTAAATTGCAAGTTGACGCCAACTTCCGCGAAGCCGCAAAAATGCGCGCTGACATTGCGCGCGCCAAATATAATAATGGTTTACTGGCTTTTGAAAATTGGGATGGAATTGAAACCGATTTAATCAATCGTCAAAAAAACTATCTGCAAAGTAAATTAAATCGCGTTGCTTACGAAGCGGCGTGGGAACAGGCTCAAGGCAAAGGAGCATTCAGCAATGATTAAGAATAAAATGATCGAAAAACTAAAATCTAAAAAAGTTTATCTAACAATTTTGCTTGGCGTAATTGGTGCAATCGCGATCTTTTTCTTCAACAAAGAAGACGTAGCAAAAATTTCTTACACTGAAAGCAAAGCCGAAATCGGCACGCTTCACATCAAAGTTTTAGCCACCGGAGCTGTGCAGCCAGAAAATCGTTTAGAAATTATTCCGCCAATTGCCGGACGCGTTGAAAAGGTTTTAATTGTAGAAGGTCAAAAAGTTAAAAAAGGACAAGTTTTAGCTTGGATGAGTTCAACGGAAAGAGCTGCATTGCTTGACGCTGCAAGATCGCAAGGTGCCAAGGAAGTTAAAAAATGGGAAGATATTTACCAGCCAACGCCAATTTTGGCGCCACTTTCGGGAACTATCGTTTTAAAAAATATTGAACAAGGCGAAACTTTTTCAGGCACCACTTCTTTAATGTCGATGTCCGATCGCTTAACCGTAAAAGCGCAAGTTGATGAAACCGATATTTCAGCAATTCAAGTTGAGCAAGAAGCCGAAATTGTTTTGGATGCTTATCCCGATCAGAAAATTGCCGCCAAAGTTGATAAAATTGCTTTCGACGCCACAACGGTAAATAACGTTACAACTTACATCGTCGATGTTTTACCCAACAAAGTTCCTGAATTTATGCGCAGTGGAATGACTGCAAATGTAACTTTTTTAGTTACCTCAAAACCCGATGTGCTTTTAATCAGCGCCGGTGCGCTTAAAATTAAGGATGAACATTCATTGGTTTTGGTAAGAGAAAATGGCGAAGAAATTGAAAAAGAGGTGACAACGGGCGCAACTAACGGCAAGCAAATTGAAATCACTTCTGGTTTGAACGCAGGTGAAATAATTTTATCGCCGCAACTAAAATTAGAAAAAGACAAAGGCGGCTCCAGCCCTTTTAACCCGATGGGTGGTCGCAAAGGCAGCGGCAAAAAATAAAAAAATCACAAAATCATGATCGAGTTTCGCAACATTACCAAAGTTTATAAAATGGGCGATAATATCGTTAATGCTTTGCGCGGCGTCAATTTGACGATTGATGATGGCGATTTTGTGGCGATTATGGGACCTTCGGGTTCGGGGAAATCAACCATGACGAATATTCTTGGATTGCTTGATGTTCCAACTTCTGGCTCTTACAAATTCAATGGTCGCGAAGTTTCAAAATTATCTGAAGACGATTTGGCTGTGTTGCGCCGCGAAGAAATTGGCTTTATTTTTCAACAATTTAATTTGCTCCCTCGCCTTTCAGCCGCAGAAAACGTGGCTTTACCGCTGCTTTATTCGCAACATAATATTGTTTTAGATTTCGCTTACGAACTTTTAAACAAAGTTGGACTTGCTAAAAGATCGGATCACAAACCCAACGAACTTTCGGGCGGACAACAACAGCGCGTTGCGATTGCAAGATCTTTAATCAATCGTCCTAAAATGATTTTAGCTGACGAACCGACGGGAAATCTTGATTCTCACAGCGAAAAAGAAATTATGGGAATCTTGAAAGAGCTGAATTCCCAAGGCATCACGGTGATAATCATCACTCACGAAGAAGAAATTGGCGAGCAAGCACATCGTTTAATTCGGATGCGCGATGGCGAAATTCAGTCTGACGAACGCAAAATTGCGCTGCAAAATATCAAGCCAGAAGAAACGGTCAGATTCAAAAAATCATCAGAATCAAATATTAAAGAAATTTTCGAATATTTTCGCCAAGGCTTTAAAACGCTGGTCGCAAATAAGATTCGCACTTGCTTGTCGATGCTGGGAATTTTGATCGGAGTGGCAGCGGTTGTTGCAACTCTAGCGATTGGCAATGGCGCGCAAAAGGCCATCGAAAAACAATTAGCTTCTTTGGGATCGAATTTAATCGTGTTACGCCCCGGATCAGTTCGTGTTGGCGGCGTGGCCCAAGAATCAGGCACAACCACACGCTTAACTTTTGAAGATGCCAAAGCCATCAAAGAACAAATTGGCGCTGCAAAAGAAATCTCACCAACCGTTAACGGACAAAGTCAAATCACTTATTTAAATAAAAATTGGAATAGCAGAATCGTGGGAGTTTTGCCGATTTACGCCAAAGTTCGAGCCGCAAAACCAATTGTTGGCAGATTTTTTACTGACGAAGAAAATTCGCAAAGATTGCGCGTCGCTTTAATTGGAACAACGGTAATGCGCGAATTATTTGGTGACGCCAGCCCCATCGGAGAAATGATTAAAATTAACAAAGTAAATTTTCAGATTATCGGAATTCTTCCCCAAAAAGGCGCCAATGGTTTTCAAGATCAAGATGATGTAATCGTAATTCCAATCGCAACTGCGATGCGTCGCCTGCTTGGAAAAACTTATGTTGATTCGATCGATATCGAAGCTCGCAATTCTGAATCAGTTGACGAAATGCAAGATGAAATTTTGAACTTAATGTATTTAAGAAAACGAGTTCCAATGTCACAACGTCGAGACGCTTTTCAAGTCAGAAATATGGCCGACATTCAAGCAACGCTTTCGCAGAGTAATAAAACTATGTCAGTTTTGCTTTCATCAATTGCAACAATTTCACTTTTGGTGGGCGGAATCGGAATTATGAATATCATGCTGGTTTCAGTAACTGAACGCACCAAAGAGATCGGTTTACGCAAAGCGATTGGCGCCAGAAGACGCGATATATTAATGCAGTTTTTAGCAGAATCTGTCGTAGTCAGCGTGATTGGCGGTTTGGCGGGAATTATTTTGGGCGCATCTGGCGCAAAAATTCTATCTTTGGTTGCAGGCTGGGACACTTTAATTTCAATCCAATCGATTATTTTAGCCTTTTCTTTTTCAGTTTTTATCGGCTTGTTATTTGGAATTTATCCAGCGCGAAAAGCTGCAAAACTTGCGCCAATTGATGCTTTGCGCTACGAATAATTTTTCCAATCTGGCATAAATTTATCCATCAAAGCGTAGAATTTTTTATTGTGACGATGTTCGAAAAAATGCACCATTTCGTGAACAATAATCGATTCCAAATATGCCAACGGTTTTTTCGCCAATTCAAGATTAAGCCAAATGCGGCGATCTCTGACATTACAAGTTCCCCAGCGCGTTTTCATTTTTTTTACGCCAAATTCTGCCACTTTCACATCCATTTTTTTCTCATATTTTTCGATCAAATCGGGAATGATTTTCTTGAGATGCGCGCGATAAAAATCGTCGAATAATTTTTGGCGCTGTTGGAAATTAGAGAGTTTTTTGACGTGCAGATGAATAAAATCTTCACCAATTACAATCTTGTTTGAAACGCTATTTTGCAGGAGTTCCAGCTTTAATTTTTTGCCAAAAAAATAATGATCTTCGCCAGAAATAAATTTCTGCGGCAAAGTAATTTTTCCTTCATCGCGTAGATTACGAATTTGATTTTGACTCTTCTTTATCCAGTCAATTTTCTGCAAAATGAATTTAGCAATCTGCACTAAATTATAGCGAAAAGGCGCAGAAACTCTGACTTCGCCATCAGGAATACAGATTCTTAAATGTAAATTTTTGATTCTTTTTTGCGTGACTAAAATTGCAATTCCAGCAATTTCAATTTCTTGGGTAGAAAAATTTTTCGACATTAAATTCTAAGGCTTAAACGCCACAAAAAATTGTTTAATTAAATGTGGAGCTTGTTTTTGAGGTTACTTGAGTTGATTGAAAAGATGCTAAAAGATGATTTCTTGATCCGATATTTTAATTTCAATCACCAACATTTGAAGAATAAATTGGTTGAACTAGTTAAAGCCTAAACTTAGATTCGTGCTTCTTCTCGCCTTCTCCAAGCTTTGTCAAAAAAAATATGAAAAGAAAAGTAAAAAATCGCAAACTGATTATTATTGTCTGCGTAGTTTCTACGCTGTTGGCCAACTATTTTTTTTGGATTAAGCCAAAATACAATCAAGCAAGTGCAACTAATGCAATCCCAAATGGCGCCAGTGTTGTTGAGGTTAGCGTCATCAAAGCTAAGAAAGAAAAAGTAGAATTATTTGTTGAATTGCCCGGCCGCGTTCACGCCAATAAAATTGCCGAATTGCGACCACAAATTAACGGCATCATCCAACAGGTAAAATTTTCCGAAGGCAGTTTCGTTAAAAAAGGCCAGCAACTTTATCAAATCGACCCAACAATTCATCAAGCAGCTTTCGACAGCGCCAACAGCAACTTAAAAGCAACGCAGATGAAGCGCGATCGTTATAAAAATTTGCTCGCACAAGATGCCATCAGCAAACAAGAATTTGACGACATCAACGCCGCTTTTGATCAAGCAAAATCATTAGTCAGTGCCGCTAAAAAGAATTTAGATTATACCAAAGTTTTGGCACCAATTTCTGGCTATATCGGCAAATCAAATTTAACCGAAGGCGCATTAGTCACCGCTAATCAAACTGAAATTCTTACCACCATCACACAGCTTGACTCTGTTTACGTTGATATGGAACAACCTTCCAAAGATGTAATCGCTATCGGTCATCACAAAAAAATTCCTGTAACTTTAATCACTGAAGATCCGACTTACGTCAATGTTGGAGAGTTAAAATTTTCTGAAATGTTTGTCGACGAAAGCACTGATTCAGTGCGTTTGCGCGCCGTATTTTCTAACAAAGACAGAAGGTTGCTTCCTGGAATGTTCGTCAGCGGTAAATTACATTTGAAAGCTTTTGAGAGAATTTTAGTACCACAAAGAGTTACCAATCGTATGCAAAACGGCAATTTGGTTGTGTGGATTGTTGGCGAAGGAAACGTTGCCAAACCTCGCGTCATAAAAGCCGAAAAAACTTATAAAGATTCTTGGATTGTTGATGATGGTTTGGATGAAGGCGACGTTATCATTTTTGAAGGATTTCAAAAAGTTTCTGACGGTGCAAAAGTTAATCCGGTGCCATTTGTGGTTGCTGAGAAAAAATAATTTTAAAATATATCCAACCCGCTGGTCGAGCGGATTTGTAAAAAAATATTAATACATGTCGAATTTCTTTATTAATCGCCCGATTTTTTCTTGGGTTTTAGCAATCATTGTAATGATGGCTGGGGTTTTGGCGTTATTCAAAATGCCAATCGAACAATATCCAAATATTGCCGCTCCCGCAGTTTCAATTTCAACTTCATTACCTGGAGCTTCCGCACAAGCTTTAGAAAATAGCGTTACACAAGTAATCGAACAAAGCCTTACTGGTATTGACTCAATACGTTATTTCACCGCCACTTCTGATTCTGATGGTAATGTTTCGATTACGCTTTCTTTCGAGCCAAAAACCAATCCAGACATTGCACAAGTTCAAGTACAAAACCGCTTGCAATCTGCAATGCCATTGCTTCCGCAAGAAGTTCAACAGCAAGGTGTTCGTGTTAGAAAATCAAACAATAACTTCCTTGTTGTAATCGGACTTTATTCAGAAGATGACTCAGTTTCTGAAGGCGAGCTGGGAGATATTTTATTGTCCGACATCAAAGATTCCATCGCTCGTATCAACGGCGTTGGCGACGTTACAACCTTTGGAAACCCTCGCGCCATGCGAATTTGGGTCAATCCGCAAAAACTTTTTAGCTATAAATTAACCACCGCCGATGTCATTGCCGCAATCAAAGCACAAAATGCCGATGTTTCTGCCGGCCAGTTGGGTGGCCTTCCCGCGGTGAAAGGTCAGCAACTTAACGCCACCATCACTTCGCAATCAAAATTAAAAAATGTTGATGATTTTAAAAAAATTATTTTGCGCGCCAATTCAAATGGCGCACAAATTCAATTGCAAGATGTCGCAAAAGTTGAGCTTGGGCTTTTAAGTTACAGCACAGAAGCCCATTACAAACAACATCCCGCTGCTGGTATGGCCGTAATTTTGGCCTCGGGCGCCAACGCTTTAGTTACAGCCGACGCCGTCAAAACCAAAATGGCCGAATTGTCGAAAAATTTACCAAAAGGTGTCCGCGTAATTTATCCTTACGATTCAACTCCATTCATAAAACTTTCAATTGCTGGAGTTCTTGAAACCTTGCTAGAAGCCATCTTCTTGGTGTTTTTAGTAATGTTGCTTTTTTTGCAAAACTTCCGCGCCACTTTAATTCCAACCATCGCCGTTCCTGTGGTTTTGCTTGGAACTTTCGGAATTTTATTTGCCTGCGGTTTTACGATTAACACGTTAACGATGTTCGCCACAGTGCTGGCAATTGGTCTTTTGGTGGACGACGCGATTGTCGTTGTCGAAAATGTTGAGCGCATCATGCATGAAGAAGGTCTGTCACCAAAAGAAGCGACTATCAAATCGATGAAACAAATCACGGGCGCTTTGGTTGGTATCGCCATGGTTCTTTCTGCGGTATTTGTTCCGATGGCATTTTTTGGCGGCTCGGCCGGCGCAATTTATCGCCAATTTTCAATCACTATCGTTTCGGCAATGGGTCTTTCGGTGTTGGTGGCACTGATTCTATCGCCATCACTTTGCGCCACAATTTTAAAGTCAGAAAAGAAAAATAAAAAACTTACCGAAAGCAAATTTCTAAATTCCTTCAACACCAAACTCGATCACTTAAGAAATTTTTACACCAACTATTCTAACAAAATCATCAAACGCAGCCTCAGATTTTTTATGGTTTATGTCATAATGATCGGCGGTTTGTTATTTTTATTTAGAAGTTTACCAACTTCATTCTTGCCCACTGAAGATCAAGGCATGATGTATTTAATGGTAAATACGCCAAGCGGCTCTTCGCTGGAGCGCACCCAAGAAAGTTTGAAAAAAGTTGAAGAATATTTTCTCACCAAAGAACAGGAAAATATCGAACATCTTTTTACGGTTTCAGGATTTAGCACCGCTGGACGCGGCCAAAATGCTGGCTTCGGTTTTATTGGACTTAAAGATTGGAGCAAAAGAGAAAGACCCGATCAAAGCGTAATGGCAATTTCGGGCCGTGCGATGGGCGCACTTTCAAAGATTAAAGATGCGTCGGTTTTCACTTTCTTCCCACCGCCAATTCGCGAACTTGGCAATGCCTCAGGTTTTGACTTACAACTTCTTGATCGCGCTGGACTGGGCCACAATGCTTTGATGGCTGCACGAAATCAACTTCTTGCTGCTGCTTCTAAAAATCCACTTTTAATTGGTGTGCGTCCAAATGGCTTAAGTGACATGGCGCAATATAAGTTGGAAATTAACTACAAAAAAGCTGCGTCGCTTGGAATTTCAATCGCCGATATTAACCAAACTTTACAAACCGCTTGGGGCTCAACTTACGTAAACGACTTTCTCGATAAAAACCGCATTAAAAAAGTTTATCTGCAAGGCGACGCCAATTACCGTATGAATCCTGACGATTTGAAGAAATGGTATGTCAGAAATTCCGCTGGACAAATGGTGTCATTTTCAAGCTTCGCAACCGCGTATTGGATTTACGGTTCGCCAAAATTGGAACGTTTTAACGGCGTCGCTTCGGTGAATATTCAAGGCGGTCCAGTTCCTGGAGTTAGTTCTGGCGTTGCGATGTCTGAAATGGAGCGCATGGTTCGAGAATTGCCAGCGGGAATTGACTTTACTTGGTCAGGAATTTCCTATGAAGAAAAATCTTCCGGATCGCAAACTTTATGGCTTTATCTGATCTCTTTAATCGTAGTTTTCTTGTCCCTCGCCGCGCTTTACGAAAGCTGGTCAATTCCGTTTTCGGTAATTTTGGTCGTACCCTTCGGAATCTTTGGCGCCTTGGTTTCGTCGATTTTGTTTAAAATGAGCAATGACGTTTATTTTCAAGTTGGTCTTTTGACTACGATTGGTCTTTCCGCCAAAAACGCCATTCTGATTGTTGAATTCGCCAAAAGTCTTTATGACGAAGGTCACGACGTTGTCGAGTCAACTTTGATCGCAATCAAATTGCGCTTCCGCCCAATTATCATGACTTCAATGGCCTTCATGCTTGGCATTACTCCACTTGCACTTGCTCACGGCGCTGGTTCTGCCAGCCAAAGAGCAATCGGCGTTGGCGTTATGGGCGGTATGTTTGCAGCAACTTTCTTCGCCACTTTATTCGTACCGATGTTCTTCGTATTGGTGCAAAGATTTGCTAAAAAAATTGCAAAAAAATGAAAATAAAAAATTTCTCAAACTTACTTTTTTTAACCATCACAGCACTTAGCGCTTCTTGTGTCAGCATGGCGCCAAAATATAAGACGCCAGATGCGCCAGTGCCTTTTGCTTCGGTGAAAGTTACCGGCAAGAAAAAAATCGCGATGGTTTCTTGGCGCGAATATTTTCAGTCGCCCGATTTACAACGTATTATCCAACTTGCTCTCGATCATAATCGCGATCTTAAAGTTGCGGCGCTAAATATTGAAGTCGCCGAAGGAACTCACGGAGTTGCTCGCTCTAGCCTACTTCCCTCAATTAACGGCACCGCCTACGAAACTCGCCAAGGCGTTCCCAGTGGATTTGCTGGTTTCACGCCAAAAAAACAATTTCGCGCTAACGTTGGATTTACTTCCTATGAAGTCGATTTTTTTGGCAGATTACAAAGTTTAAAAAAATCTGCTTTGGAAGATTTTTTAGCTACAGAAGAAGCGCATAACGTGATGCAAATCAGCGTTATTTCTGAAACCGCCAACGCCTATGCTCAGCTTTTATTGGATTGGCAATTGCTGAAAATTTCTAAAGAAAATATGGAAACTCAAAGCGAACGTTTCGCTTACTGCGAATTGCGTTATAAAAACGGCATCGACTCGCAAAGCACACTGCTCAACGCTCAAGCTTTAGTTGAAGCGGCTAAAAGCACTTATGAAAGTTACAAAAAAATCGTCGCTCAAGATAAAAATGCTTTGATGACTTTAACTGGAGTTTTTAACGAAAGCTCATTGCCGCAAGACGTGACTTCGCTTAGCGACATTTTGATTGCTGAAGATTTGCTTGATTACATCACTTCCGACAATCTGCTTTTGCGTCCCGACATCAAACAAGCTGAACATAATTTAATTGGCGCCAATGCCAATATTGGAGCTGCTCGCGCCGCCTTTTTCCCGTCAATTACTTTAACCGGAACTTATGGTTACGGCTCAAAATCTTTAGACACTTTGTGGGATAATCGAAGCTGGACTTTCACGCCACAAATCAACATACCGTTGTTTTCTGGTGGCCGAAATATTGCCAATTTAGATATTGCCAACGCTCGCAAACAAATTCAGATTGTGAAATATGAAAAAGCAATTCAAACCGCTTTCCGCGAGGCTTTGGATCAATTAGCCGAAAGAAAATTTATCGTCAGCCAACTTAATTCTTACGATAAAATTTTGGATGCTCGCAAAAAATCTTACAATATTTCCGAAAGCAAACACACGCTTGGAATCATGAGCGCACTTGATGTTTTAGACACTAAAATCGCCTTCTTAACCGCCGCACAAAGTCAGGCAACCTCAAAAAAAGAATATCTAACCAACTTGATCACGCTCTACAAAGTTATGGGTGGTGGGTCGGAAGTAAAAGAAATGAAGAAGGAAAAATAACGATATAGATTTACTTTGGTCTATACCAAACTACAAATCTTATCCAAACGAAGAGAGCTTCTGGCTATTGGCGATATTGACCAAGACTTGAATTTCTTCGCTTTGCTGCAGTTCAATTTACTCATCTTGTTAAACCGATCTTTTCTTCTTGAGATTCTTTTTTTGTCTTAAGGTGCTTTCTCCAAGTTTCTTGAATTTTAACAACCCGATTCAACTCTTCGCTATAATTGTTGTAGTTACTCAGTTCCTCGATGCGTTCATCATTTATAAAAAGGGCTTCATTAAATTTTATGCCATTTTCTTTGGTTCTTTGAGCAACCAAAAATTGCTCTTCTGAATCGCGATATCCATTATAATCAGCGAGAACTTCTGGATTGCTGACTTTTCCAAGAGCGAAACTACGAGGAGTATATCCGCCTGATCCGATTGTTATTTTTTTTATTTCTGGATTATCAACCAAAACATTTTCAGCGATTTTTTTTAAAAATGGCTTGAGCAATTTGTCGTCCTCACCTCTTAACCTTTCCCACGAATCAAAAACCAAAGCATTATCTTTGCTGATCCACACCCAGCTTTGAGCAATAACTTCGCCCTCTAATTCCTTTAAAAAACCTTCTTTTAAAACTTGTTTTATCTCTAAAAATTCAGGCTCATTACCGTTTTGATATTGTAGATTTTCTTTGATATCAGCGATGATTTTTCTGTATTTGGTGCGCGAAGCTTTGTCTGGCAGTTTTTGTAAAAACGCTTTTTCATCTGATGCATTTTCAAGATTTTCTATCCGATTTTCCAGATTGTTTATATGACCATCTTTTTCTTTTTTAAAAACCACATAAAAGCCACCATAAGGCGATTTCATTCCGTGTTCGGCACAATCATTCCCAGCGCCGCCAATATATTGGCAACAATTGGTCATATTTCCCAAAACAAATCCTCTTAGATCGTCTTTGGCTAATTTTTTCATGTAAAAACGATCTTGGCCAAAGCCTGATCCTTCAATCAAAATGTCAGGAATATGATCTTCTGTTTTTGTGTGATAACTGTCTAAAGTTTTATTAAAGAAGCGCTCTGGAATGACATTTTTATAAAAAATCTCGGCCATTTCTGGATTTTCTGACGCTCTTGGATATTTAATTTTCGCCGCTTCTTTTTTGACTTCCGCAAGATCCGCAGGACTGCGTCCAAGATTCGATTCAATGGCGTTGGCAAGAAAAAGATATTTGGTCAATTGCGGTCCGTGTTCCATTGCCAAATTAGACCACACTTCTTTGTTTATTACTTGCTCTTGAGGAAATTCAAAAAGAGTTAAGTCATGCAAAATTTGCCAACTTTCACCTTTATGCTTTTCGATGTAGGATTCTAGCTGACTCACATCATCAAATAAAAAGGCGAATTTGGCCGCATATTCACCGCTTTTTTTTGCGACATATTCTGCCGACGTTGATTTTATTTCGGGGCGACTTCGGATATATTCTGCAAGCTCGTCAAAAACGCCAAGATCAAATGGAAATTGCTCTGCGGGAATTTCAAGATCTTCATTTTTATCGTTA
>CAYSUM010000019.1:0-31929 GCA_964434225.1 uncultured Rhizobium sp.
GAATGATGGAAGGTTCTTTTTTGCTCATAACTTTTTTACTTACCATTTTTGCCTCCTGTATTTTTTGGTGATTTTGATGGCGAAATTTGCAGGTAATTCTCTTTGCTGATGATACTTCTTTTTAATTCTTTTTCTGTGGCTTTTCTTGCGTTTCCTGCAATTGCGCCACCACGGCGAGCAACTTTTTTGTTTTTAGAAAAATTATTTGGTTTTTCTTGAGCAGAAATTTCTGTTGTTACCTTTTCGCCAAGCATGGTGAAAATTAGCTCTAAATCTGTCATGTTGTCGCGCAGGTTGGCGTTTGATTTAGCGGGTAAGTTTTTGAATTTTTTATATTGACTTGGAGTCATGCCAAATGTGGCTTTGGAAATTTACTGACAAAACTTTTGTTTTTAAAGTAGTCAGTTGCAAATTGCTCGAAAAGTAAAACTTTTCTGCGCCATTTGTCGGCAGTTAAAATTGCATAATCTTTTTCGTGAAAAATTCCGCGCTCTTTCCATTCTTCAGTTAAGTTTTGACGGATAGCAATTCCGCGCAGTCTTTTGTCAATCCAGTCTTTGGAATAGCCTTTTTGTTCATAGAGGCTTTTCATTCGATCTTGCGCTAATTCAGGATCTTCAATTTCTTTGATGCGTTCATATCCAACTTGCGCAAGCCATCTTTTGAAAGGCTCGGCTTTTGGTGAAGGAATTGATTGAATGATACGAAAAACGCCTTCAGTGTTGGCGCAATCGGTTTCACGCATTTTTCCATCAAACGCTTCAAGTTTCAACTCGTGACAATTTGTCACGACTTCACTTCCTTCTTCTTTTAATCTTTGCTTTAGCTTACGCCAGTAGGCTCCAGCGTCAATGCTTTCGGTTAATGCACCGCAAACATCAACAACACTAAACCACCATTCTTCATTGTGCCAAGTGCGACGGATTTGTTTTTCTTTAAAAAGGATTATTGAACTTTCTTTGTTTATTGGTTTTTTCATGTTTTTTGGTGATTTAGTCATTTTTTTTACGGGCTTTGTTAACTGGTTTTTCTTCTCTTTTTAAAAGCATCAAAACCAAGCCAACCATTTTATCTTTTTCTTTGGGGTTTGATTCGGCGATTAAAATTGTTAGGCTGGCTAAGGTTTCGGGGCTGATTCTGTCTAAAAATTGCAGGCCGGATTTTCTTAAGAACCAGATGAAGGCAAAGGCTCCCGATCTTTTGTTGCCGTCGTTGAAAGGGTGGTTTTTGACGATGAAGTAAAGTAAGTGCGCTGCTTTTTCTTCTAAACTTGGGTAGGCGTCGAAGCCAAAGGCGCTTTGAAAAACATTTCCCAGAATTCCTTCTAAACTGCCTTGGTTTTTTTCAGTGGCGAAAATTGTAGTGGCTTCTTTTTTGGCGATTAACTCGGCTTTAAGTTTGGCGATGTCTTGCCATAGTTCTTCGGTGTTTATGGTGATTGATTTTTTTGTACCTTGCTTTGGAAACTCGCCTTTATCAAAGCTATCAAGCGAAAACCAAGTGTAAGAAAATGATTTTATTAAATCTAAAACATCGCCCGCTTTTAGGTTTTTAGAGTCTTGGCTGAGGGTTTTTATATCTTCAATTGCTTTGAGAAATTTTTGGTGATTTTGCGAAATAACTTTTTTGTTGATGGCAACGCCGTTGGTTAAATATTTCTTCAGAGTTTTTGTTGCCCATTTACGAAACTCTATCGCAGTTTTAGAATTGGCTCGATAGCCAACAGCTAAAATTACATCCAATGAATAAAAGGCGACTGGCTTATCTGAATTTGCAATATGCATTTTTTGCATATTGCTTTTCGTATCTACCTCACCGTCTTTAAAAATATTTTTGATGTGCCTTGAGGCAACAGACTGATCTATTTTAAAAAGACTTACAATTTGTGCCTGACCTGCCCAAATATTTTGGTTTTTGAGATCGGCTTTCAGCTCAATTGCGCCGTCTTTTGCTTGATAAACTAAGGTTTGTTTTGTGATTTTTTTGTTTTTCATGGGTTTTATTGGTTGGTGTTGGTGTTGATTTTTGAAAGGTTGGTTAAAATTCTTTCGTTTAGTTCTGCTTCCTTAGCCATTTGTTGTTTCAGCTCGTTTTGTAGAGAGGTAAATTTTTCGGCGAAGTCGAAATCGTCTTCGGCTTCTTCTAAGCCCACATATCTTCCCGGGGTTAAAACATAATCTTTGCTGGCAACTTCTTCGATATTTACCGATTTGCAGAAGCCTTTTATGTCTTCGTAAGCTTCATTTTCTTTAAGCCAGTTGTGGTAAGTGGAAGAGATTTTGGCGATGTCCTGCGCGTTTAAATCTTTAGTGCGGCGATTGATTAAATAGCCTAAATTGCGGGCGTCGATAAAAAGGATTTCGCCTTTGCGCTTGGTTTTGCCGCGCTTTAAAAACCAAAGACTAGCGGGAATTTGGGTGTTTAAGAAAAGTTTAGCTGGAAGATTTACAACGCAGTCAACCAAATCGGCGTCGATTAGGTTTTTTCTGATATCGCCCTCACCTGATGTTTTGGAAGTGAGCGCGCCTTTTGCCAAAACAAATCCGGCTTTGCCTGACGGGCTTAAGTGATAAAGAAAATGTTGAATCCAAGCGTAGTTGGCATTTCCCGCAGGTGGTTCGCCATATTTCCAGCGACCATCGCCGCGCAGCAAATCACCGCTCCAATCGGAAATGTTGAAAGGCGGATTGGCAATGATGAAGTCGGCTTTTAAATCTTTGTGGGCGTCGTTTAAGAAACTGCCTTCGTTGTTCCATCTAACTTGGCTAGAATCGATGCCGCGAATTGCCAAATTCATTTTAGCCAAGCGCCAAGTGGTTTGGTTGCTTTCTTGGCCGTAAATTGAGATGTCGTTGATGCGGCCTTGATGTTCTTTGACGAATTTTTCGGATTGAACGAACATTCCGCCAGATCCGCAGCACGGGTCAAAAACTCGGCCTTTGTAGGGTTCAAGCATTTCAACAAGCAATGCCACAACGCAGCGCGGCGTGTAAAATTGCCCGCCTTTTTTGCCTTCAGCTAAAGCAAATTCTCCTAAAAAATATTCGAAGACGTGTCCTAAAATATCGGCACTTCTGGCTTTGGCGTCACCCAAAGCAATGTTTGAAATTGAGTCGATAAGTCCGCCAAGACTTGCTGGGTCTAAGTTTCCATGGGCGTAAACTTTTGGCAGAACTCCTTTTAGTTGTGGATTTTCTTTTTCAATTTCATCCATTGCCGCGTCAACATCTTTACCGATTTCTGGTTGCTTGGCTTGGCTTTTCAAAAAATTCCAACGCGCTTTGGCAGGAACGAAGAAGACATTTTCGGCCTTGTATTCGTCTTTGTCTTCAGGGTCGGCGCCCGAATAATCGCCCTCACCTGATTTTAGTTTTTCGTAAAGTTCTTCGAAAGAATCGGAGATGTATTTGAGAAACATCAAACCCAAAACAATGTGCTTATATTCCGCCGCATCAATGTTTTTGCGAAGTTTGTCGGCAGTTTGCCAAAGTTGTTTTTCGATTGGTTCGTTGTTGGTTTTGGTTTTTGTCATGTTTTTAAGCTTTGATTTTTTTGGTTTGTTTTAAAATCCACTCATCAATTTCTTATACCATTTTATTCTCAAAAATCTTTCGTCTAAAAAGCTGATTCTGAGGTTAAAATGGTATAAACAAGATGAGCCGTTAAAGCTGCAAACTCAATGAAATCAAGGATTTTACACCGCTATTTTAAATCCAAACCCGCAACCATTTAATTATTATTCTTCTTCAATTGCGCTTCACTTTCCACCACCTTCCGTCTCATTAAATTTTTTCGCAAAGCCTCAGAAAGTTTCTTTTTTTCCTGCTGTTTTTCAGCTTGTCTTTGGGTTTTGGGTTTCATGGTCATTTACGAATCCTGATCAATGTCAAATTGTTTAGAATATAAATTAGCGTAGGCGCCGCCTTTTTCTATTAATTCTTTGTGATTTCCAGATTCAACAACCTTTCCTTCTGCAATCACAAAAATTTTATCAGCGTGAATTACCGTCGATAAACGATGCGCAATCACAATTGAGGTGCGTCCTTTCATTAAAGTTGATAAAGCATTTTTAATTAATCTTTCTGAAATTGGATCAAGTGCGGAAGTTGCTTCATCTAAAAGCAAAATCGGCGCATCATACAAAATAGCGCGCGCAATCGCAATTCTTTGACGTTGTCCGCCCGATAAACGAATACCGTTTTGACCAATTTGAGTTTGATAGCCAAGTGGCAATTGACGAATAAATTCGTCAGCTTCCGCCATTTTTGCGGCGGCGATAATTTGTTCTTCGGTCGCATTTTCCTTGCCGTAGCGCAGATTTTCTAAAACCGTGTCGTCAAATAACATCACTTCCTGATTTACTACCGACATTGATTTGCGAACAGAACGGAGCGTCAAATCACGAATATCATGACCATCAAGCATCACGCGTCCTGATTCTGGATCGTAAAAACGTAAAACCAAATTCATAATCGTTGATTTTCCGCCGCCAGAATGACCAACCAAAGCCACGGTTTGACCAGCTTTCACTTCAATATTTACCGAATCCAAAGTTAATTTATCTTCAATGTAACGGAAATTCACATCTTCAATTCTGATATTGCCTTTAACATTCTCGATATTGATGGCATTTTCTTTATCGACAATATTTTGTCGCTCGTCAATCATGCGATAAAAACGTGTTGCGGCGGCAAGTCCCATCTGAATTCCCGAATTCATTCCCGAAACTGATTTGAGTGGACGATACGCCATCATCATTGCCGCGAAGAACGAGAAAAATGCACCCGTCGTTGTGGTTCCGTTAATAACTTTTGTACCGCCGTACCAAATCACTGCTGCAACGCCAATGCCTGCAAGAGATTCCACAAATGGCGAAGAAATTAAAGAAAGACGGGAAATTTTTTTGCTCATTTGAAACATCACTTCGATAACTTTCGACATACGGCTAATCTCGAAATCTTCGCAGTTGTAGGATTTAACCAGTTTCGAATATTGCAAAGTGTCGTTTAATTGTGAGGCAAATTTGCCAGCAATTTCTTGATTTTTAAAAGACATGTTGCGCAGTTTGCGCCCGATTTTGTAAATCGGATAAGCTGCCAAAGGAAAGCCAATAAAAGCAATCAGCGATAATTCCACACTTTGATAAAACATCACCGCAATCAATGATCCCAAGGTTAGAAACTGCTTGATTGAACCGTTAACAATCGTACTGATCAATCCAACCACCGAAGAAACTTCATTCATAATACTTGCGGTCATATCGCCAGAAGAGCGATTATGTAGCTTCGAGATGTCAGATTTAATAAAGTGCGCGTAAAGATTTTTGCGTAAATCTGCGGTGATGCGCATACTTAAAACATTCATTGTCAATAGTTGAAAATATGTGGCAAAACCTTTGATAACAGTGACTAACAACACGACGATGGGAATCCAAATCAACCAAAAATGATCGCGTTCAACAAAAACTTTATCGAGTGCTGGCTTAATCAACCAAGCGTGAAAAGATGTGGTTCCGGCGATTATCAACATCAAAACAATTGAAAGCGCAAAAGTGCGCCAGTGAACAGAAATACATTCTTTGGTAATGCGTTTTAACAAATAAGCTGTGCTTTCGTAATTAATGGCTGCGTTTTGTTGCGACATAAATTTAAGATTTAATTTTAAGATTTTATTTTAAAAACCTGACGTAGATGATCTTAAATCCTAAATCTCAAATCTTAATTCTAAAATCCAAAATTTACCGTGCTCAACATTTTCAACCAATTCAAAGAAACCTTCGCGGCCACACTTCTTAAAATCGCCGCTGAAAATAATATCGAAATCAGCGTCAAAGATTTCGAAAATTTTACCGTCGAACCGACAAAAGAAAAATCGCACGGCGACTTGGCGTGCAACGCTGCAATGGTTTTGAGTAAAAAATTTAACCAAGTTGAAGCGCTAAATAATCCACGCAAATTGGCGCAGAAAATTATCTCTGAAATTCAAGATTCAAACATCACAAAGCTTGAAATCGCTGGACCAGGATTCATCAATATTTTTTTAGAAAATAAAATTTTTCACCAAATTGTTGCCGATCTTTTAATTCACGAAAATTTTTCTTTTCCAAATTTAGGTCACGGCGAAAAAATAAATTTAGAATATGCCTCGCCAAATCCAACGGGCCCAATTCATGTTGGACACACTCGCGGCGCAATTTATGGCGATGTTTTGGCGACACTTTTACAAAAAGTCGGCTACGATATTTTGAAAGAATATTACATCAACGACGCTGGCGCACAAATTATTACCGTGGTTAAATCGGCCTATCTGCGTTACTTACAAGCATTAGGACAAAATGTTGAGATTTCCGAAGGTCTTTATCCTGGAGAATATTTAATTCCGGTTGGCGAAGCTCTTAAAGCCAAATTCGGCGAATCTTTAAAAGACAAATCCGAGTCAGAATATGCGCCGCAAATTCGCGATTTTGTTATCGATCAAATGCTGGAAATGATCAAGCGCGACTTGCTTGAACTTGGCATCAAACATGACAGCTATTTCTCGGAAAAAAAAGAATTACACGACACCAAAAAAATCGACGCCGCAATTCAAATTTTGCGCGATAAAGGCTTAATTTTCGAAGGCAAACTTGAAGCACCAAAAACTGAAAAAGGCGTGGGCGCACTTCCTGAAGACTACGAAGAGCAATCGCAAATGCTTTTCGCTTCAACCAGATTTGGTGACGATCAAGATCGTGTTGTCAAAAAATCTGACGGAACTCCAACTTATCTTGCTGGCGACATGGCTTATTCTTTAAGCAAATATCAGCGCGGTGCCAAAAAATTTATCATGCCTTTGGGCTTCGATCATTCGGGTTACGTTAAACGTTTGAGCGCCGTTGTTTCGGCAATTTCTGACGGAAATGCGCAAGTGAAAGTGATTTTATGCCAGATGGTAAAATTTGTGAAAAATGGCGAGCCGCTGAAAATGTCAAAACGCGCTGGAAATTTTATTACAGCTCGCGAAGTGATCGACGAAGTTGGCGCCGACGCGTTACGCTTCATCATGTTGACACGCAAAAACGATGCGCCTTTCGATTTCGATTTAGCAAAAGTTATTGAACAATCAAAAGATAATCCGATTTTTTATGTACAATATGCGCACGCGCGCTGTTGCTCGGTTCTTCGCCAATTGGCCGCTCAAGAAATAAAAATGCCTGACGCAATTAACGAATCGGTTTTAGAAAATCTGCGTGATGAATCTGAAATTGAAATCATCAAAAAAATTGCCAGTTTTCCAAGAATTATCGAAATGTCGGCAATTTATTTTGAACCGCATCGCATCGCATTTTATCTGCAAGAACTCGCCGCCCAACTTCACGCTTTGTGGAATAAAGGCACCGAAAATCCTGAATTGAAATTTATCATCAAAGATAATTTACAACTTACTCAATCGCGCATTTATTTAGTTTTGGCGGTAAAAAAAATTATTCAAGAAGGCTTGGGAATCTTTAATATCAAAGCTGTTGAGGAAATGAGATAATGGAAGATTTTGGCTACGTAAAAGATGAGAAGAAAAAAGATTTATCAGCACTGACCAAGAAAATCGCGCTTTCCTGCGCTACTTTATTTTCAATTTCCTGTTTTATTTACATCACGATTAACGCTTATTATTACGTTTACGAAGAACAAGATAACAATGTTGAAACCATCGCCTCGCCCGAAGGACCAATAAAAGTTGTTGAAGAAGATGCAGTCGCGATACGCGGCGACGGTCCAAAAATCAACGACTCGATCTATGAAGATATTTTTGGAACTAAAAAAGAATCTTTAGCCAAAACCGCTTCAAAAATTCGTATTTCGCCAGAACCAGCCCAACCGCCAAAAAATTTAGCGGAAGATAAAATGCTCAACGAAAGTGTTCCTGATTTGAATATTGCAGAAACCGAAAAAGAAGTGCAAAAACCGACGCAGAAATCGAACAAAAACCCGCAGCAAAAAATTTTGGTTTATAGCGACGCACCCAAAGAAACCACGGGTACGCAAGATTTATTGACCAAAGGAAAAGCAGAAGTGAAAACTCCAAAAAAACAGCTTTCTGATCAAAATTTAGACAACGGTAAATCAGATAAAAGACGTTATGTCCGTGTTCAAGTTGCAGCACTAACTTCAAAAAAATCGGCAGAAGAATATTGGAAAAAAATCAACAATAATTCAAACCTGACTTCGGGATTAAAATCATTTACCGAAGAAGTAAATTTAGGAAAAAAAGGGATTTTTTTTAGACTACAAATCGGCAATTTTTCCGATCAAGTTGAGGCGGAGAATTTTTGTAAGAAATATATTCTACAGATGCAGAAAAGTAAGGCAGATTGTATTGTGGTGGAGTAAAAGTTTTATTTAGCCTTCATTACGAGCGCAGCGTGGCAAACCCAGTAAGCGATACCATTCTGGGTTGCCACGCTGTGCTGCTCGCAATGACGATATTGGAAAATCCCTATATTTTATGAAATTCCCTGATCTTTGCGATAATTTCTCTGTAATCTTCATCGAATTCCACCTTCCCCAAAATCCAATCATAAATTTTCAGATCGTCTTCCTCCAAAAACCTGCCAAACATTTCTAGATCAGCAATTTCCGGCAAATTCACCTTGGCAAATTCACCAATTAAAAAATCGGTTTCTTTGCAACCGCGATGAATTGAGCGATAAATCAATTGTTTGATCAAAATTTCCTTATTCATTTTCTAAATATAATTTTATTTCTTGCACCAAATCCTGCGCATCCTTTTGTTCGTAAGCTTTAACAGCTTCTCCCCAAACTGGCTTTGGGAAAGCTGGGTCATTTTCAAAACGAACAATAACGTGAATATGTAATTGTCGCACCACATTTCCAAGTGCTCCAATATTGAATTTGTGCGGTTGGAATTTTTTCTGTAAAATTTGTGAAACTAAATTTATTTCGCGCAAAACTTCAATTTGTTCTTCAAAATCAAGATCGGTCAATTCAACCAAATCGGGTTTGCGCGGCACTAAAATCAACCACGGATAGTTTGAATTATTCATCAAAAGCACGCGCGAAATTTTTAAATCTGTAACAAAAAACGTATCGGCCTTTAATTTTGAATCGAGAAAAAACATAAATTAGAATTTAAGATTTTAGATTTTAGATTTAGAAAAATTCTTAGAGCCGTCCTAAAGACTCACATTTTTAAATACAAAATCTTAATTTTTTTTAAGTGCTCAAATTTCTCTCAATTAATAATATCGTTTTGATCGACAAAGCTGAAATTGAATTCTCACAAGGGCTTTGCGTTTTAAGTGGCGAAACTGGTTCGGGAAAATCAATTTTGCTTGATGCTCTTGGTTTAGCGATTGGCTTTCGTTCTAGCTTGCGCTTGATTGGAAGTGACGAAAACAAAGCTTCAGTCAGTGCAGAATTCGATATTAAAAATAATACAAGCGGCAAAAATTTTCTTAAAGAAAATGAATTACTTGATGTCCACAATCCAGATCTGGTGCGTATTCGCCGAGTTATCAGTGATAGTTCTGCAAGCAAAGTTTATGTCAACGATGTTGCAATTGGCGTAAATTTACTTAGCCAAATTGGTGAAATTTTAATCGAAATTCATGGTCAACACGATCAGCGCGGTCTTTTAAATTCAAGCTTTCACGGCCAAATTCTTGATAGTTTTTCGGGAAATGAAAATCTTTTAAAAGAACTGAAAAAAATCTATGAAGAGCTAAAAAAAACCGACGAAAAAATTTCTGAAATTAAAGCCAAAAAAGAACAAGCAGAGCGCGAAAGAGATTATTTAGAATTTGTAATCAAAGAGCTGGAAGACGCTGATATCAAAGCTGGCGAAGAAGATGAATTGGTAACAAAAAAAGATCAGTTGCAATCAAAAGAAAAGCTCCAAAATTTTTTATCCGAACTAAAATCAAATTTACTTGAAGCCAATTCTAACTTGGCTTTGTCGCAAAAAATTATGATTCGAAATCAAAATTTGACGACCAATTATTTGCCCGATGACAAAGATGATTTGGAAAAATTAAGCGAAAAAATCGATCAACAAAATATCGAATTAGATTCAGCAATCTCAAGTATTGAGGCCATTTTAAGAAGTTTAAATAATTCATCAGAAACTTTAGAAGAAATCGAAGAAAGACTTTTTTATATCAGGAGTTTGGCGCGTAAATTTAGCACTTCGACCGAAGAACTGCCGCGCGTAATTGCAGATTCGGAAGAAAAATTAATACTATTAAAAAACGAAAAAGAATTTACTGAAAAACTCAAAGAAGAAAAAATTCAACTCTTAAAAAAATATCATGAAATCGCTAGAGAATTAAGCGTTAAGAGAAAGGATGCTGCAAAAATTTTATCCACAAAAGTTGAAGAAGAATTACAGTTTTTAAAAATGGATAATACAAAATTTTTGGTTGCGGTTGAAACTGTCGAGAGCAATGAGACTTACTTTACCAACGGTTACGACAAGGTTCGTTTTACTGCTTCAATCAATAAAAATAGTTTTGACGAGATTACAAAAATTGCTTCTGGTGGTGAATTATCACGTTTTATGTTGGCACTAAAAGTTGCTTTGATGGATGTAAAATCTACCCCAACAATGATATTTGACGAGATCGATACTGGAATCGGCGGCAGCACTGCTGACGCGGTTGGAAAGCGCCTGAAGATTCTGTCGAAAAATGTCCAGATTTTGGTCGTAACTCATCAACCGCAAATCGCGGCGAAGTCGGATACGCATTTTAAAATCAGCAAAAATTCCAGCGGCGAAAAAATTAAAACGATAATTACCAAACTTGATAATTCGAGCCGCGAAAATGAAATTGCGCGGATGCTGTCAGGTGAAGAAATTACGCAAGAAGCTTTGGCAGCGGCAAGTCGCTTGATTTCTCAGTAGCCAATGTTATCTGATTTGCCGCACTTCGCTGGCAATGACGATGTTACAAAATACCTCAAAACTCAAGATAACAGGATAGTTACGACAGCATAACGAATGTTTGATTTATTGAATTGCAAAATTTATTTTCTGAAAAAATATTTCCCCTCATTTCTTTTTAAAATAAGCAAAAATGTCCAATGACAACTCGATACTAAGGAATACCAGAAATTTTGTTATTATCTCGTGCCTTGTGGTATTTATCGTTGCCGCCTGTTTTTACATCACTGGCACTCTGGTTTTAGTAAGTATCACCGGCAAATGGGATATTATAAAAACTTACTACAAACTTCCGATTCTAAATCAGTTTCATTATTTCTTCACAACCCTACTGACTTACTGGCAATTTTACATCAAAAATTCCGCCAAATTAACCACTCAAAGTTACAATTTCTTCACCGTAAAACTTTGGCTGGCCTCACTTCTTCCTTACACTTTTTTAATCACTTTCGGCTGGGTTTTCCGCGCACCAATTATGGACTGGCGACCATTTAAAAAACCCGAATCAATTCACGGTGAAGCCAGATGGGCAAAAATGAAAGATGTCAAAAAAATGGGTTTACGCGCTAAACAAGGCGTTTTGCTTGGCATGTATAATAAAAAAATGCTGATCGCGGATGGTTATCAACATATTCTACTTTTCGCGCCGACAGGTTCGGGTAAAGGTGTGGGCTTCGTAATTCCCAATTTATTATTTTGGAAAGATTCGGTGATCGTTCACGATATTAAATTAGAAAACTACGAACTTACTTCCGGCTGGCGTCGCGACAATTTAAAACAAAAAGTTTATTTGTGGAACCCCGCCGATCCTGACGGAATTTCGCATTGCTACAATCCGATGGATTGGATCAGCAAAAAACCCGGACAGATGGTGGATGACGTACAAAAAATCTGTAACTTCCTTTTGCCCGAACAAGAATTTTGGCAAAACGAAGCGCGCGCACTTTTAACTGGAATTATGCTTTATCTCGTTGTTGCCGAAGACAAGCCAGCAACACTTGGCGAGGTTGTACGAACTTTAAGAAATGACGACGTAGTTTATAATTTGGCGGTGGTTTTAGACACGATGGGTAAAAAAATTCACCCAGTTTCTTACATGAATATCGCGTCTTATTTACAAAAACCTGACAAAGAGCGCGGCTCGGTGACATCTACAGCCAACTCGTCTCTCGAACTTTGGGCCAACCCGTTGATTGATACAACAACTGCCACTTCTGATTTCAACTTACACAAATTCAAAATCACGCCGCACAGTGCATTTATTGGTTTAACGCCAGATAACATCAGCCGTTTGAAACCTTTGATGAATATGTTTTATCAACAAGCCGCAGCGTTTTTTACCGCAAAAATTCCGCAACCGCATGAAAAATATGGCGTGTTGATGCTGATGGACGAGTTTCCAACTTTAGGAAAAATGGAACAATTCTTGGCCGGTATCGCTTACTTCCGCGGTTATCGCGTTCGACTTTTCTTAATCATCCAAGATACCGAGCAGCTTAAAGGTATTTACGAAGAAAGCGGTATGAACTCGTTTTTATCAAACTCAACTTATCGCATTACTTTCGCCGCCAACAACATGGAGACGGCGAATCTAATTTCGCAACTTTTGGGTAATAAAACTGCCGATCAAATTTCTTACAATAAACCGAAATATCTCGATTTAAATCCCGGTGCGCGTTCGTTACACGTTTCTGCAACGCAACGTGCGCTGCTACTGCCGCAAGAAGTAATTCAATTGCCTCGAGAAGAGCAGATTATTTTGATCGAATCTCAGCCGCCGATTAAGTCGAAAAAAATCTTCTATTTTAAAGAAAAATTCTTCACCAGAAGACTGAAGAAAAAAATCGAAATTCCGCACCAAAAACCTTACATGCCAGATTATTCAAAAAACAAAGCCAGCAACCCTGACGCCGCAAAAGATGCTACTCCGAATGGTAATGGCGCAATAGGATAGTTAAAATGAAAGAACTTCGCGCCGCAGTAATTGGTGATCCAATTTCACATTCCCTCTCGCCAAAAATTCACGGATTTTTACTCGATAAATATAACATCCAAGGCACTTATATTCCGATTCAAGTTAGCAAAGCGGAATTATCGAAATGTGCGCAACATCTTGTTAAAAGCGATTTCGCAGGCTTTAACGTTACCCTGCCCCACAAAGAAGAAATTTTCAAAATTTGCGATTTTAAAAGCAAAACGGCACAGCTTACGGGTGCGGTAAATACTGTGATCGTCACGCCCGATAAAAAACTTTTTGGACATAATTCCGACGCGGAAGGATTTTTAAATAATCTCAAAAACTCTCATCCTGATTTCGATTTAAACGGTAAAAATGCTTTTGTGATTGGAGCTGGCGGAGCAGCTCGTGCATTGGTTTATGCCATTATTAAATCTGGCGCAAAAAAAGTTGTGATTACGAATAGAAATGAAAATCGCGCTTTGGAATTAATCAAAAATTTTGCCGATTTTGCGAAAGAAAAAAACTGCGAGTTAGAATTTTTAGCGCTTTGCGATTTCGAAAAAAATCTCAATCAATGCGATTTGCTTACCAATTCAACTTCGCTGGGAATGCAAGGCCAAGAAGCTTTGACAATCGATCTAAAAAATTTACAAAAAGACGCAATCGTTTACGATATTGTTTACAAGCCATTAATAACTGATTTACTAAAATCGGCCCAGAGCCAAGGAAATAAAATCACGACTGGAATTGGTATGTTGATTGAACAAGCCTTAATCGGCTTCGAAGCTTGGTTTAAACAAAAGCCAAAAGCTGATGAAGAGCTGATGAAGCAAGCAATTCTTTGGTCACAAAATAAATAAATTTATGATAAATTTCGTGAAATCCTTATTTAGACTTACAAAAACTTTTATCCTGTTTCTGCTCTTGATTTGCCTCGTGATTTTTATGATCAACAATCGCGATGTAATCACGATCCACACTCATCCATTTCCTTTTGAAATTGAGACCAGAATTTTTTTGCTGATGCTGTTTTTTTTCTTATTTGGCATGCTTTTTGGCTTCCTTGCTTTCTCAAAAAATATGATCGAAAAATCGATTAGCAATTTTAAAGATCGTTGGAAAATTTACAGGCTTGAGAAGAAAAATAATAAACTCGAAAAAGAAGTCGCAAAAGTCACTAAAAGTTAGAGCCTGTATTTGAAGACAGGCTCTAAAGTCTGTTGTTGATTTAAAACTTTCACTAAATAAGGTGGCTACATCTTGATCTACTCTTCGATGCTGATCTCTTACTCTCACTTGAGTTTCATCTAATAAATTAATAATCCTAAACTTAATCTATATTCAAATATGGCAAGTAATCTTACTGTAATGGGCAATAAAGAAATTTTGCTTGTTGCTGAAAATATCGCTCACGAAAAAGGAATCGCTGTACAAGAAGTTGTCGGCGCGATGGAAGAAGGTATCAAACTTGCTGCCAAGAAAAAATATGGAACTCACTTAGCGATCGAGTGTAAAATCGACAAAAAATCTGGTCAGATCAAACTTTTTAACAATCTTGAAATCGTTGAAAATGATGACTTTGAAGGCTTCGATGTCAGAACCCACGTCACTTTAAAACATGCAAAACTTGAAGATAAAAATGCTGAAATCGGTGGTTTTATCGTACAAGAACTTCCGCCAATCGATTTAAATCGTGTAGTTGCGCAAGTTGCTCGTAATGAGATTATCAAAAAAGTTAAAGAAGCTGAAAAAAATAAAGAATATAACGAATTTAAAGATCGCGTTGGTGATATCGTTAGCGCTTCAGTTAAAAAAGTTGGTCTTAAAAATATCGTTATGGAAGTTGACGGCTACGAAGCTGTTATTCACGAAAGCGGCTTAATCCCAAGAGAAAATTTCCGCGTTGGCGATCGCATGAGAGTTTACGTTGAAGATGTTCGCAAAGAACCACACGGTGCGCAAATTTTCTTGTCACGCACTCATCCACAATTTTTGGTGCGTTTGTTTGAACAAGAAGTTCCTGAACTTTATGATGGCAATATCGAAGTTAAAGCTGTGGCTCGCGATCCTGGCTCACGCGCAAAAATCGCCATTTATTCACGCCGCGATGATATCGACATTATCGGTTCATTCATTGGCATTCGTGGCAACCGCGTTCAATCTGTAAGTTCAGAATTACGCGGCGAAAAAATTGACATCATTAAATGGTCATCAAATATTGCCGAACTGGTTGTCAGCTCTTTAACTCCAGCAAAAGTCAGCAAAGTTGTGGTTGATGAAGAAAATAACTTGATCGAAGTTGTGGTTGCTGAAGACCAATTAAGCCTTGCCATTGGCCGCGGCGGACAAAATGTTAAACTTGCTTCCAGAATCGTCGGCTACAAAATCGACGTAATGACTGATGAACAAGAATCTGTTCGCAGAACTACAGAATTTAACCAAGCTTCCAAAGTTTTTGTTGAAGCTCTTGACGTTGAAGAAATGATTGCCAACTTGCTTGCTGCCGAAGGTTTCTTGTCCGTTGAAGAATTAGCGCAAGCCGAAATTTCAGAAATCCAATCAATCGAAGGATTTGACGAAGATATCGCTAAAGAAATTAAACGCAGAGCGGAAGAATATTTACAAAAAAACGCTTAAGCATTACCACCCGCCCAAACAGCGGGTGGGGAAATAATTTTTCCAGCAGAATTCAGAATTAAAAAAATATCTAATGACCGACCAAGATAACAAAAACATAACTCGCTCAACTCTGACTCTGAAGCTTAAACCTTCAGTTACGGTTGATCCCACAACTCTGACTCTGAAACAGCCGCCAGTTGAAAATAGAAGAATCAACAAATCTTCTTTGGTACAAGTCACTATTAAAGGTCGCAAAAAAGATGCGAAAGAAGAAGTAGTTAGCCTTAATCGTAGCGAAGTTGAAGCCAGAATGCGCGCTATTTCAAGCTCTAAAGATTCAAATGAATTAGAAGATTTGGACAGCACAAAAATTTTAAACAAAGCAATCAAAGAAAAAAAACAATCTGAAGTTAAGGAAGAAGTTAAAGTTAAAATTGAAGAAGCGCCAGTTGAAATAGTTAAAATCCCAGAAGAAGTAAAAGTTGAACCAGTAAAATCACAAAGGCCAGCCTTTCAGTCTGAAGGTTTTGACGTGATGAGTAAAATCAAACAAAGCATTGCTGTTACCAATCGCGAAAAAGAAGCTCGCGAAAAAATTGTTAACGAAAGAAAAAAACAAGAACAAGAAAGACTTGAAAAAGAAAGAATCGAAAAAGAGAAAAAATTAAAGCAGAAAAAACCTTTCTCTCCAGCCACCCGTTCTTTTGAAGTTGAGCAAGAAGAGGCTAAAAAAGGCAAACCAAATTTCAAAGAAGAACAGCAACGCACTAATCATCGCAAACTTACCTACATCATTGATGGCGAGGGTGACGATGATTCTGATGCTGCGCGCAGAAGAAGGAAACATCGTGCCAAACATCAAGTTGTTGAACAGCAAAAAGAATATAAAAAAGTTTCGCGCGAAGTTAATTTGCCAGAATTGATTGCGATCTCTGATCTTGCTGATCGCATGAGTGAAAAAACTGGCGATGTTGTAAAAAAACTTTTCAGCATGGGCATGGTTGCAACCAGTAACCAAGTTATTGATGCTGATACCGCAGAACTTATCGTTACTGAATTCGGCCACACTGTAAAACGCGTGTCTCATTCCGACGTTGAAAATGTTTTAGATCAAAGCGAATCAAGCGCTGAGAAACTTCCTCGCGCTCCAATCGTTACCATCATGGGTCACGTTGATCACGGTAAAACTTCATTACTTGATGCAATTCGCGCAACTGATATCGTAAGTGGCGAACATGGCGGAATCACTCAACATATCGGCGCTTCTCGCATTCAAACCGATTCAGGAAAATATATTACTTTTCTTGATACTCCTGGTCACGAAGCCTTTACTGAAATGCGCTCTCGCGGTGCTAATGTTACCGATATCGTAGTTTTGGTTGTTGCCGCCGATGATGGCGTTAAAGAACAAACAATCGAAGCAATAAATCACGCCAAAGCTGCTAATGTTCCAATCATTGTTGCTGTAAATAAAATCGACAAACCCGGCTCTGATCCTGAACGCGTAAAACACGAATTACTTGCTCACAACATTATCGCCGAAGATTTAGGCGGTGAAGTTATGTTTATTCCAGTTTCTGCTAAAAATAAATTAAACCTCGAAAAACTCGAAGAAGCGATTTTATTGCAAGCTGAAGTTTTGGAATTGAAAGCGGCCTACGAAGGCAAATCCAGCGGCGTCGTGATTGAATCCAGAATCGATCCAGCCAAAGGTGTAGTTGCAACTCTTTTAGTTTTAGAAGGAACTCTTGATACTTCTGATCTGATCGTAGTTGGAACTTCCTACGGTAAAGTCAGAAAGATGGTTGATGACAAAGGTAAAAATATCAAATGCGCCACTCCAGGAATGCCAGTTGAAATTCTTGGTTTGAATTTAGCTCCAAACGCCGGCGATAAATTCGTTGAAGTTGACGAGGAAAGACAGGCCCGCGAAATCATCGCTTACCGCTCTCGCAAAGAAAAAGAAGTTAAAGCGATGAAAAATTCTGCGCGCAGCTTGAATGAAATTTTCAGAGATTCTGGTAAAGGCGGAATGAAATACCTAAATGTTGTCTTAAAAGGCGACGTTAATGGTTCAGTTGAAGCTCTTTCGGGAAGCATCTTAAAATTAAATACCGAAGAAGTTGCAATCAAAATTATTCACTCCGCAACTGGTGGCATCACTGAAACCGACATCGGCTTGGCCGCAGTTTCAAATGCGATCATCATAGGATTTAACGTTCGAGCCAATTCAGCTGCAACTGATTTAGCAAAACTGAAATCTGTCGATATGCGTTATTACTCAATCATTTATAACGTGGTTGACGATTTGAAACTTCTGCTTTCTGGCATGTTAGATCCAACCAAAAATGAAGAATATTTGGGCAAAGCCGAAATCAGACAAGTATTTAAAATTTCTGGATCTGGCAAAATCGGCGGCTCAACTGTGGTTGACGGCATGATTAAACGTAACGCCAAAGTCAGATTATTACGTAATGACATCGTAATTTATGATGGGATTTTAAAAACGCTCAAACGCTTTAAAGACGATGTAAAAGAAGTAAAATCAGGCTTCGAATGCGGCATCGCTCTCGAAAACTTTGAAGACATCAAAGAAAAAGATATGGTTGAGTGTTACGAAATTGTTGAACAAAAAAGAAGTTTGTAAAACTATTCGCGTTACACGTCGTCCTTGGGTCTCAGACCCGAGGATTTCGTAAGAAACACTCCGGATATAAAAGTCACAAGATCCTCGATGCTTCATCAAGAATGACGAATTTATAAAATTATGACCATCCAAAAATACCCCCTCTCCTCCCGCATCCTTCATTGGTTCATGGCCATCATCATCTTTTTCCTTCTTGGACTTGGAATTTACATGACCGAATTTTTACCCAAAGATTCTCCCAATCATTTACAAGTTTACGAAATCCACAAATCTTTTGGCGTAATCATTTTGCTTTTAATCTTCCTCCGCATCCTCAATCGCTTAATTAAAAAAGCTCCCGCACTTCCCAAAACGATGTCAAAAATTGAGCAAATTCTCGCTCATCTTGGCCATCTTGGACTTTACGCTTCGATGATCGTCGTTCCACTTTCTGGCTTCTTAATGTCAAATTCTTTTGGCTTTCCGGTAAAATTTTTTGGTACTGAATTGCCAGTTTTAATCGGAACTAATTTTGATCACGGCAAGCTTTTTGCCGAAATTCATGAGCTTGGAGCTTACGCTTTACTTGGTTTGGTGGTTGTGCACGTTGCGGCCGTAATTAAACATCGCTTCTTTGATAAACCAGAAAATGATGTTTTAAAAAGAATGATCTAATGCTCAAAAACCGTATAATTCCATGTCTCGACGTTAAAGATGGTCGCGTTGTTAAAGGCGTGAATTTTGAAAATTTAATTGATGCTGGCGATCCAGTTTCTCAAGCAAAATTTTATTACGAAGAAGGCGCTGATGAGCTGTGTTTCCTTGATATTACAGCTTCCAACGAGAATCGTTCGGCAATTTTCGACACCGTAAAAAAAGTCGCACAGGTCTGTTTTATTCCTCTTACTGTTGGCGGCGGAATTCGCACTCTTGAAGATTTTCATCACTTACTTTTAAGTGGCGCCGACAAAGTTTCGGTAAATAGTGCCGCAATAAAAAATCCCGAATTAATTTCACAAGCCGCTAATAAATTTGGCGCACAATGCGTAATTATCGCGATTGACGCCAAGAAAAACGCCAACGGAAATTATGAGATTTTTACTCATGGTGGACGCAACGCCACAGGAATTGATGCAATTCAGTGGGCTAAAAAAACTACCGCTTTTGGTGCTGGAGAAATTTTATTAACTTCGATGGATAAAGATGGAACTAAGTCAGGCTACGATTTGGAGCTGATCAAAAAAATCTCGACGCAAGTTTCAGTTCCTGTAATTGCATCGGGTGGAGTTGGAAATTTACAAGATTTGGCCGACGGTATCAAAGCTGGAGCCTCTGCAGCCCTAGCCGCTTCGATCTTTCACTTCAAAGAATATTCAGTAAAGCAGGCAAAAGAATTTTTAGCCGAACAAAAAATTCCCGTAAGAATTTAACACCACTTTCATTAAGAATAGCTGTGCTTCACCCTCTTCGTCTTCTGGCGCGCGATTGATGAGACAAGCGCAATCAGATGTTTTTTTGCCTGAATATCTTCAATACGATTAAAAGCGCGCACCAAAGGCAAAATTTCTTTGTTAAATTCCACCTCATCTTTGACCTGTTTTTTATCACTTTTGAAATCGTAATTATAATAATCACGATCAGCTTTCAGGCCTGCAAAGAAAGCGCTGACGGGCTTATTTAAAAGTTGAGAAAGTTCAAAAAGCTTGCTTGCGCTGACGCGATTCTGGGCTTTTTCATATTTTTGGATTTGTTGAAAAGTGACACCAATAAGATCTCCAAGTTGTTCTTGAGTCATTGAAGCAGCTACGCGGAATTGGCGCAATTTTTGTGCAATATGCACATCAACTGGAGTGATTTTGTCTAATAACATTTTTTCTGTGGGTTAAAAAAATAAGAAGGAAGGAAATCAATAAAATCAATGGTCCAAAGCAGTAGCGAGAATAAATAGTAGGTTCAAGATTTTTAACCAAATCCACATCAATCACCCCTTCTTGGTTCAAATTGATTTTGTTAACCACGCGACCAAAAGAATCAAAGAAAGCCGTGATGCCAGTATTAGCAACTCTTGCCAATGGAATTCCATATTCTACCGCCCGCATTCTGGCCATATCAAAATGCTGATAAGGGCCGCTGCTATTGCCAAACCATGCATCGTTAGTCAGATTAACTAAAAGTTCAGGACGATCATTTTTGTCAATAATTTTATCAGGAAAAATCACCTCGTAACACAAAAGTGGACCAATCGAAATCAATTCGCCGTGAATAGTTTTTGGCCCCAGTCCTTGCGAAAATCCAATCGCGCCGTTGGTGATTTTTTGCACGAAAGGTAAATATTTTTGCAGCGGCACATATTCGCCAAAAGGCACTAAATGATGCTTGTCGTAAGATGCGATGATGCCTTTATTTCCAAAGGTGAAGACGCTATTCCAAACATTCTCGATATTATCGTCGTCAGACATTTTTAATCTCAAACCACCAGTCACCAAGATACCCCCGCCACCTACGCGGTTTGGAACTGCCAATTCTAATTTATCGATAATTTCCGACATCGGATCAATAGCGTAAGGCACTGAAGTTTCAGACCAAATTACCGCCGCAATGTCGCTTGTATCGCGGGAATTCGTCATTTCAATATGCTTCATCAAATTGAGATATTTTTCACGAGCATCCCATTTCATTTCTTGTTTGATATTTCCTTGCACCAAGCGCAATTTAAGATTTTTATTGCTGATAATTTTTGCGTCATCAATGCGCAAATGCCCGAAAATTAAGCTTGCAAGCAATGTTAAAAATAAAATAACGACGAAAATTTTATCGCCCTTCGATGTCATTTTAAGGTTATGAAAGGGTTTTCGAGTAAAAAATAATGTTGGCAATAAAGAAATTAACGCCGCAAAAAAACTTAATCCCCAAACTCCAAAAATACTTGCCGCTTGAATTGACGCGTCATTGAACATCCAGACATAACCAAGCAAATTCCATGGAAATCCAGTAAATAAAAAGGCGCGCAAAATTTCATAAACTATCCAAAAAATTGCGAAGATCAGAAATTTCTCATAATTTTTTGTGAAAGAAAATTTTAAAACCACAAAATAAAACGAGACAGCAAGCGCTGCAAAATAAAGCGCCAAGACCGATGGAATTAAAATTAAAGCGAAGGGAATCAGCCAAGCAAAACTTTGTGCATCAACTAAAAGCGAAATTGAAATCCAATAAATTCCGGCGACAAAATATCCAAAACCATAACACCAGCCCAACCAAAAACTTTCTTTACGCGACTGCGATTTTTCGCACAAAAAATAAAAAATTGAGACTGAAATTATCGCGGCGGGGAAAAAATGTAGCGGCGCAAAAGCTAAGTTACACAAGACTCCAGCGCAAATTGCAGCGAAATATTTACTCTTAAAAAATTGTAGGATTTTTATCATTTTATGATGGTTATTTTATCGGCAATAAAGGTATCGACTCCGTCATTCGAAGAGGCGACAAGTTAGAATGAGGTGAAAACAAACGCCATTTGTCACATTCTATCTTCTGACATAAACTTCAAAATCGTAACGAATCGTTTCCAAGGACGGCTTTACATCATCGAAGACATCCCTCTTTTCTTCTTCTCCACTAATAACAATTCTTTTGATCGGATTTTTTACGTCAACGCTGCTTAAAATACGATTTTCAAAACGGAAATTTTCAAAAAATATTTTACGAAATTCTGGATCGACAAAATAATATTCTAAAAATCCAATCAGGCAGCGATCTTTGCGATAGAAGACTCGCGCGCCTTGATTTATGAATAAAATTTTTACGTTTTTATTCACGATCTGCTTTTTCAAATCTTCAAAAATATAGCTTAAAGTAAAAACCAGTTCACGATCTTTATTTTCAGGAAAAGCTGAGGAAGCCCCTAAAAATCCGCGCTGCGCCATTAAATTTACAACGTTATTGATGTGATAATTTTCTTTGTCGAGATAATTTAAAATCGGAAATTGATGGACGATTAAGTCAGAAAAAACCAAGAATCCGTCTGTTTTTTGCGGCGCATAAAGTGCCGAATAATAAGCAATTTTGTCGCTTAATTTATTGGGGAAAGTATCAAAATGCTTGCTTGGAATCAAATTGCTCAAAGGAAAAATATAGGCGTAAAGCAAACAAGAAATTGAGATGGTAATTGTAAAAACCGCGAAGGGAGAAAATTTTTTTTCAAAGCGTCCGTAAAGTTTTTCGAAGAAAAATAAAACCAAAAATAAAGAAAAAAGATTGGACACCACAAATCCCCATCCACCTACATATTTCAAGGATAGAACCGTTATAACTAGTAATGCAAAATAGATTAAAACAGCGCCAAAAATTTTTAATGCGGTGAGATTTTTTAGTTTAAATTCTGCAAATTGTTGCGGCGATTTTTTCTTCAATTGATAGAAAAAAATGAAAGGATAAATCAAGGCAAAAAGCCACCAAACGTTGATAAATCCAGACAGACCAAGAATCGCACTTGGCAAAATTTCCATGTCGAAAATCGGCCAAATGATTAAAACCAAAATGATGAATTTATTTTCACGAAAAGAATATTTCTGCGACATTACCAGATCGTAAAAAATCTTTAAAAAACAGGTTGTGAATATTGCGTAAAGAACTCCAAGTTGGTCGATGGTGCCAATATTTTCAAGGATTGCCAATGATGAAGCGGCGCAGAATAATAAAAATAAAATGCGATCATTGGGCGTGAATTTTAGGCGTGAAAAACCTAAGAAAATAAAACAAAATATCGCAGTTCCAGCAGCAATTCGGTGCAAAGCATTATAGAAAAATACTCCAAAATCATCGTAAGCTTTATAAATCTTTGGCCACATCGGCACTACAAACTCAAGGAATTCAGGAGTTAGCTTTATTATTAAAAATAAATAAAGCGTGCCAATAAAAATCATCACCAATTTGTCGAGCTCGATAAGAAACTTTAGGGATTTCTTTTGCCAAAATCTGTGGGTTTCAATAAAAACAGCAAAAATTAAATAATGCGGTTTAAGACATGGAATCAATCCCATCAAGATTCCGCGCTGAATTAATTCGCTTCTGTTAAACGAAGTTAAACGTTGAAAAGAAAATGAAATATAAGGGTAAAGACACAGCAAAAGGAAACTGCTTTTAGTTCCAAATTCGCCAAGTTGAATTACATTGGCGCGAATAAAAAATCCTAAAAGATAGGAAATTATAATCAGATTGTAATGGGCGCGATTGTTGTAAATTGTGCTTTTCTTCAATATTTGCGCCGACCACAAAATTGACAGAACCGCAAATAAGTTTATAAAAATTTCGGAAGTGATGATCGGGCTAATTCCACTCCAAATTGAAAAACGATATTGGGCCGCGTAAATGTAAAATGAGAGCGGAAAATTGCTCTCGAAGAAATTGTAATAATACCTGCCGCCCCGCGCAATTTCTTGTCCCAAGTCAAGATAAACTCCAGTGTCGGGTCCAATATCAATGATTGAGCGCAGAAAAATACTTAAGCAGAAAATTGCCGTACAAGAAATTATCAGAAAAATTTTCGCACTGATAATTTGGTTAAATTTATTAATTATTTTATTTTCTGACATAAGCCTCAACATCATGCACCACAGTATCTCCGGCGTTTATTGAATATGATTTTATCTGCTTATCGCTGAAAAATTTAACCTTTCTTTCCGCCATTTTGATACGAATTATTCGATTAGAAAAAGCGTAATTTGTAAAAAAGATTTTACGAAATTCTGCATCGCGTAAATAATATTCTAAAAACGTGATGCGACAGCGATCAAAACTTGGCAGACCTTTGGCCTCGATAAATAATAATTTGTTCTTGGAATCAAGCATTTGCTGCTTCAAACGCGAAAACAAATAAGCTGAAACACCAGAAATTTGATCGCGATTATCGATGCGATTATAAAGCATTTGCAGTTCTGAAGATGGCAAAGGATTCATTTTTTCAACGTAATTTCTAACTGGATAATTCTCCAAAATTCTTCCCGAAATCATAATATAATTTTCATCTTCAGCTAAAGAATTGCTGATAATTTCTTCAATTTTTTCATTAATTGAATTTGGTGATTTATAGTCGTGATCGTTGAAAATAGCTGCTGATTGCAAACTCACAAAATAGGAAATAACAATAAAAATTGTGCTCGCCAAAAGTAATGAAAACTTTTTTTGGCTAATAAATTTACGATGCAAATCATGATAAAAATTAATCATCAAAATAAAAATTATCGCACAAAAGCCCCAAGCCATATTGTTGATGGTGCGATTGGAAGATAATTTAATGCTGATAACGACCAGAACAATAAAACAGAACCACGAGAGCGGTTCGCGCGGCAGAAAAATATGGCGCAAAAAATTGCATTCTTTCAGTGCTTTTTGGTTAAGAACTTTATTCCATTTTTGCGACATCGCGATTACAAAAATCCACCAAAAAACACAAATGTTGAAAGCTGTGGTGGTGAAAAAACTATTGTCAAATTGTGGTATTAATAAAATCAGCAACAGAGTCACAAAATCACGACGCCAGTTGATTTGTTGATCGCGAATTAAGGCTAAAATCAACAGCGAAACCAAAGGCAAAGACAAAGAATAAAGCAGAACTCTTTGGTCGTAAACGCCGGTTAATTCTGACGCGACGATTGGGCAATAAATTAACGAAGCGAAAAAAAATGGCGCTAAAAATTCGAATTTTTTGCGCAAAAAAAGACAAGGTAAAATCAATAAAAGCAGCGGGTAAATATCTTCTTTTAGCGGAAAAAATGGATAGAAATATTTGGGATCAAAATAAATTGAGGCAAAGGCTGGAATGGCTTGGATGTAATCTGGAAAACGTAAAAATAAAAATATTACGTAAGAAATTATGATAAAAAATGTGATGTAATTTCTTAAAGAAAAAATTCTCCAACCGTTCAATTTTTTTCTAACTTCAAACGCAATGGCCAAAATTCCATAATGCGGTTTTAAGCAAAATAATAAGCCAGCGATTAATCCGATAAAAATTTGGTCGGATTTTTTTAACTCAAATTCTCTAAGAAATTGGTAAGCTAAATAAGGAAAAGCTAGCGCTAAAAAATATGTCGATTTGGTACCGAAATCATTGAATTGCAGCGTGAATATTCGCAGAAAAAATCCGACAGCAAAACTTAAAATTATCAGATTAAAAACTGTACGATCTTTTGAGATTGAAGATCTGGAAAAAATTTTTGCCGAAAAATAAATCGTAAAAATTCCGATAAAATTGACAAAAATTTCTAGAAAAATAATCGGGCTGACCGCAAATATTTTCGCCAGCACCAGCGGAATCATGGTAAAATAATAAGATAGCGGCAGGTTATTTTCGAAGAAATCTTGGTAATATTTTCCACCATTTAAAATCTTGCGCGCCACTTCTAAATAAAGACCGGTATCTTGTCCAATATCGCGATTAGATCTGACGAAAATGCTGATTAAAAAAATAACAATACATCCAATCGCCGCGCAATTTCTAGACGAAAAAAGGCGCGCAAAAAAATTATCAATAATCGCTAATTTTTTGAGCAAAAAATCTTCGAATTTTTTACCCAAAATCAGTCTTTTTTCTTCAATCTTGTGTTGAATTTCCAGCGGGTCAAACTGCACCATGTAAGTAAGATATTGAATCTTTGGTTTGCGAGCTACAATAAAGGCGACAAACTACTTCACCCTCAAAACAAAAATCAATTTTAAAATGACAAAAACTATCACTGTTGCTTATGGCGACGGAATTGGCCCCGAGATTATGGACAGCACTTTAGAAATTCTGCGCGAAGCCAAAGCTGATGTGAAATTTAATATTATTGAAGTTGGAAAAAAAATTTACGAAAAAGGATTTAATTCCGGCCTGATGCCGTCTGCTTGGGAAGATTTGAACAATACAAAAATTTTATTAAAAGCACCAATCACAACTCCACAAGGTGGCGGTTATAAAAGCTTAAACGTGACGATGCGAAAAAAATTAGGACTCTTCGCCAACGTGCGTCCCGTATCGTCATTTCACCCTTTCGTTGCGACAAAACATCCAAAAATGGACGTAGTAATTGTGCGTGAAAACGAAGAAGATCTTTACGCTGGAATCGAATATCGCCAATCGGAAGAAACCTTCGAGTGCCTGAAAATCGTAACCCGCAGCGGCTGCGAAAAAATTGTGCGCTATGCTTTTGAATATGCAGTTGCCAATAATCGCAAGAAAGTTAGCTGTTTTTCCAAAGACAATATTATGAAAATGACTGACGGAATTTTTCATAAAGTTTTTGACGAAATTGCTAAAGAATATCCCCAGATCCAAAATGAACATTACATCATCGACATAGGAACGGCGCGCCTTGCAGCCAAGCCAGAAATTTTCGATGTCATTGTGACGATGAATCTTTACGGTGATATTATTTCGGATGTAGTTGCCGAAACCTCTGGTTCTGTGGGCTTGGCAGGTTCAGCAAATATTGGAACTGACTACGCAATGTTTGAAGCAATCCACGGATCAGCACCCGACATTGCTGGCCAAAATATTGCAAACCCTACAGGCTTAATCAACGCAGCCGTCATGATGTTAGTTCATCTGGGCCAAAATGAAGTGGCGAGCAAAATCAGAAATGCTCTTTATAAAACTATCGAAGATGGAATTCACACTGCTGATATTTACAATTCCACAGCCAGCAAAAGACGAGTTGGCACTAAAGAATTTACCGAAAGCGTGATTGCTAATTTAGGTCAGAAACCAAGCCAATTGCCAATTGCCGACTATTCTTCAAGCAATAATAAAACTGAGATTAAGTCAGAAAAAGTTGCGTCAGTTACCGCCAAGAAATTGTTGATCGGTTTTGATTTATTTTTGGATTGGAACAAAGAATTTGCTGACTTGCTTGCCGAATTAAAAACCATGGAAAGCGACATCTTAGAAATAAAAATGATCAGCGCCAAAGGCTTGTTATTATGGCCTTTGACCGATCAACACATGATGCCAAATTATAAAAAAGGTTTAACGGTTTTACGCTTCGTCGGCAAAGGAATTACTGGAAAATCTAGCAACGAAATTCTTGATGCCGAGAAAAAAATTTCGCACCAAGATATTATTGACATGCTTGCAATCTTGGATAAGAAAAATTTTGATTTTGTAAAATATGAAGGCTTGTATCTGTTTGATGGCAAGCCTGGATATACTTCGGGACAAGGTGAATAAATTTTAAAACTATGAAAGAAGTGCAAGTAGATAAATTTTTTTCGGCAGTTCAAAAAACCGTCGGTAGTTCGCAATTTTATTGGCAATCATTGTCACTAATTTTCTGCTTCATTCTTTCATATTTTGTTTATCGCATCACCAGAAAAATTCTGCTTCCAAAATTAGTTTCCTTTTCAATTAAGAAAAATATCGAACTTAGTCGCCTGATAACCAGATATCTTTTTCCACTACTCTATCCCATCTTCGCGATTATTTTTCTTTCTGTTGGTCTATCGATTTACGACGAATTTTTTCACGATCCGGTTCTCTTTTCCACCACATTGCGTTTAATGACGCTGTTTTTATTTCTGCGCTTTTTACGCATTTCATCAAACAATAGTTTTGTCGCCAACACTGCCGGATTTTTTTTAATGCCAGCTTTAGTTCTGGATATCTTTGGTCTTCTTGATACCGCCATTGGATATCTTGATCAATATGCCTTTAAGATAGGAACCATCAGGCTTTCGTTCTATTTGGTCATCAAAGGATTTATTGTTTTGATGCTGTTATTTTGGCTGGCGAATTTGATTTTGATCAAATGCAAATCTTTCGTTGAGAATAGCAAAACCATCAAATCCAGCACCAAAGGCATCATCAGTAAATGTATCGACATTATTGTTTATTCTTTTGTTGTTATCGCATTGTTAAAAACTTTTGGCGTCGATATGACAACCTTCGCGGTTCTGGGAGGTGCGATTGGCGTTGGTATCGGTTTTGGTTTGCAAAAAATCGCTTCCAATTTTATTAGCGGCATCATTTTGCTTTTTGAAAAATCAGTAGAAGTTGGCGATTGGATTGAGATTGAAGGCGCTAATATTTTTGGCGTAATCAAACATTTTGGCGGTCGTCACACTTTAATTGAATGTTTCGACGGCAAAGAAATCATGGTTCCAAATGAAGATTTTATAACCAGCAAAGTTACAAATTGGACTTACTCCAACAATCGCGCCCGCATCGAAATTGTTATTGGCGTAGCTTACGAATCAGATTTGCAAAAGGTTCGAGATATTATGACAACCTGCGCCAGTGAAAATCCTCGCTGTTTAAAATATCCTGAAATTGAATGCTATGTCACCAATTTCGGCGAATATGATATAAAATTTACTTTATATTTCTGGGTCAGCGACATTACTCAAGGCAGAATGTCGGCGAAAAGTGATGTGATGATGCAAATTTGGAATAGTTTCAAAGAAAATAACATCCACGTTCCAGTGCCGCAAAGAGAGACTAAATTACTGAATTAGTTCTGGATTTACAACATCGCCATTACAAGCGCAGCGCGGCAACCCAGTACTACACTGGTTTGTTTCGCTGCGCTTGCAATGACTGTTGGCTGATTAAGAAATATAGAAACGCAAAAATTTTTACGACAAACCTATTTCCAAATAACCCCGCAAACCATCTTCCCAAGCGCCGCAAAGCCCACCATTTTCCATCGCTGAATATTTCGGACGGGGCGCAAGGCGAGGAAATTCTTCAGTTGAAACTGGCAAAACTTCTACTTCAATTTTCGCAATTTCAAAAATTTTTTTGGCAAATTCAAACCAACTTGTCGCACCTTTTCCACAAATTTGGTAAGTTCCAAATTTCACATCGCTTTCGATCAAAGTCTTGATTCCATAGGCTAAGTCGCGTGTCCAAGTTGGGCAACCGAATTGATCATTCACCACTTTTATCACCGACTGATTCTTCGCGATATTCAACATCGTATCGACAAAATTCTTGCCGTGTTTTCCATAAAGCCAGCTGGTGCGAACAATAAAATGTTGCGGATTTTCTAACCTGACATTCTCTTCTCCCAAAAGCTTGGAAGCGCCGTAAGCCGTTTGCGGATTAGCTGAATCTGTCGGTAAATAAAGTGAATTTTTCGTACCATCAAAAACGTAATCGGTGCTGATAAAAATCACTGGAATATTTTTTTTTGCTGACGCAATCGCAACATTTTTTGCACCTAAAGCATTAGTCGCGAAGGCTGATTCACGGTCTTTCTCGGCATCATCAACTTTTGTGTAAGCTGCGGCGTTAATCACAAAATCGAAGTTTTTTTGCTCGAAAAAATTCTCCACCGCCGACAAATTTGTAATATCAAAATCAGCGTGTGTGGCCTTTATAACTTCATAACCAGCTTCGCAAAAAACCTCAAACGCATCACGTCCAAACATGCCGTTAGAGCCAATCAGGAGAAGTTTCTTCATATTAAAAAAGTGTTTTTAAATCTTTCAAAACTGGAAAAACTAAATCTTTTGGCGAGATAATTGGACTTCTCACTTTCCAATCAATTCCGATTTCCGGATCATCAAGTTTTAATCCTAATTCCAATTTTGGATCATATTCTTCTGACACTTTGTAAGAAACTTCCGCAGTTTTTGATAGAGTCGAGAAACCATGCGCGAAGCCAGCTGGAACATATAGCATCAATTTATTTTCTGCCGAAAGATTGATGCCAAAATATTTTCCAAAAGTTGGTGAATCTTTTCTGATATCAACAATGCAATCATAAATTTCGCCCTGCAAACAACGCACCAATTTCGCTTGAGCCTTCGGCGCAATTTGAAAATGCAAGCCGCGAATCACGCCGTGAGTTGAGAAAGATTGATTATCTTGCACAAATTTATCAGCAATTCCCCCTGCTTTAAAATCAGAATATTTATAAGTCTCACAAAAATATCCGCGCTCATCACGAAATAATTTTGGCTCAACAATCACAACATCACGAAATTCATTTGTCGTAAATTTAAAATTCATATAAATAATATTTTGATTTGAAGCGTAACTTTGAACCCTAAAAGCGCCAACTCACTTAAAGAATTCCAATGAAATTAATATTTGATTACCAGATTTTTCTTGCCCAACCGCACGGTGGAATTTCGCGTTATTTTTGCAATTTAATCAAGCATTTGAAAAACGATCCGCGGCTGGATATCCAACTTCCAATGCACCATCATGATAACGAATATTTAAAGAAAAACGATCAAATCGTTGATTTCCAAAATAACAAAAAATCAGTCTTTAGTCTTTTTAAAAAAACTACTGATTCCAATCAAGAAGTCACAAAAAATAAATTACACTCAAGCGGATTTGATATTTTTCACGCCACTTATTACGACGATTATTTTTTAGATTCGCTGAACAAAAAACCTTTTGTAATCACGATTCACGACATGATTTACGAAATTTTTCCTGAACTTTTTCCACTAAAAGACAAAACGGCAATCTTAAAAAATAAATTGGCGTTAAAAGCCGATAAGGTGATTGTTGTATCTGAGCACACAAAAAGAGATCTGCTCAAATTCACCAATATTAAAGAAGAAAAAATAGACGTAATTTATCAGGCTTGTTCGCTTGATGCCGATCTGATCAAAAACTATCAGTCAAACAAAGATGGTAAAGCTAATGATTACTTATTTTTTGTAGGAAATCGTTCGGGCTATAAAAATTTTTATTTCATGCTTTCAGCAATTTCTGAAACTTTGAAAAATAATCTTAACCTTGATTTAGTCTGCTTTGGAGCGCCTTTAAACAAAAAAGAAAAAGGCTTTATCGAAAATTTAGGATTAACCAAAAAAGTAAAAATTATCAGCAGCAGTGAAGATGATCTAATTGGACTTTATAAAAATGCCCTTGCTTTCATCACGCCATCTTATTACGAAGGCTTCGGCGTAACCGTCTTGGAAGCTTTTGCATGTGGCTGCCCAGTAATTGCCAGCAATGTTTCAGCAATTCCTGAAGCGGTAGGAAATGCCGCAATTTATTTTGATCCAAAAGATCCAGTTTCAATTAAAAATGCCGTCGAACAGGTTATCAGCGGATCCGCTTTAAAAGCGGAATTAATCATCAAAGGCTACAAACAAAATGACCGCTTCTCTTGGCCGGAAATTGCCGATCAAATGAAAAAATCTTATCAATCAATTTTATAAAAAACAAAACTCGCACCAATCGCTTTTTTCTGCTTTAATCGCGCCGACAAAACCAAGCAGGTTTTGGATGAATTAGCTAAGAATGATTTAGCTGCCGAATCTGAACTTTTTATTTTTTGCGACGGGCCCAGAAATATCAAAGATCTGCCAGCTTTGAAAGAAGTTTACGATGTTCTCGACGCCGCGCGCGGATTTAAAAATATTCACATCATAAAAAGAGAATTGAATCATGGCGTTAAAGTTTCGATCACCGATGGAATCAACAAAGTCTTGGCAAGTCACGATTCGATAATTGTTGTTGAAGACGATATCGTCACTTCCAAAGACTTTTTAAATTTCACTAATCGTGCCCTAAATTTTTACGAAAACGAAAAAGATATTTGGTGCGTCAGCGGATTTAATTATCCGAAAAAAATGATTAATTATCCCGATTCTTACCAAGAAGACGTGTTTTTTGTACGCGGGAAAAACTCATCTTGGGGCTGGGGAACTTGGAAGGATCGTTGGCAGAAAATTGATTTTGAGATTTCTGATTACGCCGAATTTTCTAAAAATAAAAAACAAATCGCAGCTTTCAATCGCGCTGGCAGCAATATGTTCGACATGTTGCGTATGCAAAAAGAAA
>CAYSUM010000020.1:0-31714 GCA_964434225.1 uncultured Rhizobium sp.
TTAGAAAATAAAGGCCTCAAATCACTTCTTCATCCAATACAGTCTAAACAAATCCATCGACATACCGATAATTTATACCCGATCCAACCAAAGAGAGCAAAACATAAATTTACACTTCCATCACACCAGAGCAAGATTTACTGCCAAGCAATCGCCAGAAGATCTCAACTCCGCAAGACAAGCTGGTGCACAAAACAATTGATGCCACATTGAGCAGTTATGGCGAGTTGTCTTTTGAGGAGCAGAAGGTAATTATTGGGAAGATAAAAATCGCAGCCATCAATCAATAAAATAACATGAGCATGTTATCTCAAATCATCAAAGATGGTGAAACTTTAGACGAAATTTACAGAAAAAATAATTAGATAAAAAATGATAAATAAAGATAACCTAAAGGCTTTACTCAACACGCTTAAATTCAAAGAAAAGAATGATACTTTTAGCAAGCATTTTCCAGAAATAGACGCGTACCTAAAAGTCGATTTCAAGAAAAATGAGCCTGTTTACCCAGTAGAAAAAGGCCTCAAAGTTCATGGAGAATTCACCTGCAATTTTTCTTCTGATGAAAATTTTGTTGTCTTCGAATGCGTGCACAGACTTTTTGAAAAAGGCTACAAACCAGAGCATATTGAGCTTGAGCCAAAATGGAAAGTTGGTCATGGCGCAAGCGGTGGGCGGGCAGATATTTTAGTAAAAGATAATTCAGGGAAATCGCTTTTAATTATCGAGTGCAAGACCGAAGGAAGCGAATTTAAAAAAGAATGGAACAACACTTTGCAGCGTGGCGGACAAATGCTAACTTACGCAAAACAAGCTGGAACAACTCAATATGTTTGCCTTTACGCTTCTGATTTTGTTGACGGTAAAGTTTCGTACAGCAGCAATATTATCTCGTTAAAAGACAACGAAAAACTACTTGAAGAACTAACTGACAAAAAGCCCTTGTCATTCAAAGAAGCAAAAGCATTAGAGGTTGAAGACATTTACAAAGCTTGGAGAGAAACCTACAACCTAGACTTTTCAACCAAAGGAATTTTTGAAGACGACATACAGCCTTATCAAATTGGCAAACGAAAATACACCACTCAAGACCTTGCAGAAGTCAGCAGTAAAGACATCCAAAGTAAATATCACGAGTTTGCCACCATCTTGCGCCAACACAATGTTTCTGGGCGCGAAAATGCTTTTGATAAATTGGTGAATCTTTTTCTTTGTAAAATTGTAGATGAGGCAAAAAACCCAAAAGATTTAAAGTTCAACTGGAAGGGAATTGCTTACGATAGCTATTTCGATTTACAGGATCGCCTGCAATTGCTTTACCAAGCAGGAATGAAGGAGTTTTTAGCGGAAGACGTCACCTACATTGACAACGCAGCAATCGATAAGGCTTTCCGTTTTTTTAAAAAAGACCCTGACGCGACGCGAGAAACCATCAAAAAATATTTCAGACAGCTAAAATTTTTCACCAATAACGATTTTGCTTTTATTGACGTTCACAACGAAAAACTGTTTTACCAAAATTCAGAAGTTCTTTTAAAAATCGTTCAGATGCTGCAAGACATAAGGCTGCAAAGCGAAAACCAAAATCAGTTTTTGGGCGACATGTTTGAGGGCTTTTTGGACAATGGCGTTAAACAATCTGAGGGGCAATTTTTTACACCAATGCCAATCGTGAAGTTTATCCTTAACTCTTTGCCTTTGGAAAGCCTGATTCAAGAAAGCGAGTTGCCACCAAAAGCTGTTGATTACGCTTGCGGCGCAGGACACTTTTTAAATGAGTTAGCCCTGCAAATAAAGCCCTTTGTAGCAAAGCACAAAGAAGCCGACATCAAAGAATATTACAAAGAAATTGTAGGAATCGAAAAAGAATATCGCTTGTCAAAAGTTGCGAAAGTTTCTGCCTTTATGTATGGCCAAGACGACATCAAAATTACTTACGCCGACGCACTTGGCAACAAAGCCAAGCTTCAAGAAAATGAATACTCTATTTTGGTTGCCAATCCACCCTACGCAGTAAAAGGCTTCTTACAAACATTAAGCGAAATCGAGAGAAAATCTTTTACACTTTTTGACTCATTAGACGAAAAAAGCTTATCAAACAACAACAGCATCGAAACATTTTTCATTGAAAGAGCTAAGCAGCTTTTAAAGCCAAATGCAGTTGCAGGCATTATCTTGCCTTCTTCTATTTTGAGCAATGACGCAACCATCTACACCAAAACAAGAGAGATTATTTTAAAATATTTCCAAATCGTAGCCATTGCTGAATTTGGCTCGCAAACATTTGGTAAAACAGGCACCAACACTGTCACTTTGTTTTTACGTCGAAAAGAAGAAAACCCCGCTCCTGCCGAGCATTTTAAGAACCGCGTAGATTCTTGGTTTAACGACAACCAAGCTGATGTAATTTACAGCGACCAAAACTACATCAACAGCTATTGCAACCACGTTGAAATTGAGGCAACGCACTACAAAACATTACTCACAGGCAAGCCAAGTGATGACTTACTAAAAACAGAAATGTTTTTGGATTACAAAAAGGCTTTTGAAAATTTAACCGAAATTAAAAACCTAAAAAGACCGAATAATTCTTTTAGCAAAAAACCAAAAGCCGAACAAGAAGCAGAGCTTAACCAAAGATTTACAGAATATTTACGCACAGTAGAAAAAGACAAACTCTACTTCTTTGTTCTAGCCCTTGAAAATAAACAAAAAGTTTTGGTGATAAAATGTCCAACTGATAGCAAAGAGCAAAAGCAGTTTTTGGGCTATGAATGGAGCAGTGCCAAAGGCAATGAAGGCATAAAGTACATTAACCAATCAAGCGTAGAGGCTGAGATTGAAGACAGCGAAACCAAAGAATTAGTTCAGAAAATATCAGGTTTACACAACATCAACACACCTTTGTACAATCCAAATAATAGAAACGACCCAAGTAAAATAAACCACTACATCCAAGCAAATTTTTTGGGGAAAGAATTGTCAGTTGCTGAAGGTTTGGAATCGCTGATGACCTATCACAACTTGGTGGACATGCTAGATTTCTCGAGAACAAATTTTAATAAGCAGATACAACTTAATTCAAAAAAACTGACAACAATCCAATCTAAATGGGAATTGGTAAAAATTGATGAGTTAGCAGATTTAATCGAAAGCGGTTCAAGACCAGAGGGTGGAGTTGGAAATATCAACTCTGGAGCTTGGAGCTTAGGAGGTGAGCATATTCATCCTACAAATGGAAGGGTTGATTTATCTAGTCCGAAGTATGTTCCCATTCTCTTTTTTAATCAAACTTCCAGAGGGAAGTTAGCCAAAAATGATATTCTGATCTGCAAAGACGGGGCTCTAACTGGCAAAGTTGCAATGTTAAGAAATGAGCTAGAGAACAAAAAATCGATGGTAAACGAGCATTTGTTTATTATTCGCTGCAAGGATTTGGCTAAACAAATTTATCTTTTTAACTTCCTGTTAAGCGAAGTTGGACAAAGTACTTTAAAGTTAAAAATTACAGGCGCTGCTCAAGGTGGATTAAATTCAACAAATCTTAAAAATATTAAAATCCCCCTCCCGCCAAAAGAAATTCAACAAAAAATAGTTGATGAATGCACCGCAATTGACAACGAAGTTGAAAAAGCAGCTGCCGAAATTGAAAAGGCAAAAACTGAAATTGAGAGTCTATTTTTAAGCGCCGACTTTGACATAAAAAAACTCAATGAGGTCATCAATAAAAAATCAGATACTATCGACCCAACAAAAGAAGCGGGCGATATTTTTTACATTGGTTTAGAGAATATCGAAAGTGGCACTGGGAAGTTGATTGGCGATCCTTTAACTCAATATTCAACAATCAAAAGCAATAAAAATATTTATCAAAAAGGCGACTTACTTTACGGCAAGTTAAGACCAAACCTAAATAAACTTTATGTAGCCCAAGAAGACGGAATTTGCTCAACAGACATTCTTGTTTTTCGTTGCCGAGATGCTGCGTTAAACAAATTTTACGCCTACTACTTACGAACAAAAAAATTCAATGAAGAGGTTTTAAAAACGGTAAGTGGACAACAACTACCAAGAACAAAATGGAGTTTGATTGAAGCAATAAAAGTTCCAGTTCCAAAAAATAAAAAACCAATCATTAACCAAATCGAAAAGCTTGAAAAACTAATCGCCCAAAACCAAGCCAAAATTGACAGCTCAGCCGATAAGAAAAAGGCAGTAATGAAAAATTATTTATAACAAAAGCGTGAGAACAAATGCCAAAAAATAAACCAGAAAAACAAGAAAACTCACAAATCCTAATCTATCAAAGCATCGACGGAAAAATAAAACTCGATGTTGAATTGCAGCAAGAAACCATTTGGCTTAATCAAGAGCAAATGGCGCTTTTATTTGGTAAGGCTCGAAGCACAATATCTGAACATATCCAAAACATTTTCAAAGAAGGTGAGCTTGAAGAAAATATGGTTTGTCGGGATTTCCGACAAACCACTTCGCACGGTGCAATCAAAGGCAAAACGCAAGAAGGTGATGTTAAATATTACAATCTTGATGTTGTAATTTCTGTTGGCTACCGCGTTAAATCAAAGCAAGGCACTTTATTTAGAATCTGGGCAACAAACAGGCTGAAAGACTACATTATCAAAGGCTTCGTCTTGAATGATGAAAGGTTCAAGGCTGGTAAATCGATGAATTACTTTGATGAATTACAAGAAAGAATCAGAGAAATTCGGCTTTCTGAGCGGTTCTTTTATCAAAAAATTAAAGACATCTACAAAACCAGCATTGATTATGATGCAAAAGACGAGAAAACCGTTGAGTTTTTTCAGATTGTACAAAACAAGCTTTTATGGGCGATAAGCAAACAAACGGCAGCTGAGCTGGTTTACAAAAGATCTGATGGCAATTTGCCTTTTATGGGCATGAAATCTTGCGATAAAAGAATTGAAAAACTAATCACCAAAAAAGACTCAGAAATTGGCAAAAATTATTTAGATGAAGAAGAAATTAAACTTTTAGGGCTTTTAGTTGAGCAGTATCTCGCCTTCGCTGAAACAATGGCAAACCAAAGAATTGCAATGTACATGAAAGATTGGATCGAAAGGCTTGATGCAATTCTACAACTTAACGGCAGAGAAATCCTGAAACATGCAGGAAAAATAAGTCATAAAATTGCAGCTGAAAAATCGGGAAATGAATATCAAAAATTTAAAGAACTGCAAAAAGAAAGCGAAAGAAAATCAAATTTAAAAGAGCTTGAAATGGATATTAAAAATATAAAAACATAAACTTACCCCCCTCCGAATTCACCAAAGCTCATGAATCAGAGCGGCAACAAAAATATAATTACTTAAATATTTTCTAACCAAACTCTCTTAAGAAATTTTCCCTTGCCAAAATTATTTTTTCTAAAATCATTCATCCGTCGGGGGTGCACCAGAATACAAAACCTTTACAGGGAATATGAGTGCACACGCTGGGTTTGCGTGGTGGTGGTCCCCGACACTTTTCGACAGGTTAAAAACAAAAAAGCTCCCTCAGATTTTGAAGGAGCTTTTTGTTTTTTAAAGGTCTTGTGAATAGTGTGGCAAACCGTCCACAAGACCAAGGTCAACACACTTTTGAAGCGGGTTTGACGTGGTGGTGGACTTGGTTTACATCAAGTAAGGAAACTTTAACTTCATTTCTGTTCCTTGGCCAACTTGTGATTTAACTTCTATTTTGCCATTTTGCAGCTCAACAAGTTGCTTGGTAATTGATAGGCCCAAACCAAAAGAATCCACGCTTCCAGAGTTTGGATTTTGAATTGTTTGGTATTTTTGAAAGGCGGTCTCAATTTGTGAATTAGTCATGCCAAAACCTTGATCGGCCACGCAGATTTCTAAAAATTCTTGGTTATTTTCTGCTGCGTGCCGCGCCGTAATTTTTACCAAACTTTGCTTTGGACTATATTTAACAGCGTTAGAAATCAGATTTGTTAAAACCTGTTTCATTCTTTTAGCATCAAGCTTGATTGGCTTTATCTCATCAGAAATTTCTGACTGCAGAGTTACGTTTCTTTTTAAGGAATAATCATAATTGATTCTCACCGATCTTTTTATCACATCTTTCAGATCGATATCGTTACTCAAATCAACAGAGAAATTTCCCGAAAAAGCAACAGCCTCAACATCTAAAATATCACGGATTAGCTCGTTCATTTCTGTGGCGGCTAAGTTAATTTCATTTGCGTAATTGACACACTCTTCAAGCGATTTTAGATTTTTAAGATCATCTTTTAAAAACTCAGAAAAACTGATAATGGCACTAAGCGGGGTTTTTAAATCGTGAACAATTGCGGCCAAAAATTCTGTTGGCGCAATATTTTTTCTTTCCACTGAGATATTTTTCATAAAATCATCGTAAAGTTTGAGCGAGATAAAATCTTAATCAGATAATTCTTATTGTTCTAAAAAAACAAATTTAGTTTTTCTATAAACAGAACAGTGAGCATAGCCTTTACCGACAAAACTGTCTCATTATGGGATAATGAACTTTATGAAACCAATGCTTTACAGAGTTGAGTTGAGAATTAGATTTTCTTTTTCTGAAGATTTTTGTTCTAAACTTAAGAAAAGTTTATGACTCACACCCAAAATTACCCGATCACCATCTATCCAAATCCGATACATTTTAAAAACCTAAAAGGCGAATTGAGAAAATGCGAAATATAGGAAGACAACTACTACAAGTTATAAAAGGAGGTAGAGGTTCTCTTAGCGCCGTACGCAGAAAAGATGATTTGCCAAGTTTTGATGATTTTTTAATCTCTCATGGTGATGCATTAGCTAGAAAAAAAGACATGAAGGGTAAGTTCACTCTCGATCCCCAAACCATAAACATTGCAAAAAAAGTTTTTGATTCTGGGAATAAAACTACAAATTTAGCACCATTTGCAGATCGAATTTTTTCTCAGCCAGATCGAGCAATATCAGAAACTGGATCTATCAAAGTAAAAATTTCAGACATAAGAGACTTTCCAAAATATACTCGAGACTACGAAGCAGAAAAGAATAGAAGCGCGATGATTTGCGTTGGCGGACCAGCGGCAGAAGATCAGGTAGTAATGGCTAAAGTAATTTTTGATATAAGGAAAAAACTAGAGGACATAATTTATCTCACGAGAGATTACAAAGAGTCCAATGTCAGTCACTCAGCAAAACAATCACATGCTCGACACGGCAACGCTTTAAATGCCGACGAATCTTTAACTGGCCACGCTCTGCTGCCCACACTACTCATGAGAAAAATTCTTGGCACCAGCATAGAAGATGTTTTGGATTCTGATTACAAAAAAATTGACGTACAATTTACAATCGATCCAAGAAAATTAAGAATTTATTTTGCCAATGAATTAAATTGGCTGAAACAAGAATATAAAAGGCGCAACGGCGAATTGACAGAGCACGATATTAATCGCATGGAGGCAGTACTTTCTCAAGAAATAATGAATATTATCGAGAAGGAAGCAAATCTTAATATTAGCGGAGGGGTTGAAAAATCAATTGCAAGCTCTGCATCAATTCACGTCACATTCACAGAAAAAAATAGTGAAGAGGTTGAGCATGAAAATGCATCTTTCGAGAAAGCTGGGATTCATCCCGAAAAATTAACTAGAGAAGAAATTAATTTCTTTTTTGAAAGCGACGAAATCCAAAGCGCTTGGAAATATCCGGGAGACACTCATATAAAATTTGATGATCATGAAACCAATCGTCAATTTGCCGAAAGCCAAGGCGTTCAATGGATTGAAGGCCAAGAAGTTGATCGAATAATGTTAGCTAAAAATAAAGATGGAGGCGCCAGAATCGCTGGGGTTATGACTAAGGGCGGGAAATATTTTTATGCCGACAAGCTACACTTCACCGGCGGATACAAAGTGGAGTATGAATTTGATAAAGATGCACCAACAAGATTCCTAAGCGGCTCAATAGTAAGAAATTTGGTTAATAAAGTTGAGGACATGTTTGAATTGCAGAAACCACTAACTAATGAAATCACAACATCGACTGGCGTTTCAATAAATGCTGTTTTTAAGAAAACTGATCGCATCAAAAGAATTATTGATAAATACGGCTCTACTGGAGAAATCGCCATTACCAATAGTCACTGGACTATGATTGCTCAAGATGACGAGCATGTTGTAGTCAGAATTACCGGAGGTGGCAACACTGGATCAGAAGAATATAATCCGGCTTACTTTTTGAATACTATTGCCAATACCAGAAGAATTTTTGGTGATGATTTGATTGGAATTTTGTCAACTTATGGATGCCCAAGGGCGGTTAATGCCAGAAATTCTACCGAATTTGCAAAGATCGCAGAAGGCGGTATAATCAGCTACGGCAAGGGTGGAACAGGTAATACAAAAAGACATGCCGAAGCTGCAATGGGATTAATGATGTTAGGATTTGAAGAAGAGGTTGTTGAATATTTTAACAAATTTCAAGGTCGCAAAGGCCAACCTTTAGGAGACGAACTTCAAGAAATTTATAAACACGTTAAGGATGTAGAGTTTTTACACGACAACGTAAAAAGAACAAATAGACGAATGGGCTACGATAAAACTCTTTCCGCTGAAGAAATGTTTGTAGCTGGCTTAGTTCTATCCGCAGCATCCTACGTACTTTATAGAAGTTTAAGCAAAGGATCTAATAAAAAAGAGGAAGGAGATCAAATATCCACCAGCCCAAGAGCTGCACACTCAATTAATTTAGCCAGTGGGTTAGCAAGTGCCGAGGAAGAAAAACGATTAACATCTACAACAATACGATAACCAGAAAATCAAACATGAAATACGACCTAAAAGACATCATTACTTTTACCACCATCGCAAAGCTAAAAAGTTTTACTAAGGCCGCAGATTCACTAAATATTTCTAAAGGCGTTGTGACTACGAGAATTAATGATTTAGAAAAATCTTTAGGTATGACGCTTTTGGCACGCACTACACGTGAGGTGAATTTGACAACTGATGGTCAATATTTTCTTCATCACTGCACTAAGATTTTAAGAGACGTCGCCAATTTAGACGATTTTCTTGATAGCTACAAAGGCATTAAGGGCACGCTAAGAATAGTTCTGCCTCCTTATTTTAGCAGATATCACATTGTCCCTTACCTAGAAGAATTTTTACAAAAATACCCAGACCTAACACTAGACATAACCCTAACAGAAAATCCGATTAACATCATTGAAGAAAGCTATGATTTGCAGGTGAGAATTCAGATTCCTGAAGAAGAAAATTTGCAAGTCGCAAAACTAATGACCAATCGCAAGATCGTTTGCGCTTCTCCAGATTACATCAAGAAACATGGTGCACCAAAAACCCCACAAGATTTGCTCAAACACAACTGCATAGTTTTTGGAGAAAATTCAATTTGGAAATTCAGACATACCGCCACAAAAAAACTGATCGATTTACGAGATGTGCAAGGAAATATAAAATGTGACAATGGTGAAATTATTAAAGAATTAACCTTATCTGGCATTGGAATAACCTTAAAGTCAGCATCCGATGTTGAAAACGAGATTAAAGAGAAAAAGTTGATTGTGCTTTTGAAAGATTACGAAGTGATCAACAGCACCGAATTTTATGCAGTCTATCCAGCTGGCAACAATATCTCTCCAAGAATTCAGGCATTTATTGAGTTTTTTCAGAAGAAGTTACTTTCTAAGAAAATATAGAGCCTCAATTCAGACTTTCCTTCGCTTTCTTGCTCAACTCAATATTCAGCTCTTTAGTTTGACGTTCTGAAACGTGAGCTGGCGCGTTCATCATCAAATCTTGCGCTTTGCCATTCATTGGAAATGGAATTACTTCGCGGATATTTGGTTCGTCAGCAAGCAACATTACAATACGATCAATTCCCGGAGCCAAGCCGCCGTGGGGTGGAGCGCCAAATTTGAAAGCGTTTAACATCGCGCCAAATTGTTTTTCAACCACTTCGCGACCATAACCAGCAAGCTCGAAGGCACGATACATAATTTCTGGTTTGTGATTACGAATTGCGCCCGAAGATAATTCCACGCCGTTGCAAACGATGTCGTATTGAAAAGCATTGATCGTCAACGGATCTTGTGAATTCAAGGCTTCCAAGCCACCTTGCGGCATTGAAAATGGATTATGCGAGAAATCAACTTTTCCAGTTTCTTCGTTTAATTCGAACATCGGAAAGTCAATAACCCAACAGAATTTGTAAATTGATTCGTCGATTAAATTTAAATCGTTGCCAAGTTTAATACGAACTTGACCAGCGATTTTGGCGGCTTCCGCGACTTTTCCGCAAGAAAAGAAAACGGCATCACCATTTTCTAAACCAGCGGTTTTTTTAAGTTCCGCCAGTTTTTCTGCCGATAAAAATTTCGCGATCGGACCTTTTCCTTCACCATTTTCGTCAAAAATAATATAAGCCAAACCTTTCGCGCCGCAGCTTTGAGCATGTTCAATCATTTTATCGAAGAATGATCGAGGTTGCGCCGCACATTTCGGCGCTGGAATTGCGCGAATTGACGCACCTTGATCGATCTGTTTTGCAAAAATCGAAAATTCTGAACCGCGGAAAATTTCAGTCGCGTCAGAAATTAAAATTGGGTTACGCAAATCAGGCTTGTCGATGCCGTATTTCAGCATCGCGTCGGCATATTTGATGTGAATAAATTTTTCGTCAGAAGTTTTTTTCACGCCGTATTTTTTGAAAATATTTTTCAAAACTGGCTCGATGGCTTCAAACACGTCTTCTTGCGTTACGAACGACATTTCCATATCGAGCTGATAAAATTCTGGGCTGCGATCAGCGCGCAAATCTTCGTCGCGAAAACACGGCGCAATTTGGAAATATCGGTTAAATCCCGAAACCATTAAAAGCTGCTTGAACTGTTGTGGCGCTTGCGGAAGCGCGTAAAATTTTCCGGGATGTAAACGCGCCGGAACCAAATAATCGCGCGCACCTTCAGGACTTGAAGCAGTTAGAATTGGCGTTTGAATTTCCAAAAATCCTTGCGCCGTCATTTCAGCACGAATGCTTGAAATCACTTGGCTGCGCAGCACAATATTTTTGTGAGTTTTGTCGCGACGTAAATCAAGGAAACGATATTTCAAACGAAGTTCTTCGGGATATTCGTTGTTATCGTTGATTTGGAAGGGGATTTGTTCGGCCAAAGATTCGATAATTAAATCAGTAATTTTGATTTCGATTTCACCAGTTTTGATATTTGGATTTATAACTTCCAGCGCACGGGCTTTGACTTCGCCAGTTACGATGATTACTGATTCCAATTTGATCGCTGCGATTTGATCAAGATTTAGCGTGGTATTTTGTTGGTCAATCACAACTTGCGTAAGTCCAAAATGATCGCGTAGATCAATAAAAATCAAACTTCCGTGATCACGTTTTGAATGAACCCAGCCTGAAAGTTTTACCGTGGTTCCAACGTGAGATTTGTTCAATTCAGAACAGTTATGTGTGCGATATTTATGCATAATTTAGAACAAAAAAAATCGGATGAAAATTTCATCCGACTAAAAATAAAACTTGTTGCGGAGGCGGAAATTCACTTCCCGCGTAGCAACTCAATTCAAACCTAAATTTGGACTTTAATCCAATTAATTTAGTACATATCATATGAATTCGTCCCGCCGTGATGCATACGATTCGGGCAAACGTTACATTTTGAAGTCTTCGCCAACAATAATTCTAAAGCTCGCGGCTCTTTCAAACAAATGAACCAAGCCACCATGTGATTGAATGGCAAGAGAATCAAAAGATAGAAAAATTTATTAGTTAAAACGAAAGCTAGAAGCGAAACCATGCCGTTTAAAGCGGCGAAAGTGTAGCTCACGCCAAGTAACATCGGTGGTCTGGTTAAACCCAAAAACAGTGGATCGGTGCCAACTGAGCCTGACATAATTTTTTAGGGAAAATAATTGACAAAGGACTGCGCTCACATAAAAACGCGGCCTCACAAAAAGTCAACTTCCTTCCTTAGAGCCTGTCTAAAATCTCGCTGCGACGAGTTGGAAATGGCAGATTTGCGAGCACCGCAGCACAGCGTATTATAAATATACGTGAGCAGAGGAGCGCAGCAAATCTGCCATTTACGGCCGTCGCAGGTAGAGATTTTAGACAGGCTCTTACAAATCTAAATTTCGTCTTGCATGTCATTTTTAGCTTCTGCGCTTTCTAATATTAAGCCGTCTCCAACTATTGCCATTTCAATGAAAGCCGCAGAATTAAAGGCTTCTGGCAAAGATATTATTTCTCTAAGCATGGGAGAACCCGATTACGACACGCCAAACAACATCAAAGAAGCTGCCGTCGCCGCCATCAAAAAAGGCGATACTAAATATACCGCGGTTGATGGAACTGCCGCTTTAAAAAAAGCCATTATTAATAAATTTAAACGCGAAAATAATTTGGAATATAAAACTTCCGAAATTTGCGTTTCCACTGGCGCAAAACAAGTTATTTACAATGCTTTGGTCGCCTCAATTAATGCTGGCGACGAAGTTATTATTCCCGCTCCGTTCTGGGTTTCTTATCCCGACATGGTTTTGCTTTGTGGCGGAACTCCAGTAATCGTCGATTCATCTGAAAAAACTAACTTTAAAATTTCTCCCACCGCTTTGGAAGAAAAAATCACGCCAAAAACTAAATGGATAATTTTGAATTCTCCCAGCAATCCAACTGGCTCTTGCTATTCTGCCGCTGAATTAAAATTGCTTGCTGATGTTTTATTACGCCATCCACAAGTTCACATTATGGCTGATGACATTTACGAACATCTGATTTTTGATGATTTGAAATTTTCAACTATCTGCGAAATTGAACCAAAATTAAAAAGTCGCACTTTGATCGTAAACGGCGTTTCTAAAGCTTATTCAATGACAGGCTGGAGAATTGGCTACGGCGCTGGCGAAGAAAAATTAATCAAAGCGATGTCGATGATTCAATCGCAAAGCACTTCCAGCCCTTGCTCAATTTCACAAGCTGCCGCAGTTGAAGCCCTAAACGGCCCGCAAGATTACATTCAAAACAGCAAAGAAGTTTTTCAAAACCGTCGCGACATGGTGGTAAAAATGTTAAACAAAATTGACGGCATTAATTGCAACACGCCCAACGGCGCGTTCTATGTTTTTCCTTCTTGCAAAGGCTTGTTTGGTAAAAAAACTTCTGCTGGAAAAACTATCGAAAATGACAATGACTTCGCGGCTTATTTGCTTGAAGAAGCTTTGGTTGCGGTTGTTCCGGGAGTTGCTTTTGGCGCCCCTGATTTCTTCAGAATTTCTTACGCCGCCAGCGAAGAATTTCTTCAAAATTCAATGCAACGTATCGCCGACGCTTGCGCTAAATTATTGTAATTCAAGTGCTTCTCACTTTTGACATTGGCAATACCAACATCGTTATCGGACTTTTTGATGGTAAGAAATTAACCCATAAATGGCGGATGATTTCTGACACCAAAAAATCCGCCGACGATTACGCGGTTGATCTAATCGAGCTTTTTTTAAACGACAAAGTCGATTGTTTAAAAGTTGCAGGATCAATCATCGCTTCAGTTGTGCCCGCTCTTACTAATAAAATTCATGAAGCTTTACAAAAATTTACCAGCGAAAAAATTCTGGTAGTTGGCGAAAAAAACGTGAAGCTCGATATCGATATTCAAGTTCAAAATAAGAATGAAGTTGGCGAAGATCGTTTGATTAATTCGATTGCCGCTCGTCAAAAATTTGGCAATTCGTTGATAATCATTGATTTTGGTACAGCGACCACGTTTGATGTGGTTGGCGAAAAAGGCGAATATTTAGGCGGTGTAATTGCTCCAGGAATTAATCTTTCGCTAAAAGCTTTACATGACATGACGGCGAAATTGCCGAAAATTACCGTTCGCGCTCAAAAAAATGTTATCGGCAAGAACACTGTTGAAGCAATGAATTCGGGGGTTTACTTCGGTTATATTTCTCTAATCGAAGGCTTAATCGAAAAAATTGAAAAAGAATTAAACCACAAAACAACCCGCGTCATCACTGGTGGCTTGGCTGAAATTTTTAAAGATGCTTTGAAAATTTCAGTTCAACATCATGAACCAGACCTTACTCTTGACGGTCTTCGGATTGTGTACGAGATGAATAAATAAAAAAATAAAATGGATCTTAACTTAAAAAAACATCACAGCGATCTTCTATTCCTCCCGCTTGGCGGCGCTAATGAAATTGGAATGAACTTAAATCTTTATCACCTTGACGGCAAATGGTTGATGGTTGATTGCGGCGTCGGATTCGCTTCTGACGTGCCAGGAATCGACATGCTTACGCCAGACATCGCATTCATCAAAGCCAACAAAAAAAATCTTCTGGGCATTATTGTCACCCACATTCACGAAGATCATTTGGGCGCAATTCAGCATTTATGGCGCGAACTTGAAGTTCCTGTTTACGCCTCGAATTTGGCGGCAAATTTTTTACGCGCAAAACTCGAAGAATATAAGCTCGATAAACAAGTTCCAATTCGCTTAATCGACTCTTCCAAAGATTTAGAAATTGGACCATTCAAGATTGAATTTCTTGGCTTAACTCACTCAGTTCCTGAGATGAAAGCTTTGATCGTCAAAACTCCCAAAGGAAATATTCTTCACACTGGCGATTGGAAATTCGATCCCGATCCAGTTGTGGGCGACATTTCCGACAAAGAAAAAATCCGCGAATGGGGCGATCAAGGAAAGTTTTTAGCGGTAATTTGCGATTCAACAAATGCGATAAATGAAGGCCATTCTAAGTCTGAAGGCGACCTTTATCACTCGCTAAAACTATTAATCGAAGGCCGCAAAGGTTTGGTTGGCGTTACAACTTTCGCTTCCAATATCGCCAGAATTCATACCATCGCTAGAATCGCCAAAGACACGGGCCGTAAGATTGTTCTTGCTGGTTTTTCGCTGCACCGAATTTACGAAGTTGGTAAAAAAAGCGGCTATTTTATGGAAGGTTTTGAATTTATTTCTGACCGCGAAATGAAATTTTACGATAAAAAAGAATTGCTGATAATTTGCACCGGCTGCCAAGGCGAGCCACTTGCGGCCGCTAATAAAATTGCGACAGGAACTCATCCAACCATTCGTTTTACGGTTGATGATTTGATGATTTTTTCTTCCAAAATTATTCCCGGAAACGAGAAAAAAATCTTCGCGCTCTTTGACGCTCTAGCCAAAAAACAAATCGACGTGATGACCGAAAAAGATCATTTTGTCCACGTTTCTGGCCATCCTTCGCAAGACGAACTTCGCGAAATGTATGCGCTGGCTCGTCCAAAAATTGCTATTCCTGTTCACGGCGAATTTTTACACACCAAGACGCACGCAGAATTGGCGCGCGATTGCGGCGTTCCTAAAACCATCCAAATCGAAAATGGTTTGGCAGTAAAATTGCAAGAAGAAGATTTTCAAACTCAATCAGGAATCGTCGGATTCGTGCAGCACGGCTATTTCGGCGTTGATGGCAAACAACTTTTAGATTTAAAAAGCGAAGTCATCAAAGAACGTCGCAAACTACAATCCGCCGGCATCGTCATCACTTCTTTCGCGGTCAATGATCACTTAGAATTAGTTTCAAAAGTGCGCATCATTTGCGTTGGTTCTTATGACTTAAAGAGTGATCGCGAAACTGAAAATTTCTTGATTACCGAAATTGGATATTTCTTAAAACAAAAAGCCAAAGAACTGGGTTTGACCAAGACCAGCAAGGGTTTGCAATTCTTAAAAAAGAAACAGAAAAAATTATTAGAACGCGCAGTCATCGCCGAAATCGAAAAATCTTTACGCTCAAAAATGCTAAAAGTTTTTGAAGATATGATGGGAAAAAGACCAGTTCTTGAAATTACGATTAACATAGTGAGCTAGAAAATGAGCACCAAACCAGAATTCAAAATCATTGCCGATCATTTACGATCTTCATCTTTTTTGATCGCTGACGGCGTACTTCCAAGCAACGAAGGACGCGGCTACGTTCTTCGCCGCATCATGCGCCGCGCTATGCGCCAATTGCATAAAATGGGAGCGAAAGAAGCTTCGATGTATAAATTGGTCGATATTTTGATCAAAGAAATGGGCGCGGCATTTCCCGAATTGGGAAGAGCGCGCGACGTCATTGTTGAAACTCTAAAAAACGAAGAAGAAAAATTCCGCGAGACTTTAGAGAAAGGTTTGAAGATTTTGGAAGAGGAAATTTCCAAGACAAAATCACAAAAATTCTCTGGCGTCACCGCCTTCAAACTCTATGACACCTACGGCTTTCCGCTTGATCTAACGCAAGATATTTTAAAAGAAAAAAATCTCGAAGTTGATATTGAAGAATTTAACCGCGAAATGGAAATTCAACGCAATCGCGGCAAAGAAAATTGGAACGGTTCGGGCGAAAGCAAAGAAGATAATATATTCTTCGACCTCAAAGAAAAACACGGCGAAACCAAATTTTTGGGCTACGAAACTTTAAGTGCCCAAGCAAAAATTTTAGCAATTGAAGAAATTCTTGGCGGCAAACAAAAAATTATAATCCTCGACCAAACCCCATTTTACGCCACTTCTGGCGGACAAAAAGGCGATGATGGAAAAATTATTTCGGGCAGCAGCGAAATGGAAATTTCTGAAACTAAAAAATTCGCCGGAAATTTATTCGTGCATTTAGTTTCCAAAATTTCAGGAAATTTCAAAGTTGGTGATGAAGTTTTAGCCGAAGTAAATTCGCAAAATCGTCACGCGCGCGCCAGCAATCACTCGGCTACACACTTGATGCACAAAGCCTTGAAGCTTATTATCGGCAATTCAATTTCACAAAAAGGTTCCAATGTTGATGTCGATTCTTTCACTTTCGATTTCAATTTTAATCGCGCGATGAACGTGGAAGAAATTGTTCAAGTTGAAAATTTGGTAAATGGTTGGATTGAAAAAAAATCTGCGGTTGATACCAATTTAATGAATTTAGAAAAAGCTCGCGAAAGCGGTGCTGAAGCCTTATTTGGCGAGAAATATGATTCCGAAGTTCGTGTAGTTTCAATGGGCGAATCAGTAGAACTTTGCGGCGGAACTCACGTTAAAAATACTTCTGAAATTGAAATTTTTAAAATTATTTCTGAAAAGTCGATCGCTTCTGGAATCAGAAGAATTGAGGCTAAAAGCGGCGTTGCGGTAAAAAAATATTTGAGCGAGCAAGCAGAAAAACAAAAAGAATTTACCTCTAAACAAAAAGAAGAAATCAGCAAAAAAGATCAGGAAATTTTAAATCTCAGTGGCGCGAAGTCAGATGAATCGCACTTGAGCGTTAATGATCCAAAAATTCTTGAAGAAATTTTAAAGAAAAAAATCAAAGAAATTGAGCGTTTAAAACGACAAATTTTGCTGGCCGATTTGAATAATTTAAAAACTGAAAAAATCGGCGACGCGATTTTAGTAACTCACACTTTTGAAGATGCTGACGCCAAAGATGTTCGCGAAATTTTAACTGACGTCAAAGCTAAAGCAGAATTCAACACTCGCGCAATCTTCGCCTTCTTTGGCTGCAAAGATGATAAAGTTGCCGTTTGTATTTCAATTAGCGCCGACTTATTAGAAAAATTCGATTCGGCAAAATTAATTGTTCCCGCAATCGAAGCCGTTGGCGGAAAAGGTGGTGGCGGCAAAAAAGATTTAGCAATGGGCGGCGGAGTCAATAAAAACGCAATTCCGCAAGCGATTGAGGTTTTAAAGAATTTAATCAAATAGAGAAATGACTCGTAAATATTTTGGCACCGACGGCATTCGCGGTACGGCAAATAAATTCCCCATGACTGCCGAAATTGCACTCAAAGTTGGTATGGCCGTTGGTGCAAAATTTATTGATGGCGATCATCGTCATCGCGTGGTTATCGGCAAAGATACTCGTCTTTCAGGTTATGTTATTGAACCTGCCCTCACCGCAGGTTTGGCAGCTGTCGGCATGGATGTTTTTTTAGTTGGCCCAGTTCCAACTCCGGCAGTTTCAATGTTAACGCGCTCAATTCGCGCTGACATCGGCATCATGATTTCCGCTTCACACAATCCTTATTGCGACAATGGTATTAAAATTTTTACCCGCGATGGCCACAAGCTCAACGATAAACTGGAAAAAGAAATTGAAGCTTTAATCGAAGGCGACATCACTCCACATTTGGCTAAATCGCAAAATTTTGGCCGCGTTACACGTCTTGACGACGCTTCCAATCGCTATATCGAATTTGTCAAAAATTCTTTTCCTAAAGATAAAACTCTGACCAACTTAAAAATCGTTGTCGATTGCGCTAATGGCGCGGCTTACAAAATTGCGCCAAAAATTTTCTGGGAACTTGGCGCTGAAGTTATTGAAATTGGCACCGAACCAAATGGCTTCAATATTAACGAAAAATGCGGATCAACTCATCCCGAAGCGCTTTGCAAAAAAGTGGTCGAAGAAAAAGCCGATATCGGAATTGCCTTAGACGGCGACGCCGATCGTCTTTTAATTGTTGATGAAAAAGGTAACGCCGTTGATGGTGATAGTTTAATCGCACTGATTGCAGAACAATTGCACAATAATGGCAATCTGAAACGCGATACGGTTGTTATTACGCAAATGTCGAATTTGGCGTTGGAAAATTATTTAAGTTATATCGGAGTTTCGACAATTCGCGCGCAAGTTGGCGATCGTTATGTTTTGGAAGAAATGCGTAAAAATGGCTGCAATTTTGGCGGCGAACAATCTGGTCATATCGTGCTTTCGGATTATTCAACTACTGGAGATGGATTAATCGCGGCTTTGCAGGTTTTATCAGCTCTGTGCGAATCTAAAAAAACAGCAAGCGAAACTCTAAATCTATTTCAGCTTTTCCCGCAGATTCTGAAAAATACCAAATTTGACGCGAGTAAAAATAATCCACTTGAAGACAAATTGGTGCAGGATTTTATTAAAGAGAAAGAAAATGAATTAGCTGGAAATGGTCGAATTCTGGTGCGCAAATCAGGAACTGAGAACCTAATTCGCGTAATGGCGGAAGGTAAGGATAAAGCTCAGATCGAGAGAATTACAAACGAAATAATTAACAAAATTAATTCTTAAAAACCCCTCGTCATCGCGATTTACTTGGGCCGTCACGCTGAGTTTGCAATGACGAAGTAACCAAAAAAATCAAAAAAAAGCCGAGCCAGTTTTAAACTGACTCGGCTTTTTTATTGAAGAACTCAAAAAATTAGTTTTGAGAAATGCCGATTGAGTATTTTTTGCTCAAATATTTTTCAACTTCTTGACGATCAGTTTTTTTCAAAACGTTATCGAAAACGATAATTTCTGAAATTTCACCGATGAAATCAGTTGTAGTGCTGGAAGCAGTTGAGTTTCCAATGCGGAAGGTGCCAGAACTTGTTGGACTAACCCAGTTAGAAAGAGTAATAGTTTTAGCAGTATCAGATGAAACGCCGCCACCATTTTTATAAGCTTTTACAGAAGGAGTTGCAACTGCGACTCCAAGAACGCTACCTGGATCAATAGTGATAGTAATAATGTCAGCCGAACCTCCCGCAGCTGCGGTAAGTCCAAAGTCGAATGTTGAAGATACGCCGTAAGTAAATTTTGTAAGTCCAGCACTGGTCAAACTAATTCCAAAACCGTTAGTACCGCTGGTTCCGTCGTAAAGCACGGTATTTTCAGCGGCAAGATTTGTTGATTTAGCTACATAAAAAACTGTGTAAGCACTGAAAGGAGCATCGATATAACTTCCAGAGAAAGAAGTGTTGTTGTCTGCAAAAGCAACTGCTGGTAATGAGTTAGTTGAAGATGCTTTGTAAGTAATTCCAGAACCGGCAGTAAAAGTATTTGGAAGAGATAATTGTGGATTAATGTCGTACCACTTAGTTAGAGAGCCTCCATCAACAGCTTCTGTAGAAACAAAGCTATTATCCAAAGTTGGTTCTAACCAAAGAACTAGGCCTTTGATGCTATTAACTGCAGAGCTTTGTGTAAGAGTTTTAGCAGTTGTTAATTTTGATTGCCTAACAAGTCGGCTAGCTTGAGTAACACCAGCGATTAAGACGCCGATGATTAAGATAACGATTGAAAGCTCAATCAATGAAAAGGCACTAGATTTATTTTTCATAGTTTTGGTTTTGCTGTTTTTGTTGAGACGTACATGATAAGACTTCCAAATAGAATGGAGAGAATGGAGCCGATTAGAATTCCTATTTTTAGCTGGTCAAGAATTATCTCCAACAAATCTTCAACTGTATTATTTTGCACAAAAGACAACTCTCCAATGAATAAACTCATGGTAAAACCGATGCCCGTAAAAATCGCCACAGAATAGAATTGGCGCCATAAAATTGGTCGTCCTTGATTGGTTGGCAAGGCGGCAATTTTCAATTTCACCGCTAAAAAGCTAAATAAAATTACGCCAAATTGCTTGCCAAAAAAAAGTCCAAAAATAATTCCCAAAGTAAGAGATTGCGAAAGCATATCAAAAGAAACTCCAGAAATTTTTACGCCACAATTTGCCAAAGCAAAAATTGGTAAAATTACAAAATTGACCACAGGAGAAATTTTATGCGCCAGATTTTCTAAGAAATTTTTGCCGCGAATTTTAAGCGGAATAAAAAGCGATAAAAGCACACCAGTCAAAGTGGCGTGAATTCCTGACTGCAAAATCATCAACCATAAAAATATTCCCAAAATTAGGTAGGCTAAAATTTTATCAGATTTTCTGAAATTAAGAATAGCCAGACCAATCAAAGGCAAAATCGCCATTGCAAAATATAAAATCTGTAAATTTCGCGTGTAAAAAATTGCGATAATTAAAATCGCGATCAAGTCATCAAGCACCGCCAGACTAACGATAAAGACTTTGAGCGAATAAGGAATTTTTTTGCCGAAAAAACAAATTATGCCATAAGCAAAGGCGATGTCGGTTGCGGTTGGAATTGCAAAACCACGTAAATTTTGCAGCTGATTATAATTAAAAGCTAAAAAAATTAGTGCTGGAAAAATTACTCCGCCCACAGCCGCGATTGCTGGAAGTGCAATTTTCTTTTTAGTTGAAAGTTCGCCAATTAAAATTTCCTTCTTTAATTCTAAACCAATCAAGAAAAAGAACAGCGCCATCAAAGCTTCGTTGATCCAGTCTTTAAGCGATAAATTTTTGTTAATTTGTAAAAAATCCAGATTTAAAGGAAGCGAAATTTTCAGCGTCTGAAAATAAATTTGTGAAATTGAACTATTAGCCAAAACCAATGCCGATGCAGTCGCAGCAAAAAGCAGAATTGCGGTTGCAGATTCTAACTGGAAAAACTTTTTTAAGATTTTTTTAGGCATTACTAAATTTTAAAATCTTCACCAAGATAAACTTTTTTAACTTCCATATTATTGACAATCTCTTCTTTAGTTCCCGAAGTCAGAATCATTCCATCGTAAACAATATAAGCGCGATCGACAATTGATAAGGTTTCGCGCACATTATGATCGGTAATTAAAACGCCGATATTTTTGTTAGTTAAATGCGCCACCATTAATCTGATGTCATTTACTGCAATTGGATCAATCCCCGCGAAAGGTTCATCAAGCAAGATAAACGAAGGATTAGTTGCCAATGCGCGCGCAATTTCAACACGTCTTCTTTCGCCGCCCGATAGCGCCAAAGCATGTGATTTTCTGATGTGAGTGATTGAAAATTCCTGCAACAATTCTTCCAAACGCGCTTTGCGCGTGGCTTCATTTTTCTCAACAATTTCTAAAACTGCGTAAATATTATCTTCCACCGTCATATCGCGAAAGATTGACGCTTCTTGCGGTAAATATCCAACTCCCAAACGCGCCCTTTGATACATCGGCATGTTGGTAATATCGATTTGATCAATAAAAATATTGCCTTTACCAACATTGACCAAACCAACAATCATATAAAAACAAGTGGTTTTGCCAGCACCGTTTGGACCAAGCAAACCAACAACTTCGCCTTGTTTTATTTCAAAACTAATATCGCGAATCACGGTTTTTTTGCCGTATTTTTTACTTAAATTTTTTGCACTTAAAACTTTGCTCATTTCTTTTCTTTTGGTTTTTTTAAATCTTTAGCATCGTCACCAAGTATAACTACAACTCGCTTGTCTTCATCGGTAGTTTTATCTTGTTTTTGACCAACAAAATTACTTTTTTTAGTTGAAATATGATGAATAAATTTATCGCCCTTCGCAATTGAAACACCGTTATTCACCATAACATTTTTCTCTAAAACAAAAGTATCCGCTTTCGGGTCGTAATATCCACTTTCGCCAGTTGCAACAAAATCTTGAGTAAAAATTTTTACTTTTTCATCTGTGTAAATTTTTTTAATTGACGATTGCTCTGAAGCCTTTTCTTCAGGCTCTGTATCTTCTTTTTTCTTCTCTTTTTTTTCATCGTAAAGAATTGTCATCTTTTGCGAAAGCAAACTGCTATCATCTTTTTCAATTACAACATTGCCTACAAAATTGACGACCTGAGATTTTCTCTTGATGTCGATTATATCCGATCTTATTTTCGTCGGCGCTTCTTTAGTTGGTTTGGTTACAGATTTTTTTACAACAATCTCACTTCCTTGCGCGGGCTCTTGTGCCGCCGCAAAATCGCAAAAAAACAGCAGCAAAAAAAAATTAAAAATTATGAAAATCCTTGGCATGAATTTGAATTTCGGACGTTTTGTCTTCTTCATTTTTGCTGGCTTGATTGCAGGAATGGTAATTTTTAATACCCCCAAAAGCCTTGACGCAGAAGAGCTGAAGCTATTTAATCGCGATCCTAAGAGCTACAATGTTAAGTTGCAAATTCTAAATCAGAACAATGATCAAGTTGCTGAATTTATGGTCGCAATTGCTAACGACGATTACAAAAAAATGTACGGCTTGATGAATCTCGATCACTTACCAAAAAATTTTGGCATGATCTTCAAATTCAATAAAAATGTCGTCGCTTCAATGTGGATGAAAAATACTATGATTCCGCTCGACATGCTATTTATCGATGATCGCGGCGTTATCGCCAATATAAAACATAATGCCACGCCTTACTCTTTAGAAGTAATTTCTTCAGAAATTCCGGTGCAACAAGTGATCGAAATTAATGGCAACATGGCCAAGAAATTGGGAATCGATGTTGGTCAAAAAATTAGAATTTTAAAATAATGAAAATTTTTTTAGTCACAGAAAAACTGACGCAAAATCTTGTAACATCAACAAAATCAAGCTTTTATAGCTTCATCACTAAATCACAAAAAGACGATTCTAGCATCAACGAACAAGTTGAAAAAATTATCGCTCAAACCAAAAAATCGGGCGACACCGCTCTAATCAAACTTTCCAACCAGTTCGACAAAACTAAATTTAAAAAAGCTGCAGATTTTATCGTCACCGAAAAGGAAATTAAAGAAGCTGAAAAATGCGTTACAAAAGAAGTCAAAGTCGCGCTAAAACAAGCTTTTCAACGCATCCAATCTTATCACAAAAAACAGCTTCCCAAAGATTTTCGCTATCACGATAAAGAGGGTGTTGAACTTGGAAACTTATGGCGCGCCATCGAATCAGTTGGAATTTACACACCCGGAGGAACCGCATCTTATCCAAGTTCAGTCTTGATGTCAGCAGTTCCAGCCTTGGTTGCTGGAGTTAAAAATATCAGCATGTGCGTGCCAACTTCGGCGGGAAAAATTAATCCAGCAGTTTTAGTTGCTGCAAAAATTTGCGGAATTAAAAAAATTTACAAAATCGGCGGAGCACAGGCAATCACTGCTTTGGCGCATGGAACTTCAACAATTACCAAGGTAAATAAAATTGTTGGCCCAGGAAATTCTTATGTGGCGACAGCAAAAAAAATTCTCTTCGGCGAAGTTGGAATTGACATGATTGCCGGCCCAACTGACATCGCAATTATCGCTGATAAAAATAATAATCCCGATTGGATCGCAGCTGATACACTTTCGCAACTTGAACATGGTATTGATTCCAAAGCCTTTATTATCACCGATTCAGAAGATTTTGCCGCGCGAATTGCAACTTCAATTCACAAAATTTCTGCTACTTTACCGCGTCAAAAAATTACCGAAAAAAGTTTAGAAAATTCTGCGATATTTGTGATTAAAAATCTTGCTGATGGCGCGCATTTAGCCAATTTTATCGCGCCCGAACATCTGGAAATCGCCGCAAAAAATCCTGAAAAATTTCTCACCAAAATTCAAAATGCTGGCGCAATTTTTCTGGGAAATTACACTCCAGAAGCGATCGGCGATTATATGGCTGGACCAAGTCACACTTTGCCCACATCTGCATCGGCAAAATTTTCCAGCGGACTTTCTGTTTTCGATTTTCTAAAAAGAATTTCGTTAATTTCTTGCGATCAAAAATCTTTTGCCAAACTTGCCAAAAATACTTCCGCACTTGCCGCCTGTGAAGGCTTGCACGCCCACCAACTTAGCATTGACATTAGAAGATGAAAAAAAATTTACGCTTCACCCTGATATTTTTACTACTTACAACTGCACTATTTTCTTGCGCCAAAAAAAAAGATGAAAAATCCAACGCTGAAATCGCTTACACCAAAGCTGTCGCTTCTCTAAAAGATAAGAATTATTCCGCTGCTGCCGAAGCTTTTTCAAAAATTGACGATGATTTTCCTTTTTCAAAATGGGCGCTGAAAGCCCAAACTATGGCGGTTTATGCTTATTTTAAAGATGAAGAATATCCCAAATTAATTTCAACTGTTGACGATTTTATTCGCCTTAATCCCGCCAATGAAGCGGTTCCATACATGATGTATATGAAAGGCCTGTCTTTTTACAAACAAATTCCAGAGATCGATCGCGCCCAAGATAATAGCCACGAAGCTTCAACAACTTTCCGCGAATTAATTGCTCGCTTCCCCACTGACGAACATTCTTATGACGCCAGAAAAAAACTGGCTTACGTTGATGAACATTTAGCGGGCGCCAAAATGTCGATTGGTCGTTATCAAATAAAAAATAAAAACTATGTCGGCGCAATTAATAATTTTACCGAAGTGACCGAGCGCTATCACGCCACCGATCAAGTTCCAGAAGCATTCTTCCGACTAACTGAAGTTTATTACAAACTTGGTTTACAAAAAGAATCTATCGCTGCTTTTCGTCAGTTAAAATCTTTTTTCCCACAAAATAATTGGACAGAATTAGCTGAAAGAATCGATCCGGTTTTATTTAATGACAAATAACTTGAAACAAGGCAGCAATCGCATATGGCTGCCATATACTCAGATGCAAAATCATCTGCCGCAATTAGAAATTTTAAGCGCTAAAGGCAGTAAAATTTTTCTTAAAAATGGTGAAGTTTTAATCGACGGCATCAGCTCTTGGTGGTCGATGGCGCATGGTTATCAACATCCTCATTTGATTAAATCCATCATAAATCAGGCAAAAATTTTGCCTCATATTATGCTGGCTGGATTTGCCGCAGAACCAACTTACAAGCTGGCGCATCGCCTTTGCGAATTTACAAAAATGGATCGAGTATTTTTTTCTGATTCAGGTTCAACTGCCGTGGAAGTTGCGATGAAAATTTGTTGGCAGTTTTACATCAATTCGGGCAATAAAAATAAAACTAAATTTATTTCCTTCAAAAACTCATATCACGGCGACACCACGGGCGCGATGTCTCTTGCTGATCTTGATTCTGGAATGCACGAAAAATTTCAAAAAATTTTGCTACAAAATTTTTCCCTTAACCTGCCTCAAAATAAAAATGATTTAGAAAATTTTGAAAAATTCGTTGCGGAAAATAAAAATATTTTAGCCGGAATTTTTGTCGAACCATTGGTTCAATGCGCTGGCGGCATGATTTTTCATGATGCTAAAATTCTGCACGAAATTTTTAAGATCGCCAAAAAACATCAAATACTTTTTATCGCCGACGAATGTGCGGTGGGATTTTATCGTTTAGGGAAAAAATTCGCGTGTGATCTTGCTGAAATTTCTCCCGATATTTTAGTACTGGGGAAGGCCTTAACTGGGGGATCTATGACTTTATCTGCAACTTTGGTAAAAGAAAAAATATTCGAAAATTTCTTAAGCGACTCGCTTGATTTTGCTTTGATGCATGGACCAACTTTTATGGGAAATCCGCTTGCTTGCGCTGTTGCCAATGCTTCGCTCGATCTTTTTGAAAAAGCAAATTACGAGAAAAAAGTTTTAGAAATCGAAAAATTCTTAAACAAAGAATTAAAAAAATGTCGTGATTTAAAAATTGTTAAAGATGTACGCGTGCTTGGTGCGCTTGGCGTGGTAGAAATTGACGGTGATTTCGAAATGATGAAAAAACTACGAAAAGAATTTATCGCCGCGGGAATTTTTTTACGACCTTTTGCCAATTGTATTTACGCAATGCCAGCTTTGAATATCAAAAAATCTGAGCTGAAAAAAATCACTGATGCAATTTTTAAAATCTTGTCAGCGATTTCGTCATAGGCTGCACAAGGCTACAAATCGTTTCAAAGAAGAAATTTCAACTATTCCCGATAAAATTCTTCGACGACTTTTTTATATTTTTCTTCCAACGTATTACGCTTTAATTTCATTGAAGGCGTAATATCGCCAGACTCGATAGATATTGATTCTAGCGCGACATGAAATTTCTGAATTTGCTCCCAGTGATCGAGATTTTGGTTCAATTTATCGATATTTTTTTGGACGAATCTTTGCAGAATTTCCGATGCGAGAAATTCTTCGTCGCTACCTAAAAAAGCGAATTTCTTTTTAAATTTTGCTAAAATTTCAAAGTCAGGAAATAGTAAAACGCTGGTAAATTTTTTTCCTTCAGCAATTACAACTGCACCGATTAAAAATTCTAAACTGCGCGCCAGCTTTTGTTCAAGGGGCACTGGACAAACATATTTGCCGTTAGCATTTTTAAAAACTTCTTTTTTGCGACCAATAATTTTTACAAAACCATCGGCGTCCATCGCAGCTAAATCGCCAGTTTTTAGCCAACCATTTTCAATTACTTCTGCAGTTTTTTTCAAATCATTGTGATAGCCGCGCATAATGTTTGGCCCACTTGCAAGCAGTTCGCCGTCATTAGCAATTTTAACCATAACCGATGGAAAAACTTTTCCTACAGTGCCGAATCTATAATCTTTTGGATTGTTAGCCGTGATTACTGGAGAGCTTTCAGTCATGCCGTAACCACAAAATAAATTGATGCCAATATTGCGATAGAAACGCTCCATATCTTGTGATAAAGCGGCTCCACCACAAATCATCATGCGCATATTTCCGCCCAGAGCAGCGCGAAATTTTTTGTAAATTAAGAGGTCGTAAATTTTATCGCAGATATTTTTTGAAACTTCCAAATCTTTGATTAAAGCGCGTTTAAGAGCTTTTTGTCCTAAGAATTTTTTAATGAAGTTTGCAGAATCGACACCTTCTTTGATACGCGAAAAAACTTTTTCCATCACGCGCGGAACCGTTGTCATCAAAGTTGGATGAATTTCACGCAAAAAACTTCCGACATTTTTTACATCATCGACAAAGTAAATTGAAACGCCTTGCGTGATATAAAACATTACCACCATACGTTCAAAAATATGGGCTAACGGCAGAAAAGAAATTACAACATCTTGCTTAGAAAGTGGAAAAAAAACTGCGGTATCGTGAATTTGTGAAACTAAATTTTGATGCGTAAGCTCAACTCCTTTGGGCCTTCCTGTACTTCCAGAAGTGTAAATTATAGTCGCTAAATCTTGGGTTTGGTTAAGTTTTAAAAATTCTTCGATGGTATATTTTTTTTCTGCAACAGCTTTTTTACCCAGCAAAATCAAGCTCTCAAAGCTAATAGAATTTTCTTGAGAAATTCCGTAAGTAATAATTTTTATTTCCGGATTATAATTTTTTATTTGAGAAAAAATTTCGGAATTATCGGTAAAAAGATATTGAACATTGGCGTCAGAAATTTCGAAAAATAAATTTTCTTGCGAGACATTATTGAAAATCGGAATCGTAACTGCGCCAGCTAAAATAGAGCCTAAATCGACCATCAACCAAATTGGATTTTGGTAAGAACAAATCGCAAAAGATTGTTTTTGTTGGAAGCCGATTTCTTTAAGCCCACAGGCAAAATGAAAAGTTTTTTCTAAAAATTCTTGATTCGAAAAACTAATCCATCGACCATTTTCTTTAAAATTGAAAGCGTTTGGATTATTGAAACTAGTGGCTTGGAACGAAAGAATTTGCGATAGTGTGGAAAAATCTTTCATCAATTTTTATAAAATATTTTTAACCAATCCCCAGAGTATCAGAAGTTTACGATGAATCACTTCATGATTTTGAAGATAGTTGCGCACTATAATATCTACTCCCGCCTGCTTCGCGAAGTAGAGGCAAATAATCATCAAAAACATGATTGAAAAATAATTGGCAATTGAATCAACAAAACGTGCACCAATTGTGGATTCAACCATCTTTACTTCTTGCACTTTTTTGATGCGTCTTTGAGTTCCTGGATGAGTGGAAAAAAGTGTAAAATATCCGTCTTTTCCAAGCATCGATAAAGCCAGCGCCATGTTATGTCCGCCAAAGGCGTAGGCTGATTGACGATCGCAGCGAAATTCAATAGCACGGCTGACAAAACGACGTAAAAATTCGTAAATATTGTAAACAATAAAACGATTAAACGCGGTAAGAATAAAGCGCAAAATTGCGTAAGCATCGTTCATCAAAAATGCACAAGATTTTCCACCCGGAATGAAAAATATAATTCGCGATAAAATGACGAAAAAGAAACTTAAAATCGAAGAAACAAGGTTGGTCATTTTTTGATTGGTCATAATCAAAAATGCTGGTAAAAAATCTTTGTTAATTAGATGCGACATTTCGTGCCCCATAATGCTGCGAATCGCATTTAAAAATCTTTTTGGATCTGGGCATTCAACCAGATAATGCTTGATTAAACCTTGAGTCAAAACAATGGCTTTTTTGTTGAAAGAGCTAACTGCAAAAGCGTTAATTTCGTCAGAATTTTTGATGTAAAGATGAATATTTTTTTCGCCGAATCTGGTTTTAACTTGGTCGAAAATATCACTTAAAAAATCGAAGTCTTTATTCTTTTCAAAACGACTACAATTTTTGAGTGAAGAGCGTACGGAAAATCCAAAAAGAAAATCGAGGAACAGATAAAATAACATCAAGAAACTGACGAGAAAAAACAAAAAAAATAATCCCAACTTCATTTTCATCAAAGTTCCTACATCAACCGACAAAGAATGATGACCAAAATTAACTAGCGGAATAATTGCGACCATTAATGGCGAAGCTAGAACCACAATGTTAAACACTGTAATAACATAAACTAAAATCAAGTTGATCGGTTTAGCAAACATGAATTGGAAGGAAAATTAGGAAGAAGATGTTTGAATTTTTTTTGCTAACTTATTACTTAGCTCATGAAATTTTCAATTCTTTAATTCTTACGAATCTCTATAAAAAATGCGCACGATCCAAGTTCAGAATCTTCAAATTGCTAACAACCTTCCTTTTACCTTGCTTGCGGGTCCTTGTCAGACTGAATCAATGGATCACAGCTTGATGATGGCCAGCAACATTAAAAGAATTTGCGACAAACTTGGCATTAATTTCATCTATAAATCATCTTTCGATAAAGCAAATAGATCAAGCGTTGGTGGAGCGCGCGGCGCTGGTTTGAAAAATACTTTACCAATTTTCGCTGAAGTTAAAAAACAGTTCAAATGCCCAATCATCACCGATATTCACAATGAAGAACATTGCCGAATTTTAGCGGACCGTGAAGAAGTTGATATTTTGCAAATTCCAGCTTTCTTGTGTCGTCAAACCGACTTGCTTGAAGCCGCAGCAAAAAGTGGAAAAATTATTAATATTAAAAAGGGACAGTTTTTAGCTCCTTGGGATGCGGCAAATATCGTGCAAAAAATGGATTACTTCGGAAATAAAAATGTGATGTTGACTGAACGCGGAGTCAGTTTTGGTTATAACACTTTAGTTTCCGACATGCGCAGCTTGCCAATCATGGCCCAAACTGGGTGTCCGGTCGTTTTCGACGCAACTCACTCGGTTCAACAACCCGGAGGCCTTGGCGGTAAAAGCGGCGGACAGCGTGAATTCGTAGATACTTTGGCTTCAGCAGCAGTTGCAGTTGGCGTTGCCGCAGTATTTATGGAAGTTCACCAAGATCCTGACAATGCACCTTCTGACGGGCCTTGTATGGTACGCTTGGATCATTTGGAAAAACTTTTAACTAAGTTGAAAAAGTTAGACGAGATCACAAAAAGTTCGTAAATAAATTCCACAATATATGAGCAATACCTCCCTTCACCTTTTGGTAATTGATGACGATACCAGACTCCGCAATTTGCTGGGACGCTTTCTCGAAGAAAATGGCTTTCAAATTTCCGTCGCCAAAGACACGATTGAAGCGAGAAATCTGATCGCTGAAACGAAATTCGATTTACTAATTGTGGATGTGATGCTACCAGGTGAAACTGGCGTTGAATTTACCGCCACGCTGCGCCATTCCTCACCAGTTCCAATTATTATGTTGACTGCGCGCGGCGAATTTGAAGATCGCATCAAGGGCCTTGAAGCCGGCGCCGATGATTATTTACAAAAACCTTTCGAGCCCAAAGAATTACTGCTTCGTATCAATAACGTTCTAAAAAGAATTGGCGTTGCCAGCACCAATCCTAACATCTGCAAATTTGGCGACTTCTCTTTTAATCTTGCCGATTCCAGATTAAAAAAAGGCGATAACTTCGTTCACATCACTGATTCCGAAGCCAAAATTTTGGGAATTCTTTGCAAAGAAAAAGGTAAAGCCGTCAGCCGCGAAACCTTATCCAACCTTTGCGGCGACATCGACGAACGCAGCATCGACGTTCAAATCACCAGATTACGTCGCAAAATCGAAACCAATCCCAAACAACCGCACTACTTACAAACAGTAAGGAATCATGGGTATGTGATTTATAGCTAGAAATAAGTGTCTAAACCAAATACCACGCTGCGTTGCAATGCCGAAGTTGGCAGTTCATGGGTAGCTATCAACCGATTTTTTAATTCAAATCCAAACAAGTAAATCGATTGCGGATAAATTTTGCGTACTTCACGCAGGCTTGATATTGCTGAGTTGAAAGACCTAGAGATTTTGGAGAGGTGGAGATTTTGAAGTGGGAGAGGATTTTTTTTAAGCGTGATTCGTCGAGGTAAATTTTTTGGAGTTCGGTTTTTAGAGATGGGCTGATTGGTTTTGGTTTTTTAGAGATTTTTTCATCATATTCTTTTTGACATTCCGCAGCGATTTTTTTGCCGAAGAATTTTATCACATCAACTTCACCCGCGCCATCCTTGATGCGCAGCATCGAGGATCTCTTGGAATTATTTTCGGAGCTCAAACTCGCTAGGTCCTCGATGCTACGCATCAAGGATGGCGAATTTTGCAATTTCGCCGCCGTCAAAGTTGTCACCGCGATCATTTCGCCGTGTAATTTTTTCTGCGCAATTTGGGGATATTTCATCTCGATTGTGTGAGCAATTAAATGCTCTGATTGGCTGGCTGGATAAGAACCGCCAGCAATTGTCATTCCCTGCCCTGACAATAATAAAATCTCGATCAATATCTTCAAAAACTC
>CAYSUM010000021.1:0-28431 GCA_964434225.1 uncultured Rhizobium sp.
ATAGGGACCGAACTGTCTCACGACGTTCTGAACCCAGCTCACGTACCACTTTAATCGGCGAACAGCCGAACCCTTGGGACCTTCTTCAGCCCCAGGATGTGATGAGCCGACATCGAGGTGCCAAACGATTCCGTCGATATGAACTCTTGGGAATCATCAGCCTGTTATCCCCGGCGTACCTTTTATCCGTTGAGCGATGGCCCTTCCATTCGGAACCACCGGATCACTATGACCGACTTTCGTCTCTGCTCGACTTGTAGGTCTCGCAGTCAGGCAAGCTTTTGCCATTGCACTCTAAAACTGATTTCCGACCAGTCTGAGCTTACCATTGCGCGCCTCCGTTACTCTTTGGGAGGCGACCGCCCCAGTCAAACTACCCGCCATACAGTGTCCTAAACGACGATTCAGCCGTTCTAGTTAGAATTTAAAAGGAAGAAGGGTGGTATTTCAAGGACGACTCCACCTGGCCTAGCGACCAAGCTTCAAAGTCTCCCACCTATCCTACACGTCTTATTTTTAAATTCAGTGTAAAGTTATAGTAAAGGTGCACGGGGTCTTTCCGTCTAACCGCAGGAATACCGCATCTTAACGGCAAATTCAATTTCACTGAGTCTACACTGGAGACAGAGGGGAAGTCATTACGCCATTCGTGCGGGTCGGAACTTACCCGACAAGGAATTTCGCTACCTTAGGACCGTCATAGTTACGGCCGCCGTTTACTGGGGCTTCGATCAGGTGCTTGCACACCATCAATTAACCTTCCAGCACCGGGCAGGCGTCAGACCCTATACTTCATCTTAATGATTTAGCAGAGCCCTGTGTTTTTGGTAAACAGTTGCTACCCCCATTTCTGTGCCACCCATTGCAGCTTGCGCCACAACAGGCCATCCTTTTCCCGAAGTTACGGATGCATTTTGCCTAGTTCCTTCAGTGTAGTTCTCTCAAGCGCCTTAGTATCTTCAACCCATCCACCTGTGTCGGTTTTGGTACGGACTTATCGTGGGGCTATTTCCTGGAAGCAACTTCGACGCATCTCCAATCCATTAAGGAAATACGCAAAAGAACGCTCCGTCACTCACCACTTGGTTCAGGAATATTAACCTGATTGCCATCGACTACGCCTTTCGGCCTCGCCTTAGGTTCCGACTAACCCTGCGCAGATTAACTTTACGCAGGAAACCTTGGATTTTCGGCGAAAATGTTTCTCACATTTTTTATCGTTACTCATGTCGGCATTCTCACTTGTGATATCTCCAGCAAACCTAACGATTCACCTTCACAGACTTACACAACGCTCCGCTACCACTCATTACAACAATAGTAATGAATCCATGTCTTCGGTATATCACTTTAGCCCCGTTACATTTTCGGCGCAAAAAGGCTTAATTAGACCAGTGAGCTATTACGCTTTCTTTAAAGGATGGCTGCTTCTAAGCCAACCTCCTGGCTGTCTTGGCCTTCCCACTTCCTTTCCCACTTAGCTATAACTTGGGGACCTTAGCGGACGGTTAGGGCTGTTTCCCTTTCCACGATGGAACTTAGCTCCCACCGTGTGTCTGCCGGACTGTACTTGTCGGTATTCGGAGTTTGATTGGGGTTGGTAAGGATTGCTCCCCCCTAGCCCATTCAGTGCTCTACCCCCGACAGTAATCATCCGACGCACTACCTCAATAGTTTTCGCGGAGAACCAGCTATCTCCGAGTTTGATTGGCCTTTCACCCCTAGCCACAGCTCATCCCCTAATTTTTCAACATTAGTGGGTTCGATCCTTCAGTAGATGTTACTCCACCTTCAATCTGGCCATGGCTAGATCACCCGGTTTCGGGTCTAATTCGTCGAACTATGTCGCCCTATTTAAGACTCGCTTTCGCTACGCCTACACCTAACGGCTTAAGCTCGCTCGACAAACTAAGTCGCTGACCCATTATACAAAAGGTACGCCGTCACGGAATAAATTCCGCTCCGACTGCTTGTAAGCATTCGGTTTCAGTGTCTATTTCACTCCCCTCGTCGGGGTTCTTTTCACCTTTCCCTCACGGTACTTGTTCACTATCGGTCGCTAGAGAGTACTTAGGCTTGGAGGGTGGTCCCCCCATATTCAAACAGGATTTCACGTGTCCCGCCTTACTCTAGGACTTAAAAAAGCATTACCTATACAGGGCTATCACCTATTGTTGCCAGTCTTTCCATACTGTTCTAGTTTACTTTTAAAAGCCACTTGCCTGGTCCGCGTTCGCTCGTCACTACTAACGGAGTCTCTGTTGATGTCCTTTCCTCCGGCTACTTAGATATTTCAGTTCACCGGGTATGCCTTCCCTAACCTATTTATTCAGTTAGGGATACTCTCTAAAAGAGAGTGGGTTACCCCATTCGGAAATCCTCGGATCAAAGCTTATTGGCAGCTACCCGAGGCTTATCGCAGCCTGTTACGTCCTTCATCGCCTTTCTACGCCAAGGCATCCGTCGAATGCCCTTAATTTGCTTACTTTCCAAAGTTATGTGCAGAATAAATTCTACACAGATCTATCGGCTCTTGAGATTATATATATTTGCAATTCGCATTCAATTTCTTGAAATACGTTAATTGCGGTATTCTCTAGTTATCAATTATTTACGATTTAAACAGCGACTCTCCCCATTTAACAAAATTTCAAACAAAGACCCAAAAGCTGCTGCCTTTGAGCAATTTGTCTTCGAATAAATTTGAAGGGATTAGTTTTAAACTAACTAACTTTTCTTATATTTTGTCATTTAATCAAATGTCGCATCTTTTTAATAAAAGCGAAACATCTTCTTCAAGGAACCATCCAAAAAGTTAGGAGGGCGCGTATTATAATCAGCAATGTTTTTAGAAGTCAAGCTCCTTTATTAAATATTCTTTAAATAGCGCCAAGCCTTTGTAATCAAGGTTTTTGCAAGTTATGTGGCAACAATTTCTAAAAAATTTTAAAAAAATTAAAACTTTTTTTTAATCACGCCAAGTATCTATTTAATTTTATCAAGTCTTGATAGCATGATACTCTTTATACCCGAGTAGGGGTATAAAGCGAAATAGTTACTTGCTATAAAATTTCTGAAAAAAAAATTTATAATTTTTTTTGATCAAAAAAACGCGCAATAAAAAAGCCGTTCTCAAAACTAAATTTGAGAACGGCTTTTTTGTAACTTAAAACTTATAACAAAAAATTATTCAGCTACTTCAGCTTTTTTCTTTTTTGGTTTTTTTGGTTTTTCTGATTTCACTTCAGCAACTTCTTCTGAAGTAACCTCAATTACTTCAGATTTTTTTTCTGCTTTCTCAGACTTTTTGTCGGCCTTTAAAAGAGCATAACTTCTGATTCGCTTCTGGTAACAATTAATCTCGCTTGAATTACTACATCCGAATGTAGCACAAGGTTAATTTCATAAATACCAATTTCTTTAATTGGCTTCTTTAAGAAGATGTTCGCTTTGGCGACAGATTTTTGCTTTAAGATGTCGTTAATCTTGGATGCGATTACAGAAGAACTTACTGAGCCGTAAAGTCTGCCATCGTCGGAAGCATTCTCGATGATGATTACATCTTTTCCAGCGAGTAATTCTTTAACTTTAATTGCAGCTGCAAGGTCGTCGTTATGCTGCTGTTCGAATTCCTGTTTTTTGGATTCGAAGATTTTGTAGTTGTTGGCTGTAAAGCAAATAGCCTTTTTGCTTGGAATCAAAAAGTTTTTTGCATAACCGTTTTTTACTTCAACTACTTCGCCGATTTTTCCTAAATTAGAAACTGCAGCTGTTAAAATAATTTTCATGATTCGTAAGTGATTTAGTTTGGAGTTACTTCTTTGTTGATCGGAGAGATCAAAGCTAAATGACGAGCTCTTTTGATAGCATTAGCCAAAGCTTTCTGTTTTTTCACCGCAACGTTAGTGATTCTGCTTGGAATAATTTTACCTCTTTCAGATAAAAACTTATTCAAAAGTCTTAAATTTTTATAATTGATTTCAGCAATTGAAATGTCGCGAAGTGGACAAGATTTCTTTTTTCTGATAAAAACACTTTGGTTAACCAAAGAGACTTTTACGTAGCCTTCTTCACCTTCATTTTCGTTAGTGTAGCTATTTTTGTTATTTTTTTTCGTTACTTTAGCAACCATATTGACCCTAAAAATTATGATTCGAATTGAACTTGATCAAGAACCAGATCGATTTTGCTTGGTTCTTTTTTAACCGGAACTTTTCCAGCTTTATATTCTTTGGCATTAGAAGAAACAAACAGCTCGGACTCTTCTGAATGAGCCTCAACTGCGAATGTTAAGCTTCTTATGATATCCTCATTGAAACCGATAACGCGGTTTAATTCTGCAACTGCAGGATATTCAGAATCGATATTGAAGAGGACGTAATGTCCGCGCGCATTTTTCTTAACTTTGTAAGCCAAGTTTCTAAGCCCCCAATATTCTCTGGAAACGATTTTACCGTTACCGTCGGTAACGATTTTAGCCAATTTATTTGACAAAGCATCCACGTCTTCAGCGGTTAAATCTTGTCTGGCGATAAAAACAGTCTCGTAAAGAGCCATAATTCAAAAAATTTTATTTGTAAAAGTGAGTGATCTGCCCCAACTTGAGAAGCCTTGAGCATCAAGACTTCTTACTTGTTTTTCTATTGCTTGATTTTCTTGAATAAAGACCATCTAGAACCAATTCCAAACCAATTCCACGGGGGCAAAAAGAGGCGGGCAAACTATCGGCCAAGTTTTTTAATTGCAACATAAAGTTATTACCCGCTAAGAATTAGCAAACAAACATTTATCAACCGTCATCTACTCATGTCAATCCTAAACCGCAAAGCCCATTTTAATTACGAAATCGAAGAAGAAATCGAAGCTGGCATCGTGCTGCTTGGAAGTGAAGTAAAATCAATTCGCGAAGGCAAAGCTTCGTTAAACGAAGCTTACATTGCCGAAGCTCAAGGCGATTTATATCTGATTAATTGCAATATCAGCGAATATAAAGGTGCGAATAAATTTAACCACGAACCAAAAAGAAAACGTAAACTGTTGCTGCACAAAAAACAGCTCGAAAAAATTTCCGGCAAAATGCAAATGCAAGGCTACTCCGCCGTTCCAGTAAAAATCTTTTTCAACAAAAAGAATTTTGCCAAAATTATTGTTGGTTTAGGCCGCGGTAAAAAACTTTACGACAAGCGCGAATCGATCAAAAAACGTGACGAAAATCGAAGAAATCAACGTGGCGAAGAATGACGAATCAAAAAATTCTTTCGCTGCCGCTTTCCTCTCTAAAACGCGTTGGCCCAACTCTTACACAATTTCTTACCAAGTTAGTCGGAGAAAATAAAATCTTTGCTTTACTTTTGCACAAACCAATTCGCGTTGAACAAATTTTAATCCGTCCGCGACTTTTTGAAGTTCCAAATGACGCGCTTGTTATTATTAAAGCCAAGGTTGAATCGCACTTCAAACCCGCCACCAATCGCCAACCTTACAAAGTAATTTGTTACACGCCGACTGGTTACGTCACTTTAGTTTTTTTTAAAATTTTCCCCAGCCAAATCGCCAAAATGCCGATCGGAGGCGAAATTGCAATTTTAGGAAATTTACAAAAATTGACTGGCGAGAACCAAATCGTTCATCCACAGGAAATTTTGCCAGCCGCTCAAGTTGATAACCTGCCCCAAAATAATGTGATTTATCCTTTGGGCGCAGCAATTTCACAAAAATTTCTGAGCCAAAAAATCCAAGAAGTTTTAGTAAAATTAGAAGAAAAAAACGACGAATGGATTGATGATAATTTATTAAAACAACAACTCTGGCCCAGCTTTTCAAAGGCTCTAAAAAATATTCACAATCCCAAATCTGCCGATGATTTTTTGCCAAAAAATATTTCACGGAAACGTCTGGCTTACGATGAATTGCTCGCTTGGCAAATTGCGGTTTTGTTAGCAAAAAATAAAACCACAGCGCAGAAAAATTTTATCTTACCGATAAAAAATCTTGCTGAAAATTTTCTGCAATCTCTGCCTTTCGAGCTTACAAAATCACAGATCAAAGCTATCGCAGAAATTTCTGCTGAAATAAATTCCACCAAAAAAATGCTACGACTTTTGCAGGGCGATGTCGGAAGCGGAAAGACGATCGTGGCAATTGTTTCGTGCTTGCAAACCATTTCTCAAAATAAGCAAACTTGCGTAATTGCACCGACCACAGTTCTTGCCAAGCAGCATCTGGCTTATTTTCGCAAGCTTTTAGAAAACACAAAAATCTCTGTAGAAATCTTAACTTCTGCCACCACAAAAAAACAAAAAGCTAAAATTTGCACCGATTTAGCAGCTGGAAAAATTGACATTCTAATCAGTACTCACGCAGTTTTGGAAGATGATGTAAAATTCCAAAATCTTGGCCTTGCAATCATTGACGAACAACATCGTTTTGGTGTAATGCAGCGTTTAAAATTGGTCGAAAAAAGTTGCGATGTCGATACTTTATTAATGAGCGCAACACCGATTCCGCGCAGCCTGATGATGGGTTTGTACGGTGATATGGATATTTCAATTTTGAGTGAAAAACCAAAAAATCGTCAGCCGATTGAAACGCTAATAATGTCTGCAAAAAAAATCTCTGAAGTTTCTGAGGCCATGAAACGCGCGCTTTTGCGTGGTGAAAAAATTTATTGGATCTGTCCGATAATTGACGAAAATGAAGAAATTGCACTGACCAGCGTGAAGAAAAAATATGATGAATTAGCGAAAATTTTTACGTCAGAAAAAATCGGATTGCTGCATGGAAAAATGAAAGAAAGTGAAAAAGAAAAAATAATGAACGAGTTTTCCAATCGTGATGGAGCTATGAAAATACTGGTTTCAACCACTGTAATCGAAGTTGGAATTGACGTTCCTGATGCCACAATAATTTTAATCGAGAATGCTGAAAATTTTGGACTTTCACAACTTCACCAGCTGCGCGGAAGGGTTGGAAGGTCGGAAAAAAAATCTTTTTGCATTTTGCTTTACGGCGAAAAATATGGCGCAATTGCGCGCCAAAGATTGGGAATTTTACGCCAATCAAATGACGGATTTTTTATCGCGGAAGAAGATTTAAAAATGCGTGGAAGCGGCGAATTACTTGGCACCAAACAAAGTGGATTTCCAGAATTTAAAATAGCCGATTTAAATTTTGATTCCGATATTTTGAAAATTGCCCACAAAAATGCGCAAATAATTTTATACAAAGATCCGAATTTACAAAATCCAGCAAGCCAGAAATATCAAGATTTGCTGCAGCTTTTTGGTTACGACGATTGCTTAAAAATAATTACCAGTGGATAAATTTTGGTAAGAAATTTGCTTTGCGACAACGCCTTTATTTTGGGAATATTTTTTTAGAGACAGCGCCAGAGCCAATTTAAGAAGAGCAAAAGTGGACTCCGCGTCCATTTTTAAAAATTTTAGAATTTAAAATTCTCGCCAAAATGTTTTTTTAGCGTCAGGCGCGAAACTTCCTGAAGTTCACCAACTTTCAGTTCGCCAAGCTCGAAAGGCCCAAACGAAGTTCGAATCAAACGATTAACTTGCAAGCCTAAATGCTCCATAACTTTTCTGATTTCACGATTTTTTCCTTCTTCAATCATAATAGTTAGCCACGAATTCGAGTCACCTTCATTGTCAACCAAAACCTTGATTGAGCCATATCTGGTGCCGTCAACCGTAATTCCTTTTTCAAGTCTTTGCAATCTTTCGTGATTCACTTTTCCGAAAACGCGCGCGCGATATTTGCGCTGTAATTTGGTTTTTGGTAATTCTAAATAACGCGCAAAATCGCCGTTGGTTGTAAGCAGCAAAAGCCCTTCGGTATTGAAGTCTAAACGTCCAACCGAAATTACTCGTGGCATCGTTTTTGGCATAAAATCGAAAATTGTTTTGCGATTTTTTTCGTCTTTGCTTGTCGTAATAATCCCTTTCGGCTTGTGAAATAGCCACAATCTGACGTCTTTTTTGAGGCTGATTAATTTGTCGTCAATTTTAACAGAGTGATCGGTGATAATAGTTGCCGGCGTTTCGATGATTTCTCCGTTAACTTTTACGCGACCTTCCGCGACCAAAACTTCTGCATCGCGACGCGAGCAATATCCAGCGTGAGCGATATATTTTGCGATGCGCATGCCTTTTTCTTCTGATTTTTTTTCTGTCATTTTGTTTTTTGTAAAATTTTATTGGCGCCACATCAAATCTGCATCCGCCTAAAAATAGTCGTTTGGACTATTTTCTTTCTTTGTATTTTTTTGCAGCCGCAACTAGTGCCGCAAAAATTTTGTAATCAGCTTCCGACACTTCAAATTCAGGATGCCATTGCACCCCAATACAAAATGGATGACTCGGTTTTTCGATTGCCTCAATCACGCCGTCAAAAGCTTTTCCTGATACGATTAAATCATGCCCAGCACTTTTGGCAGCTTGATGATGCGAAGAATTGGTCATGATTTTTTCCTGACCAACAATTTCAAAAAGTTTAGAATTTTTGACAATTTCAACTTCGTGATAACCAGTTGCGTAATCTTTAAATCCTTCAATGTGCGATTGTTCGTGATCCACGTATTTTCCCTCATCAGGAATATGCTGAATCACATTTCCGCCGTGCAAAATATTGATTAATTGCATGCCGTTACAAATTCCCAAAAACGGCAAATCGGTTTTGATTGCCTTATTTCCCAAAGCATTTTCGAAATTCTCGCGCACATCATTTAATTTCACGGTGTGATGAATATTTTTTTCGCCGTAACGTCGCGGATTAATGTCAAAATATCCGCCAACCACAACCAAACCGTCGAGAGAGTCTAAATAAGAATCGATTAAGTCGTAATCGTATGTAAGCACGACAGCAGCACCGCCAGCCTTGTTTACCATTTCAACGTAATTAGCGCGCAACGCGTAATAATTTCGGGTAGAATAGGCTTGAACGCAGCCTTCGCGGTAATCGGGAACAATACCAATTAATGGACGAGATTTAGTATTTATCATTTCACGCTTAACATTTGTTGTTGCTCAACCGCCGCCGCTAAGGCTGCAAGCCTTGCGATCAGCGAATAAATTTTTGTAATATTATTTTTATCAGCACCCAGCTGAGTTTGATTTTCGTTTAAATTAGTCAGATCAAAAAAGCTTGCGCCCGCAGCATTTAAACTGGTTTTTTCGTCACGACTATTATTAACGCGAAATAAATTTCCCACCACTTGGCCATTCATCAGATAAATCATCGGCTCAGCAATTTCAGAGTTAATTTTGTCGATGGTTTTGACGCCTTCTTGAATCATCACCGAAGTATTTTGCACCGAGCCTTTAAGCATATTCATCTTATTGCGCTCTTTTTTATTGATGTGCAAAACTTCATCACCAGAAGCAACCGACCAAACCGCAATTCCGTAGGTTCCGTTGTCAGCTTTAACGTAACAATAAGGCTGCTCGTCAATGCCGTATTGTTGATATTTTTGCGCCGTATTTTTGATCAAATCATCAACCGCTTTTGCCAAGGGTTCGATGCCAACCTGTTCTTTAAAATTAATATTGTGGCACACGTCATTAATCGTAGAAATCAGCCACGGATCTAAATCAATCAAAGCGGAAATTTCGGCAGCAAGTTGATTGTAAATTTTAAAATGTTCAGATTTTGTACGATGAAACCACCCAAGTTTAAGACTTGGTACAACTGGCGTGGCAACATTTTTCAAAATCTGCGGAATGCCAGAAGTTAGGTCATTATTCATCACAATTAAATCGGCAATAAAATCACCGACTGTAATTTTATCAGCATTTTTTGTCAGCGGATGAAGTTCGATGAAGTAGCCATTTTCTAGGTCAATCTTCGTAACTTCTTTTAAATCTTCGATCAAACTTCCAATCAAAACCTCTCTTTTAAAAGACAAAATTTCCTGCAAATTTCTGACATTTTCTAAATAACGTAAATTTTGCGTGTGATTTTCAGGCGCAATTAAAATTTTTTTGGCACTGGGAAAATTTTGATTCAAAAAATCATCAGCCATTTTCTTCGCCAAATTTTTTGACTCGGAAGAAAGATTGTTAAATCCAGCAGGAAAGCAGTTGGTATCAACGGGCGCCATTTTGAAATCAGCATGACGCAAATCAACCGAATTATAAATTAACGGCGGATTTTGCTGAAATTTTTCAGCAAACCAAGCGTCAATCACGGCGCCTTTTTCGCTAATTTTTTTCAATAATATTTCGGTGATTTTATTCATTTATTTATCCAAATTAGGCATGATTCGCTTCATAAACTGGTCAAACAAAGGCACGGTAAATTCTGTATCTCCATGAGCCTGACTATAAATCATGCCTTTTTTTATTAAACTACTACGAGCAGGAGAAGCGCTTTGGACCTTGACACCAAGCTTTTCAGCAACATTGCCCGACCTACGATCTTTTGGATCTAATTCTGCAAGCGCGCGTAAATATTTTTTTTCATTAGGAGTTAATCTATCAAAACGCACTTTAAAGAAATTTTGATCAAGACGTTTAATAGATTCTGAAGTTGCCTTTTGTACAGATTCAGAATCAATCGGCGAAGCTTCTGCAAGATTCCAAGATTGATAACCCCATTCTTGGATAAAATATGGATATCCTTCAGTTTTATCAAAAATTGCACTCACCGCTTCTTGAGTAAATTCAACTTTTTGTTCTTTGACGGGTTCCTGCAAAGCAATTTCAGAATCTTCTGCGTTAAGAGGGCCAATTGCTGGAAAATCAAAAAGTCTTTCAGAATAAGACTTAGATTTGCCAGCAATGCCGTAAAGTTGAGGCAATCCAGCGCCAACCAAAATAAGTGGCAAGTTTTTTTGCGACACACGATGAATAGCCATTATTATCGCACTAAATTCTTTCTCTGTAAGATATTGCAATTCATCAATTATAATTGCGACTCCAGTTTGCCTAGATGCCGCGGCTTCTGCTATAACTTCAAAAAGCGATGGCAAATCATATTCCAAATCACCACTATCTGCGGTTCCGGTTTCTGGATCAACGTCAACCAAGCTTAGTTCAATATCTTGATATTTTAGCTTTAGCCCGTTGGCAAAACTTCGCAAAACCCTAAAACCACGCTTCACCTCTGCGCTAATGCGTTCCTTAAAATCTAAGCAATATAATAGTTCTCTGATCGAAGGAACTAATGACGCAACTAGCGGCTTATTTTCAGGAGCTTCAATAAATATCGAAACGTATCCCATTTCTTTCGCTAAACCTTCAACTTGTCGCAACAAAACCGTTTTGCCAACTCCGCGCAAACCAACGAACAGGAAACTTTTTTCTGGACGTCTTTGTTTAATTCTAGCTAAAGCAATTTTGGCTTTTTCTAAAATAGCAGTCCGACCCGCTAATTCAGGAGGTGGAGAACCGGCTCCCGGAGAAAATGGATTAACCAAAGGGTTCATAGTTTATAGGAAAATAGTTGTGGTTTATAAAAGTATATGAGGTTTTTGATAAACTATGCTTACCTTTCTATAATTCAAGCGAGCATCTATCCAGTAAAATTTGCGGTGTAAGATTTTTTCTTCACCGAAGAGATTGCTGGCTCTTCGATTTGGTAATCAAATTTTTGACTACGCGCATATTCAATTGCAGCTTCTTTGCTCGCAAAAAATAATTTTAGTTGCGACTTGGCGCTATCGACCGAAGTCCATCCCATCAAAGGATTGATGCTTCTAACGACATTTTCTTCAACTGGCACTAATAACCATTTTTTCATGTTATTTTTGCCCGATTGCATGGCAGATTTCGCTGGTCTGTAGATTCTGACTTTCATGATTTTCGTAAAATTTAATTTGTTACTCACCTCTGGCAACGCCGTCACGTCTAGGGTCTGCGCCACCTTTCACACCATCATTTTCAATCGTGATCGCGTGAATTCCACTTGTAAGATCTTTGATCAAAACTTGATGTCCCATCTTTTTTAAAGGCTTTTGCAATTTGGTAATTGCGGTATTTTTCTCAAGCTCAACCACATCATTTAACACCACGTAATTTGGCATTGAAATAGCTTTTTGCACATCAAGTTTCCAATCCAGCACGCTCAAAATTGTTCGCAAAGTATATTGAATAATGCGCGGCCCGCCAGGAGATCCGACCACCATTAGCAATTTATCATTTTGATCAAAAACAAAAGTTGGAGTCATCGAGCTGCGCGGTTGTTTGTTTGGTTCAATTCGGTTAGCAATTGGTTTGCCATTAATTTCCGGCAAAAAAGAAAAATCCGTCATCTGATTATTGAGCAAAAATCCATCAACCATCAAAGCTGAACCGAAAAAATATTCGATCGAACTGGTAAAAGAAACCGCATTTCCTTCGTCGTCAACAATCGATAAATGTGTGGTCGAAGGCAGTTCGACGGCAGCATTGTTGAAGGTTAAATTTTTTGTTTCCGCAAATTTTCCCGCCTCAACTTTTTTCAAAGCTTTTTTGCGATCAATTAACGCCGCACGCGATTTCAAATAATTTTTATCCAACATCTTTGACAGCGGCACGCCGCTAATATCGCCCAAATATTCGTTACGATCTGCGTAAGCCAAACGCGTCGCTTCCATCACTAAATGCACGCTTTCAGGTGATTGTGGTTTTAATTTCGCTAAATCGAAATTTTCTAAAATTCCTAAAATTTGCAACACAGTTACGCCGCCAGAACTTGGTAAGGGCATCGAACAAATTTTATATTTTTCGCGATATTGCGCGCAGATCAAATCGCCTTTTTTGCTGCGATAATTTTTTAAATCTTTAGTGCTCAAAACTCCGGGATTGATTTTTGAATGCTGCACTGCATCAACAATATCATTAGCAATTTCTCCTTTATAAAATGGCTCTATTCCTTGATTTGCAATGGTTTGTAAAGTTTTGGCAAAAGCGGGGTTTTTGATCATTTCGCCAACTTTGTAAGCAGTTTTATCTGCCTTCAAATAAATTTTTGCCGCTTCATCAAAATTTTTTAAATAAGAAATATTCGCCATCAAAGTGTGCAGTCTTGGGCTCACAATAAAACCGTCGCGCGCCAGTTTAATCGCTGGCTCAAACAATTCTGCCCATTTTAATTTTCCGTATTTTTCATGAGTTTCTTTTAAGATTTTTAACGCTCCGGGCGTTGCAACCGATAGGCCACCCTGCACCACATCATTAAATTCGCGCGGCTTACCGTCTTTTAAAAGCATCTCAGGATAAGCTTTTGCTGGCGCGGTTTCGCGACCGTTAAAGTAAGAAGTTTTTTTCGATTTCGCGTCGTAATAAAGTAAAAATCCACCGCCGCCAATTCCCGACGCCTGAGGCTCAACAACGTTTAAAACCATTTGCGCGGCGATTGCTGCATCAATGGCATTTCCACCCTTTTCCAACATTTCTTCACCCGCTTTACTCGCCGCTTCATCCGCAGTTACAACTACGTGCTTCTTGGCTTTAACCGATTTTAATTCGCGAAAATTTGACGCTGGTTCACCAACCCAAGCGTCCGATAAATTTTTTGCTTCGGAGAAAGAAACTGCGACGAAAAAAATAAAAACAACTGCAAGAATTTTCTTTTTCATTTTCGAGAAATTTTTGTTTGTAAAATTTTAATAATCGCGCCGCCAAAAATCATAGCGCAACCCAACCAAATCAAATAAATGAACGGCTTATAATAAATGCGTAAAGCGTAAAAATTATTTTCATCTTTTTGTCCGACAACCAAATAAAGATCGCCAAAAAAACTGTACAATATTGCCGCTTCATTGGTGGTTTGATCCGAAACTGGATAGAAACGCAATTGCGGGGTTAATTTTGCAATCGATTGATTATTTTTCCAAATATCAAAAACACCTTGTCGTGCCACAAAATTCGAGCCCTGAAGATAAGTCACCTCATTAAATTTTATTTCGTAATTGGCAATTTTTACCGATTCATTTTCTTTAATATTTACTTCTTTAGTTAGGCCAAAAGACGAAGTAAGAACGATTCCAATTACAACCAAAGAAAAGCCCAAATGCGCTGCCGTAACTGGCGCACGCGCGATCGATTCGTGAGAAAAAAATCGCAGTTTTGAATTTTTTGTGAAGAATAAAATCGTTAAAAGCGCCGTAAAAATTGCTAAAAATAAAATCAAAATTTGTAAAAAATCCGCGCTCTTTTGATAGAAATATGTTAGAGAAGTGAAGATGATTGCAAGCAGACAAATCAAGAAATTCGAGCGATTGATAATTTTTTGCGCTGGTGTTTTTTCGCTGTAATTTAACGAATAAGAACTTCCCAAAAAAATCAAAAATGGCACCAATAAAATCGCAAATAATTTGTTATAATATTCGGGTCCAATTGAAATAAATTGATCGAAAAAACTTTGCGAAAAAAGCGGATATAAAGTGCCAAGAAGCACGATAAACAAAGACAAAATCAGAAAATAATTATTCACTAAAATCATGCCAATTTTTGACCAAAAATGAAATTCGCTTTTTTTATTTTCTAGCTTATGTGCCTTACCGCCAAAAACCAATAATCCTGCGCCACCAATTAGCGAGATAAGCAAAATTACGAAGAATCCGCGCTTGGCATCAACTGCGAACGAATGCACTGAAGTCAAGACTCCGGAACGTGTAAGAAAAATTCCCAACAAGCATAAAACGAAAGTTAAAATTGCTAAAAATGCTGTCCATTTTTTAAAGATTTCTTTTTTCTCTAAAAATTTTACACAGTGAATTAATGCAGTTGCAGCAATCCACGGCATGAGTGAAATATTTTCTACCGGATCCCAAAACCAATATCCGCCCCAACCAAGTTCGCGATAAGCCCACCAAGATCCAAGGCCAATTCCTAAAGTCAAAAATCCGTAAGAAAAAAACAGCCAATTTTTTAGGCGCGCCGCAAAATTTTCATCAATTTTCTCAAGCAAAAGTCCAGCAATTGCGAAAGAAAAAATTAGCGAAAATCCAATATAACCAGTGTAGAGCATTGGCGGATGCATTGATAATCCAATGTCTTGCAAGACAGGATTTAAGCCAAGTCCGGCCGCCGGTGCTGGAAAAATTCTAGCAAATGGATTGGAAGTAAAAGCTGTGAAGGATGCGAAGGCGGCAATGATTAAGCTTTGAGAAGAAGCGATAATAATTTTTTTCTGTGGTGCGATTTTGCTAAGTAAAACAAAAGCCAAACTATAGCCGCAAAGCACTGAAATCAAAAGCAGCATCGACCCTTCGTGATTTCCCCAACTTCCTGAAATTTTATAAATTAACGGCTTTAAATGATGTGAATTTTGATAAACATTTAAGACTGAAAAATCAGAAATTATGTAAGAAAAAATTAGCGAAATCTGCGCAGAAATGGCGCTAAAAAAAATCAGCGCCATTAAAATTTTAGTAATTTTTTCAAACTGCAAAACCTCGCCACGTTTGAATGAAACGTAATTGAAAATCGGCAGAAAAACACTGATCGAAAAAACTAGAAGTAATAATGCAAAACCGATTGTTGGCGCCATTTTAGATTCTTTCTGAAATAAATTTTTTGACGTTTTCAACGCTGTTAACGATGATTTCCATTTTTTCGGCGCGCGAAAATAAATTACTCATAAAGCTTGGCAGTTCTGGGTTTTTGCCAGTTGCCTCAACAACAGATTCTGGAAATTTTGCTGGGTGAGCGGTGGCTAAAGTTACAACTAATTCTCCGCCATAAGATTTATTTTTTATAAATTCGTTACTTGCAGCAACGCCGATGGCGCTGTGTGGATCGAGCACTTCGCCAGTTTTAGCGAAAATTTCTTTGAGTTTTTCTAAAGTTTGTTTGTCATCAAAAGCGTAAGAATCGAAATCTTTTTTGATATTTTGCAATACGTCGCAATCGGCTTTTAGAGAGCCCGTACGCTCAAAATCTTTCATCAAATTTGATAATTTTTCTTCTGATTTTTGTTCTTTGTAAGCATCAAAAAGCAAACGTTCGAAGTTGCTTGAAACTTGAATATTCATACTTGGCGAGATCGTGTCTTTGGCGTCGGCGCGGCTGTAATCATTATTTTGCAAGAAGCGGTGCAAAATATCGTTTGAGTTGGTTGCGATGATTAATGTTTTAATATTTAAGCCCATTTTTTTGGCCAAATATCCGGCGTAAATATCGCCGAAATTTCCAGTTGGAACTGCAAAAGAAATTGGGGTTTTCTCGCTCACACCAAGCCTAGAAGCTGCATAAAAATAATAAACAATTTGTGCCATAATGCGGGCGAAATTGATCGAATTTACTGCAACCATTCTTTTGCCGTTTAGAAATTTTTGATCGCCGAACATTTTTTTCACCATGCTTTGGCAATCGTCAAAATTTCCCTCTAAAGCGATGTTAAAAACATTGTTTGAAAGCACCGTTGTCATCTGTTTTCTTTGCACTTCTGAAACGCGATTATGTGGATGTAAAATAAAAATCGAAGCATTGTCGCAAGCTTTGCAGCCTTGAATTGCAGCCGATCCAGTGTCGCCCGAAGTGGCGCCGATAATCACGATTTTTTCGCCACGTTTTTTAAGTAAGTAATCGAGTAAATTTCCTAAAAATTGCAAAGCAAAATCTTTGAAAGCCAGAGTTGGGCCGTGAAAAAGTTCTAGCAAAAATTCGTTTTGGCTAAGCTGTTTTAATGGCGCGATCGCCGTGTGAGAAAAATTTTGGTAAGATTTGGCAATAATTTCTTTGTAAGTTTTAGAATCAATTTCGCCGGCGATAAAATATTCAGTAACTTCAAAAAATATTTCTTCGTAAGACATATTACGCATTTGCGCAATTTTATTTTCGTCAAGTTTTGGCAAGAATTCTGGAACGTACAAACCGCCGTCAGAGGCTAGTCCTTGTAGCACGACATCTTCAAAAGAAAGCGCAGGGGCATTGCCGCGAGTAGAAATATATTTCATGAAAATTATATGAATTGGAATGGAGGTTTTGGCAAAAGGACTACTTAAAGTTTGATTTTTCCCTGATCCTTTTTACTTTCCAAAACTTACTCGCGAAGCGCAAATAAGTCAAATTCTCATACCAATGAATATCCCACAACCTTCAAAAAAAAATAACGATAAGCCCGATTACCTTTACCGCAGCGGCGTTGGAATTATGATAATTAATTCCGCAAAACAGATTTTTGTCGGCAAAAGAATCGACAATCATTCTGACGCTTGGCAAATGCCACAAGGCGGCTTGGACGCTGGCGAAAGCGAAGATGACGCAATGCTGCGTGAACTCAAAGAAGAAACCGGAATTGTTAAAGACAATGTTAAGCTTTTGAAAAAAAGCGAAATTCACTATTATTACAATTTGCCTTACAAATTACAGAAAAAATTCTGGGGCGGAAAATATTTAGGCCAAAAGCAAAGATGGTACTTGATCGAATTTTGCGGCGATGATTCGGCGATTAATATTAAAACCGAAGATCCCGAATTTTCTGAATGGAAGTGGGTTGAAAAAGATGATATTGTAGGCTCGATAGTTTCTTTCAAGCGCGAGATGTATGAAGATGTTTTAAAAGAATTTTGCGATTTTCTTTAGCCAAAAATTATAAATTAAAATGGAAATTAATTTTTACCAATGTGACGAGAGCCTTGTAAAATCAATAGCTCCTTTGATGTTGAAGATTTTGGAAGAAAATAAAAAAGCTTTTATTTTTTCAAGCGATGCCGCTCGCACCAAAGAAATTGACGATGGTTTGTGGAGTTACGGCAAAAATAAATTCATTCCGCATATTTTAATTTCAGATAAGAATTTTGCTTTGGAAAGACAGCCAATTTTGATTTCCAATAAAGAAGAAAATTCCAATAAAGCAGATTATTTGGTTTTAATCGAGGAAGCGTCGGAAGCTTTTATTTCCAAGTTCTCGCGTGTTTTTTATTTTTATGATTCTTTGAATTTGGACGCAGCAAAACAAACTGCTAAAAAATATCAAAAATTAGCGACAAAATTTAATTCTTATAAGAAAGAAGATTTGAAATGGGTTAAGGCTAGTTTGTAGTAAAACTGCAGCTCGCAATCAAGGCGCGGTGGTTTTAGTTACTACTAATAAACACCGCCTGAATTTTTTTAGATTCCATTCCCAATTTATCCCGCACCAGAAGATCAATAAAATTTCTGCCCTCAGAATTTCTCGCCAAAAAACTTTTTGGCAAAATTACGTAAACTTTAAAAGTTTTAACCGAATCTGGTTCAACGGAAATATTTTTTACATCTATTTCGTTAAAAGATTGCAACTTGATTTCAGCCTCAATTGGCGCGGCTATCAAGAGTTCAAAATCTTTTTGTTGATGGGTTTTGTTCATAATTTTTATCGTGTATCCATTGCGAATTGATCCATCTGAAAGCTTTACAAATAAAGGATTGCGATCGGGAATCGCATCAATTTCCAATAAAGATTTTGTTGATAAACTGAAAATCAACAAGCTCGATACGATCAATAAAATCGTGCTGTAAGCGAAGGTTCGAGGCTTCAAAAACTTGAATTTATTTTGCGGCAAAGGATTAAGCAGATTTTTTTCAGTATCGTAGCGAATCAAACCTTTTTGGCGCCCAATCTTCTCCATCACGCCGTCGCAAGCATCAACACAAAGTCCGCAAGCAATACATTCCATTTGCAAACCGTTGCGAATGTCGATTCCCGTCGGACAAACCACGACACATAATTTGCAGTCGATGCAATCTCCTTTTTTTTGAAGAACATCGCCTTGTTTAAGCTTATTTCTAGGCTCTCCGCGTTTTTGGTCGTAAGTAATAATTAAAGTATTTTCATCAAACATCGCCGATTGAAAGCGCGAATAAGGACACATGTAAGTACAAACATGTTCGCGCGCAAAACCAGCCATAACATAAGTTGAAGCAGTAATTCCAGAGATCCAAGCGATGATCGTAAAATCAAATTGCAGCGCGAGAAAATTTTTAGCGAGCTCGAAAATATCAACAAAATAACTGACAAAACCAAATCCAGTAATTAGCGAGGCGATAATCCAGAAAAGGTGAGTCAGCGCTTTGCGCCAGAATTTTTCGAAAGAATTTCGACGATCCAAAATAATTCTATTATTACGATCGCCCTGAAAAAATCTTTCAATGGCGATAAAAATATCGGTCCACACAGTTTGGAAACAAGCGTATCCGCACCAAATGCGGCCGAAAAGCGACGTGACAAAAAATAATGCGATTGCGGCAATAATTAAAATTGCAGCTAAATAAATCGCTTCTTGCGGCCAAATTTCGATGGCAAAAAAATAGGCTTTAGAATTGGTAAAATCGATCAGAATTGCCTGATTTGGAGCGCCAATTCCACGGTCAAAACGCAGAAGTGGAGTAAATAAATAAATGCCTAAAAAAATTACATTCAGGATTGATTTTATTTTTCTGAAACGTCCTTTTACTTTTTGTGGATACAGACGTTTCTTAGCTTCAAAAAGCTTGGCCATAATTTTAGGAATTGTTTTAAGGGAGGGATTTTGCTTGCTGTTTAAATGAGTGATGACAAAAAATCTCGTAAAATCTTTGCTAAAAATCAGGGCTTGACAAAAAATCTTTGGACTCTACTTTGCCGCGCCTCTTACGACTCAGGTTTGCTTTTGGATGATCTAAATTAGAGCTCGAAGCAGAGGCATTAATCCCTTTAAATTAAAGTTATGTTCGCAATCATTGAAACTGGCGGCAAGCAATATCGCGTTGCGCCAAGTGAAAGAATTACAGTTGAAAAAATCGAAGGTGAAGTTGGTTCTAAAATCACTTTAAACGACGTTTTATTTTTTCAAAATGACAACGCCGAAGCAACCTTCGGCAGCCCGCTAATTAAAGGCGCGCAAGTTGAAGCTGAAATTGTAAAAACTTACAAAGGTAAAAAAGTCATCATCTTCAAAAAAAGAAGAAGACAAAATTCACGCAGAAAACAAGGTCATCGTCAGTTTCATACTGAGATCAGAATCCTGTCCATCAAAGCGTAACACCATTTTTAAATTAATATTATTCACAGCAACTTTCAGTCTTTATGGTGATTGGGTTGTTTAATCAAATTACGGAGTAACCATGGCCACCAAGAAAGCCGGCGGTAGTTCACGAAACGGTCGCGATTCGGCAGGTAGAAGATTAGGAGTTAAAAAATTTGGTTCACAATTCGTGATCCCAGGAAATATCATCGTTCGTCAAAGAGGAACTAAATGGCATCCTGGTAAAAATGTCGGAATTGGTAAAGATCATACGATCTTCGCCAAAATTGAAGGCATCGTTACTTTTGTAAATTCTGCCCGTAAAAACAGAATTTATATCGATGTAAACCCGATTGCTGCAGTAAATTAGTTATTCAAAAGCCCGATCTTTATCGGGCTTTTAGTTTTAAAATTTGAAAACTTCCTTTTTCAAATTTCTCGCGCGGATATGGCGAAATTGGCAGACGCACTAGACTTAGGATCTAGCGCCGCAAGGCATGTGGGTTCAAGTCCCTCTATCCGCACCACACCTTTCTTTTTTTACCCCACCCCCCCCTTCATTCATCTTTTTCGACCTTTGTCATTCGACAAGCTTGGAATGAAATCGTTTTTTTTTATAAAAAATATCTCCTAAAAATTAAAGAAATCTGATTGCTATTTTTAGCCTTTTTAATTTATAATTTTTCCACCAATTCATCTCGCAATTGTCAGCAGATTTTTGCTCATCAGAATTTTTCCACAACTCCTTTTAACCTACATTATCAAGGCTTTTCGCATGGACGTAATAATTAAAAATACTTCAGATAAAAAACTGAAAAAAGACTATCAAATCATCATTTCTTCTAAAATGATTGATGCCAAAATTGATGCCAATATTGCAAAAATTAAGGACACTTTGTCGCTCAAAGGTTTTCGTAAAGGACAGGTTCCTAGCGAGGTGATCAAGCAAAAATACGGCCAATCAATCATGGCTGACGAGGCGGATAAACTTATCTCCGAAACTTTAAAAAAACTTGTTAAAGACAACGATTTTAAGCCCGCTCTTCCTCCAAAAATTGACATCAAAACTTTTGAAAGCGGCAAAGATATTGAATTCACAGCTTCGATCGAACTTTACCCTTCGGTTCCCGAAATCGACTTAAACAAAGCAAAAGTTACCAAAAGAGAAGCTGAAATTACTGCCGCCGATGTCGACGAATCTCTAACCAAGCTATTAAAATTCTACCGCACTTGGAACGATCAAGACAGCAATTACAAAGCCAAACTCGGCGATGCGGTTAATATCGATTACGTCGGCAAAATTGACAAAGTTGAATTTGAGGGCGGCGCCGCAAAAGGTTACCAATTGGAGCTTGGCAGCAAAAGCTTCATCGATAATTTTGAAGAACAACTGGTTGGCAAGAAAACTGGCGAACAAGTGAGAGTGAAAGTGAAATTTCCCAAAGAATATCAAAAAGCTGAATTTGCTGGCAAGGCCGCTGAATTCGATGTTACAATCAACAAAGTTTTAGTTGGAAAATTGCCAGAAATTACCGACGAATTCATCAAAGATACTTTCGGAATGGAAAGTAAAGCCAAGCTTGAGGAAGAGGTAAAAAAACAAGTTGAAGGCAATTACGAACAAATCAGCCGCAATTTATTCAAAAAAGAATTCTTTGATTTCGCCAATAAAAAATATGACTTCGAACTTCCAGAAGGTTTAGTTGAAGAGCAATTAAACACCATCTGGGCTGAAGTTGAAGAAGAGTTAAAAACTAATCCCGAAAAATTTAAAAACGAAAAAGAAAAAGAGAAAGAAAAAGCTAATAAACGCGAAGTGGCGCAACGCATGATTCGCTGCGGCATCATCTTAAGCGAAATGGCGCAAAAACATAAAATCGAAGTTACCAACGACGACATCAATAAAGAATTGGGCAAAATCTTGTCGCGCTTTGCTGGCCAAGAAAAAGCAGTGATGGAATATTACCAAAAAAATTCCAACGCAGTTCAACAATTGAAAGGTTCAATCATTGAAGAAAAAACCATCGATTTCATTCTATCTCAAAGCGCCATCGAAAAGAAAAAAATCTCGATCAAAGACTTAGATAAAATTTGGCAAAAAGCGAACGCAGAAGCAGCATAAACTAGTGCTTCAGCCCTAACAAATTCCATAACCTAAATTAAAAATACAAAATGCAACATTTCATCGACGCTGTAAAATTAGCCTCCTTCCCAATTCATAAAGAAGGCTATAGATTTATCATCATTTTTGCTTTGGTCACAATCGTTCTCGCTTTAATCAGCAGCAAGCTTGGTCTTGCTGGACTGGTTTTGACTTTGTGGTGCATCTTTTTCTTTCGCGATCCTGAAAGAGTTATCCCAACTGAAGAAAATGCCATTATCAGCCCCGCTGATGGCGTTGTTACTTTAATTGAACGCGGAGTTTCTGCTCCAGACGATCTAAATCTTGGCGACAAAAAATGGACCAAAATGAGTGTTTTTTTAAACGTCTTTAACGTTCACGTTAATCGCACTCCCGTTGCCGGAAAAATTACTAAAGTTAGCTACAAACCTGGTAAATTCCTAAGCGCTAACGACGCTCACGCCAGCACAGAAAATGAAAGAAATTCTGTTATCGTTAAAACTGCCGATGGCACTGAAATTGTTTTTGTACAAGTTGCTGGATTGGTTGCGCGTCGTATTGTTTCCGACATAAAAGAAGGACAAGAAGTTAAAGCCGGAGATCGTTATGGCATCATCCGCTTTGGCTCTCGCGCCGATCTTTATTTTCCTGAAAATGTTGAAATCAAAGCCTTGGTTGGTCAAACCATGATCGGCGGCGAAACAATTATTGCTAAATTAAAATAACTTAAAAAACCCAAAAAAGCCTTGGGACAGGCTCTAAAAACTCAGGCTTCTTTTTGGAGCTGCCTTAAAAAAGGCGGCTTTCTTTATAATAAATAAATTCAGCTATGCGCTCTCCAAATATTCAAAAATTAAATTCGAAACGCGAAGAAGCCAGAATGGGTGGCGGCCAAAAGAAGATCGACCTACAACATTCCAAAGGTAAATTAACTGCTCGCGAAAGAATCGAAGTCCTGCTCGACGCTGATTCTTTTGAAGAATATGGTCTTTATGTCGAACATCGCTGTTCTGACTTTGACATGGAAGATAAAAAACATCCTGGAGATGGCGTTATTACTGGACAAGGCACAATCAACGGCCGTTTAGTTTTTGTTTATAGCCAAGATTTCACCGTAATGGGCGGCTCTCTGGGCGAAGCTCATGCAAAAAAAATCTGTCTAGTTTTAGATAAAGCCATGCAAGTTGGCGCACCAGTCGTTGGCATTAACGATTCTGGTGGAGCTCGTATTCAAGAAGGCGTAGATTCTCTTGGCGGTTATGGCGAAATTTTTCAACGCAACGTCGATGCCAGCGGCGTCATTCCTCAGATCTCTTTAATCATGGGACCCTGCGCTGGTGGCGCGGTTTATTCTCCAGCTTTGACTGACTTTACGATCATGGTAGAAAACTCTTCTTACATGTTTGTAACTGGTCCAGAAGTTGTAAAAACCGTAACTCACGAAACCGTAACTCAAGAAGATTTGGGCGGCGCATCAGTTCACGGCGCAAAAAGTGGCGTAGCTCATTTGACTTACAAAAGCGACATTGAAGCACTTTTACAAACTCGTCGTTTGATTAATTTCTTACCACTTTCAAACAAAGAGTCAGTTCCACAAATTCCAACTGCTGACGAAGCAGATCGTGTTGACGTTTCTTTGAATACTTTAGTTCCAGAAAATCCAAATCAGCCTTACAATATGGCCGAATTGGTGGAAAAGATTTTGGACGAAGGCGATTTTTTTGAAATCCACCCAAATTATGCAAAAAATATTTTAATCGGTTTTGGCCGTTTAGAAGGCGAAACCGTTGGCATCATCGCCAATCAACCAATGTATTTGGCAGGATGTTTAGATATTAAAGCTTCTGAAAAAGCTGCACGCTTTATTCGCTTTTGCGATGCCTTCAATATTCCGATAGTAACTTTCGTTGACGTTCCTGGATTCTTACCTGGTTGCGATCAAGAACATAGTGGCATCATCCGCCACGGCGCAAAATTGCTTTACGCTTACGCCGAAGCTACAGTTCCAAAACTTACCGTAATTGCTAGAAAGGCTTATGGTGGCGCTTACATCGTAATGAACTCTAAACATTTACGCGGCGACGTAAATTACGCTTGGGCCAACGCCGAAATCGCCGTAATGGGTCCCGAAGGTGCAGTTGAAATCATCTTCCGCGAAGAGGCAAAAAATCCAGAAAGTAAGGCGATAAAAGTTGCGGAATATCGCGAAAAATTTGCCTCACCTTTCGTAGCGGCATCTCGCGGCTTTATCGATGAAGTAATTCGTCCACAAAATACCCGCAAAAGAATTTGCAAATCTCTGCAAATTTTGAAGAACAAAGAAGTTACAAAACCTTGGAAAAAGCACGATAATCTGCCTTTATAAATCTTTGTCGCCTTTGATTTTATAAATTGAAGGCGGTTTTTCACATTTTCACTTCTTTCAATAATCGACATTTTGCGATCCAAACGCAATTTGTACCGAATTAATTCCATCTTTTGATTCAAAAACAACATCGCCGCCATGCATATCAACAATTTTTTTGACGATTGCTAGGCCCAAGCCACAGCTCATTTCATTTTTTAAATCGTAATTAGTCCATCCTGAAATACCTCCCCACCCCATATTCCACTTGCCTTCATAGCATTTTCTAGCTATCTTTTTTCACCAAAAATCGAGGGGTCGTCCCTCATTAATTCTCTGAGTCTCTGAGCAAGAGGTTACCAATAGAGGCAGGTAAAATAAGGCTTCGCAGCGTTTTATCTTTTTTAGTAACAGGCAAGTGAGGTGCGAACTTACGCTTTTTGTGTCATCTTGTATCTCAAAAGCATTGATTTTGTTGTCTCCGTGACAGCTTATTAGAAATGTTTCTTGGTAAAAATTCTTCCATTTCCTGACTTTAAAAACTTCTCAAATTTTTCTGCTTTTTCTGATTCTTCGAAGGCAAAATAATTTTTAATTTTCCAAGGAATGAACTTATTGGTGCGAATTGATTTACCTGAATTGTGTTTGAATAATCTTCGTTTTAAATCAGATGTAGAGCTGATATAGAAACGTTCTGGATTTGAAAGAGAGTTGAGAATGTAAGTATAAAACATAATTTCTGAGTGGTGATTTCAGTTCGCTTTCGCTAACGTTACAGCGTAAGGCAATGCCCCCCTTTTTTTAAGACACTCTCTCCCTCCCCAAATTGATGAAATCCCAGCTTAAGTTTTCACTTTTGCTGGCTAATTTTAATCCATCAATTTTTAAGGAGAAATTATGCCAAGAGGCTATCCCGCTTTAAACGAATCTCAAAAACAAGAAATCATCCGTCGCGTTACAGATAATGGCGAGAAGGTGTCGGAACTGTCCAAAGAGTACGGCGTTGTTTCAAAAACCATCTACAAGCTATTGGGGCGCAAAGCTAACCAATCAAGTGCAGCGCTCGAAGTATCAAAGCTTAGACGTGAGAACGAAGCTCTCCTCTCAATCATCGGATCACTGGTAGCTGAGTCAAAACTCTCAGAAAAAAAAAGCGCTAGATAGTGTCGTCACAAGATCCTACTCCACAAAATCAAGCACCTTATCTGCACAGCGGCCAGAAATGAATTTGCATTCTTGGCATACCGCGTAGCAATTCCTCTCCATCTTTTTAGATGAAGAAAAGCATTCTCGACCAGGTGCCTGATTTTGCATAAGTCCTTGTCATAATATCTCTGATCTTTCCTGTTCTTTCTTGGTGGAATGACAGGTTTCATATTCTGGATCTTGGCTTGATCCAGAATATTTTGGCTATCGTAACCTTTGTCTGCGATCAGGAAATCTGCTCTGATTCCATTAATCAGCTCTTCAGCTTTTGTGCGATCAGCTGTGGTACCTTCTGTAATAATAACTCTGACCGGCATACCATGCGCATCCACGGCCAGATGAAGTTTCGTGTTGAGCCCCCTTTTGTGCAGCTCATTTTCTGATTACCGCCTCTTGCTCCGCTGGCATGTGGATGAACTTTAATATGGCTGGCATCTATCATCAGCCATTCGAAATCCGGGTCATTCACCATTTTTTCCAATAGAGATTCCCATATTCCCTTATCTCTCCATCTGCAAAAACGTCTGTGGGTATTTTTCCAATCTCCATAATCGGGCGGTAACTCACGCCACGGCGCTCCTGTCCTTAATATCCAGAAAACTGCATTTATGAATAATCTGTTATCCTTGGCATTACCACCCCAAACACCACTGCGACCTGGTAAATGAGGATTCAATAAATCCCATGTTTTATCCGATATATCATGGCGACGATGGGCTATTTTAGTCATAATAAAACCTCGATAAATTAAATTAATTTATCGGAGGTTTAAGATTGTTAGTTATAATTTACAACTTGTGACGACATTATCTAAGAAAAAAGCAATCGTGAAGCATTTTTCTTCATCTGCTCAAAGTGGCAGAAAGTCTGTTGCCGGCAAATCTGCCGTCACGGCGCAAGTCGGAATTTCTTGGCAGAATCTTTATTACCAGCCCCAACTTCCGGCAAAAGATTTTGAGTTAAAAAATCAGATTGAGGCGGTGATTTTAGAGCATAAAGCTTACGGCTACCGACGTATTGCCATTACCTTAGGAGTTAATCACAAGCGAGTTCATCGCGTGATGAAGCTCTTTGGTCTTAAAGCTAGAAGGTCACTAAATCGTCAGCCAAAAGTTAGAGCTAGTCGCGATTTATCAAGCACCAATCGCCATCAAAATCTTTTTGCTAAAGCGGTTGTAAACAAGCCAGATCAAGCTTGGGTTTCGGACTTCACTTACCTGCCGCAACCAAACAGCAAGTTCGTTTATTTAGCGACGGTGCTTGATGCTTACACTCGAGAAATCATCGGTTGGAATTTTGGCGTCAGGCATAATTCGCAGCTCATTACTGAAGCGCTTAGGGTTGCGCTTAGCTGTTATGCTCCCCAAAAATCAATTCAAATTTAAGAGAGTATTCAAGCAGAAGTTTCAGCTAAATTTCGCCTAAATTCTAACTCAAATTCATTTGGGCTTTTGTAGTGTAATTTCGAATGAAGATAATTTTGGTTATACTCACCAAACCAGTATTTAAGAGATTCTGTAAGATTTCCTAAATCATCCCATTCGTTAATCCAAAGGCATTCTTCTTTCATGGTTCGCATGAAGCGTTCTGTGTCAGCATTGCCTTTGGGGTTGTTATAGCTGGTGAATGCGAGATTAATTCCAAGCACTTCGCAAGTTTTCTTAAAGTTTTCAGAAGTAGGTTGGCAGCCGTTATCTGCCATGAGATTAAGTTCATAACCTCTTTTTATTACCTCATCTCTGACCCCATTTGGAAATTGATTGTTAACTGCCATATCAACAGCTTCTAGCCAATCAGCAGCCTTACTTTTTGTATCAATTGAATAACCCACAATCTTCTTACTGAACCAATCAATTACGATTGTGACGTAAATCCAACCCAGATGGCGCAATCTGATTTTGGTCATGTCGATTCCCCACCATTCGTTAAGCCGGTCAGGTCGTGGCTTATCTTTCTGAGGAGTGCGATTGGCTCGAAGTAGCAGATTGGGCTTAATCAAAAGATCAGAAATCTTCATCAAGCGATAAACCTTTTTCTTATTCAAATTCAGGCCATCCCGAAATTTCAGATGAGTCCAGATTCTGCGATATCCAAAAAAGGGGTGTAGTGATTTTAACTCTTTGATCCGCTTAATTAGAGCAAGATCAGCAGCAGATAAATTTCTCATTTTTCTGCTTTCCTTACTACCCTTTACCAACCCTCTTCGATTTTTTTAACTCTAAAATAGTTTCAGCAAGAGACTGCTTCAATCGCATATTCTCACGCAAAATCCTTTGCTCTTTACCGTTCTTTTTATCGACCTCAAATACGTCAGAAACATTGGCAAAGAACTTATCTCGCCATGCATAATAAAGGCTCTGCGATACTCCGTAAGTTGCACAAATATCAACCACAGGACGACCCTTAACGCCTTCCAAAATTACTTGGGTCTTTTCTTTAGCGCTCCATTTTTTCTTCATAAATTACGAGTAATTATGATCCAAATTTCACACAAATTTTTCCAAGAAAAATTCGCGCCTTTTACATCATCCCTGATATCAGGGATGATGTAAAAACAAAACAGATCAGATTGATAAATTACTCTCTATGATTTTTAAAGAATTAATGGGGAGCGGTATAAAACCCTTTTCCAAAAGAAATTTTGCAAACGCTAAATCCTTTTTGTCTGTATTGTGAAATACTGGAACTTTTGAGGTGATGTCAGGATTGTTGTTCAACAAAAGTTCAATAAATTCTTTGTTCTTTTGATGTACGGCAATTTCGGTTAGTTTTTTACCGCTATCTGACAACTCTGATAATTTAGCACCTTTGTCGATTAAGGCTTTTGTGCTATGATATTCG
>CAYSUM010000022.1:0-27694 GCA_964434225.1 uncultured Rhizobium sp.
GTGATATTTCAGATGTTAGAGATGGAACTCACGATTCCCCGAAAGAAAAGCCAGAAGGAAGATTTTTAATAACTTCCAAGCATATCAAAAATGGTAAAATTGACTTCTCTTCAGCTTACAGAATATCCGAAGAAGACTTTGAGCAGATAAACAAGAGAAGCAAAGTTGATAAATGGGATATCTTATTTTCAATGATTGGAACAATCGCCGAGACTGTGATTGTAGATTTTGAGCCAGATTTTGCGATTAAAAATGTCGGACTTTTTAAAACTGGAAATAAAGATCTTTCGAAGTGGATTTATTATTATTTGAAATCAACTGATGCAAAAAATGAGATAGATGCTTGCTTGAAGGGCTCTACTCAACAATACATAACATTGGGAGATTTGAGAAATTTTCCAATAAAGATTCCACCCCTTCCCGAGCAAAAGGCAATTGCCGAGGTGCTGACAAGTTTGGATGACAAAATCGGCTTACTACACAAACAAAACAAAACCCTAGAACAACTAGCCGAAACCCTCTTCCGCCACCACTTCATCGACAATGCACAGGATGATTGGGAGGATGGCACATTGAGTGATTTAATAATCTTTAATCCCGAAAGAAAATTATCAAAAGGATCAGAGGCTAACTATTTGGAGATGAGTAATCTTTCGGATCAAAGCAGCATTGTTAAAGATTGGAGATTGCGAGAATACACTTCTGGCATGAGATTTATGAATGAAGATGCTTTGTTAGCGCGCATCACTCCTTGTCTTGAAAATGGAAAAACTTGTTTCGTCAATTTTTTAAATGAAGGAGAGATTGGTTGGGGATCTACGGAATTTATCGTGATGAGAACAAAGCAGCCATATCATCCTTTCATATCCTACTTGGTTGCTAGAAATGAAGATTTTAGAGAATTTGCCATAGCAAATATGAGTGGTTCAAGCGGAAGGCAGAGAGTAGAAGCCTCTAGACTTGGTCAGTATCTTTTTAAAATTCCTCCAGAAAGCCAAATTATCGAATTAAACAATGAGCTTGAAAGCATTGCTCCAAAATTAAGGGGTAATCTCTTTCATATTTTGACGCTAGAAAAACTCCGCGATCAGCTTTTGCCTAAGTTGATGAGTGGTGAGGTCGTAATTGAATTTTAATTATTAAAATAATGTCAGATCAAAAATATTTCGATTTAACTAACCCAGAATCGGGTTTGGAGAAGTTAAAAATAATTCCTCAATCAAGTCCCTACAGCACAGTTTATAATTGCGACTTAATTGACGATAATGGCGTTGTATATAAAGGCTTCTTATTAGCAAAAACCCCTAAAGGTGAAGCTTTTACTGTTTGTGATGTTGATTTTCACAAGTCTAGTTCTGACAAAAAATGTCATCCAAGGTTAACTTTTAGAAAAACAAAATCAGATTTTACTGACAAAAAAACGACAATTAATTCGGAGGATGTTCGAATTTCTTTCGACTCAGGTCAAGATGGATACAGAGAATTTTGGAAGATGATAAACTTTTTATTTAGATTTGAACATTTAGTGGACCTAGGTGAAAGCTACCAAGTTGTGTCGGACAAAGGATTTTATGAGTATGCTAACAATAAAGAGAACTTCGGGAGTTTTTCTAAGGCTTTAGAGCATGTAAAGAACATAGGACTTGAAAGTGGAGTGTTTATAAGTGCGGCTTTAACTCTTAAAATGTTGGAAGAAAACAAGGTAAAATTAGATGGGTTTATTAGAGAAAAAACTGGTGAAAAACTCATTCAAAACTGGTTAGATGGAGATGATCATAAGCATAGAGGCGAAAGGTGTTTGATATTCGGTTTAGAGTTTGTCTCTCATTACAGAGAGGGTGGATCTTCTGGGAAGAGGTATGATATTTTGACAAGAATTGGCATCGATAGCGAAGAAAGAGTTTTGATTGAGTTGAAAGGTGCTGATGCAGATGCTTTTGATGTTGAAAGCAAGAAAACGATTAATGAGGTATCAAAAGAGTACCGATTATCGGATGAGCTGTCTCGAGCAATCCCTCAAATTCTTGAATATAAAAGAAATTTAGAAGCTAAGCCAGAAGGAGATCCAGAATTAGAGAGAGTGGGAGAGCAAAATAAAGTAAGAATTGCGAAGTGCGTTATTGTTATAGGTAGCCTGAGATCAGACGATAAAAGGTGGATGAGGAACTTTGAAGAGCTTAAGAAGTCTTTTAATTCTGTGTTGGAGATTTGGACTTACACCGATTTACAAAATAAGCTCGATGCCACTATTTCCAACCTAAAATTAAAATGTAGCGAACAACCTAAAGATGAGGGTAATTTATGAATTTAGAGAAGGTTTTTGAAATTTTAAAAATAGATAAAAAAATATTTTATATATCTGTCTACTCGGTTGCAGCTTTTTTATGGGTTACTCTTTTTTTTGGCAAAACTCTTGGCTTTGAGTTACAAGAAATTCCTAGTTATAAATTTTTAGTTATAGGATTTGGTATTCTGAGTAATATCTTCGTAGTTTTTCACGTAGCCACTCTGTTTGGAATTTTTATCAAAAAATTTTGCGAATATTCTTATGCAGAAAAAGAGCGGAAGGAATATTATTTAAAGGCAATAAATACAATTAAGGGGTATGGAAATATAGATGGACTTGGAATTCTTATGTCTCTTCTCAAATTCCCACCAAGAGGAAATCATTGGCAAAAACATGTTCCAAACGAGTATCAAAAAACTGAGGTAGAAGCTTTATTGAAAAATTTTTCTAATATAGCAGTTAATAGATCTGGTAGTAAAAATGTTTTATTTGCCTGCAAGAGCGATATTATGTCGTATTATTTAAACCAATTTGATTTCGACAAAGGCTTTTTTGAATTCTTAGAAGAAGAATATTTTATAGAAAATAAACACGAAAAAGTTGACCTAACATCTAACTTTGTGAGGTCAAAAAATGACAACTAACCTCACTTGATCCCAAATCAAAAACTTTGCCATCTCGCTTCTTGAGAAGAAGGGTTATCAATATTTTTACGGACCTGAAATTGCGCCGGATGCTGAAAATTCTGGCGCGGGTTTCGTTCGTGAGAGTTTTGAAGAAGTTGTTTTGGTGTCGGTTTAAAAAAGGCGATTGAGAGGATTAATCCGCAAATTCCTGCCGCAGCGCGGGAGGATGCTTTGCGTCAGGTGCTGCGAATTGCGTCGCCAGATTTAATTTCTGCCAATGAAGAATTTCATCGCATGCTGACAAATGGTGTGAAGGTTTCTTATGAAAAAGATGGTGCCACGCGGGGTGATTTGGTGTGGTTGGTTGATTTTGACGATGCCGACAATAACGAATTTTTTGCGATTAACCAATTTACAATTTTGTCTGATCGCGGCAATAAACGCCCTGACATTATTTTGTTTGTGAATGGTTTGCCGCTGGTGGTACTTGAGCTGAAAAACGCGGTTGATGAAAACGCCACGCTAAATTCGGCTTACAAACAGCTGCAAACTTACAAAGAAATTATCCCCTCACTTTTTGTTTATAACGCGGCTTTGGTTATTTCGGATGGGCTGGAAGCTAAGGCTGGGTCTTTGTCGGCGGGCTTTAGCAGGTTTATGAATTGGAAAAGTGCTGATGGAAAAGTGCTTGCTTCAAAATTAATTGGTGAGCTTGAAATTTTAGTTAACGGCATGCTGGGCAAGGCCACGCTGCTTGATTTGGTGCGCAGCTTTATTGTTTTTGAAAAATCATCTTTTGAAGACCCAAAAACCAAAATTGTTAGAATTGAAACGGTAAAAAAACTGACCTGCTATCATCAATATTACGCAGTGAATAAGGCGGTGGATTCGGTGAAATTGGCAACATCGGAAGGCGGCAACAGAAAAGGCGGGGTGATTTGGCACACGCAAGGAAGTGGTAAAAGTTTTTCGATGGTGTTTACGGCGGCTAAGTTGGTGAGGGCTTTGGATAATCCGACAATTCTTGTAATTACTGATCGCAATGATTTGGACGATCAGCTTTTTGACACTTTTGTCGCGTCAAAACAATTACTAAGGCAAGACCCAATTCAGGCAGAAAATCGCGAAGATTTAAAAAGGCTTTTGAAGGTGGCGTCAGGCGGCGTGGTGTTTACTACAATCCAAAAATTTCAGCCCACGGAAGGAAATATTTTTGAAGAATTATCAAACCGCAAAAACATTGTGGTAATTGCCGACGAGGCGCACCGCACGCAATATGGCTTTCACGCCAAAACTATTGATGACAAAGACGAGAACGGAAATGTGATTGGCAAAAAAGTGGTTTACGGCTTTGCCAAATATATGCGCGACGCTTTGCCAAACGCCACTTATCTTGGATTTACGGGAACGCCAATTGAAGGCACGGATGTGAACACTCCGGCAGTTTTTGGAAATTATGTTGATGTTTACGACATTGCTAAGGCCGTGAATGACGGCGCTACGGTGAAAATATTTTACGAAAGCCGACTTGCTAAAATTAACTTAAGCGAGCAAGGCAAGAAGTTGGTTGAAGAGCTGGACGAAGATTTAGAAAAACAAGATTTGTCAGAGACGCAGAAAGCTAAAGCAAAATGGACGCAGCTTGAAGCTTTGATTGGCAGCGAAGATCGCGTGCGAAATATTGCTAAAGACATTGTTGAACATTTTGAAGCGCGCCAACAAGTTTTTGATGGCAAAGGCATGATTGTTTCAATGTCGCGCCGCATTGCCGCTGAGCTTTACGCCGAGATCATTAAATTAAAGCCAGATTGGCACAGCGACGACTTAAACAAAGGCGCGATTAAAGTGATAATGACCGCCTCTTCAAGCGACGGGCCGCAAATGGCGAAACATCACACCACCAAAGAGCAAAGACGAGCTTTGGCAGAGCGTATGAAAAATCCGCAAGATGAATTGAAATTGGTGATTGTGCGCGACATGTGGTTGACTGGTTTTGATGCTCCTTCAATGACCACGCTTTACATCGACAAGCCAATGAAGGGACACAATTTGATGCAGGCAATTGCGCGGGTTAATCGCGTTTACAAAGACAAAACTGGCGGATTGGTGGTTGATTATTTGGGCATTGCTTCAGATTTGAAAAAGGCTTTGTCATTTTACTGCGACAGCGGCGGGAAGGGTGATCCGGCAATTGCGCAAGAGCAAGCGGTGCAGATGATGTTAGAAAATTTAGAAGTTATTTCGCAGATGTTTCGTGGTTTTGAATATGAAGAATATTTTGACGCGGATACATCAAAAAAATTGTCGGTAATTTTGGGCGCAGAAAACCACATTTTGGGTTTGGACAATGGCAAGAAGCGTTTTCTTGATGAGGTGGCAAAATTGTCGCAAGCCTTTGCAATTGCAGTTCCGCATGAGCAAGCAATGGATGCAAAAGATGAAGTGGCTTTTTTCCAAGCCATAAAAGCAAGATTGGCAAAGTTTGAAAGTTCAGCTGGTGGAAAAAGTGACGTAGAAATTGAAACTGCGATTAGGCAAGTGATTGACGAGGCTTTGGTTTCAAGCAAAGTGGTTGATGTGTTTGATGCGGCGGGAATTAAGAAACCCGATATTTCAATTTTGTCGGAAGAGTTTTTGCTCGAAATTAAAGGCATGGAACATCAAAACTTGGCCTTAGAAACTTTGAAAAAACTTTTAAACGACGAAATAAAATCGCGCGCCAAAAAGAACTTGGTTCAAAGCAAAAGCTTGATGGAGATGCTTGAAAATTCGATTAAGAAATATCACAACAAAATTATCACCGCAGCAGAAGTTATTGATGAGTTGATTAAGCTTAGTAAAGACATTCAAACGGCAGACAAAGAGCCGCAAGAAATGGGGTTGTCAGATTTTGAATATGCCTTCTACACCGCCGTTGCAGATAACGAAAGTGCTAGAGAGTTGATGCAAAAAGACAAGCTACGCGAGTTGGCAGTTGTTCTGGCAGAAAAAATTAAACAAAACGCTACGATTGATTGGACGATTAAAGAAAGCGTTCAGGCGAAGTTAAGAATTATTGTAAAAAGAGTTTTGCGCCAGTTTGGCTATCCGCCAGATATGCAGAAACTGGCAACTGAAACTGTTTTGAATCAGGCGAAGTTGATTGCAGCGGAGATTTCAAAAAATAATTAAAATATATCAAAGAAAGTTATTGTGAGTCCGCCGCAAACCCAACCCAAAATTTCACCCAAAATTCTTTAAGGCGCTGTCGCGTAAACCAAGTTTTTTGGAGGTTCCTTATATTTTTTGTTATTAATAGTTATTGGAGCTATTGTTTTCTAGCTTTCTCGATTTGTTTTGGTTTTATGGGTGACAACATCAGCTACCGCTGTTTTGACTAAGATTAAAGATGATCATGGTTTATGATTTTAACTTCTTAACTCTCACTTCCAAATCTGACAAAAATTGATCAACGCCTTTTTGCGAAATTGCGGAATTAAATTCTGATCTTTGCGTTTCAATCAAGCTTACGCCTTCAGCGATAAAATCTAAAATTACTAATTTTCCGCTGCGTTCTTTCACTCTGAAATCAACGCTAATTGGCACGTTCGAGTCTTTTGGCAAAAATTCTGCTTTGGCAACGAAAAAGCCATTTTGCTCTTCAACATCGGTCACGCTAAATTTACGTCCATTATAATTTTTGAATTTTGGGCCGTAAGTATTGATCATAAAATCACGATAAAGTTTAGAAAATTTCGACCTATTTTCGTCAGAAATCGATTTATAATTTTTGCCCAAAACGAAGCGCGAGATCCATTCAGAATCAATTGAATCGTCGATGATGGTGATGATTTTGTCTTTTTTCTTCTCTTCCGAAATACCTTTTTCGCCAGCAGTTGAAATAATTCTTCCGCCTACATCGTTAACAAAATTTTTAACCTGATCTTTTGGGGCGACATTTTGCGCCATTGCTGATGAAGAGAAAATTGCTAAAAAAAACGCGGTCAAAAATTTTTTCATATTTAGTTTTTAATTTCGTTATTACGCTTTTGAGTATAGGCGCTTCTAAGGGTTGCATAAGGATCAAACGATTCTTTTCTGACATCATCGATAATGTCAATCAAGCTTTCTCTCGTATCAACAGTGCGCATCGCAGAGGCTAAGATTAAACGATTTTTGCCAATCAAATAAGTTTTGCCACCAATTTTAAAAATGTTATAAGAAGTTGGGCTGACAATTTGATCGGTAATACTTCCGCTAAAATCTCGAATTGAACTTGGGCCAACAAATGGCACCATTAAGTAAGGTCCAGAAGTTACGCCATAATGTCCTAAAGTTTGTCCAAAATCTTCTTGATGATAGCGTATACCTTTTTCGCCAGCGATGTCGAAAAGTCCGAAAACTCCGATCGTAGAATTAATTAAAAAATTAGAAAATGTGGCCAAACCGTTCTCTGGCTTGCCTTGTACGAAGGAATTAAGAGTTGAAATTGGCGAAGAAAGATTGGTTAAAAAATTTCGTACCGCGTCTCGTACAGGCCTTGGAATGTCGTTGCGATATGCTTTGGCGATATGTTCTAAAAAATAACGATCGAGAAAATCATTAAAAGCGAAAATTTTACGATTATATTTTTCAAGCGGATCATAAACTTCTTCGTTATTAACGCTGTCATAATTTTCAAAATCCTCTTCATCAAAAAAATCTGCGGTCTTGGCGCAAGCATCAAAAGACAAGCTCGCAAGTGAAAAAACAGAGATTATTGTGAGAATGGAAAATTTCTTGAGCATTAAATTAAGAGTCTTGGGCTGTGAAATTTTGGTCAGAATATAAATCAGAATTGATCAAATCTAATAATTCCTTGCCTTGTTGATGATGTGGATCTTTTAAAATTAACTCTTCCAAAATCTTTTTTGCTTCGCCGCTTTTTCTGTTTAGAACTAAGCAATAAGAGAGTTGATAATATGAATCGTAATGAGTGGGCCAGAATTTTTTTATAAAACGAAAACGAAAAATTGCTTCAGTCAAATTGCCATTCTCAATATGCCTTAAACCAAGATTGTAATTGGTTTCAAGCAGATTATCATATTTTTCTTTCATCGAAGAAAATTCGGTTTTGACCAGATTAATCTTTTCGCCAATGCCGTTAGAAAATTCTTGCGACTTCTCGCGTAAAGCGATTGCCAGATTTTTTTTATTAGATTCTTCTTGTTCGTTATTTGATTTTTTTAAGAGAAATTTTTTTACGAGGCTGCCAATCATAGATAAAATTGCTTAAGATAATTTTTGGGAAATAAGAAATGAGGCATTCCAAGAGGCGGAATTTTTTATTGTCGTTGCTAAAATTTTTCAAACAAAAACTGCCAAACTTCACCAATTGGTTTTTTGAGATGAATTTTATTTAGCATTTTTTGCTTCTGCTTCAATCAATTCGACGATGTGATTAACCAACTCTTCGCTTGCAACTTTGTGATCAGGTTTGCCGTTCATATAAACATTGTGACGTCCGCCACCGCCGCCTGTAATGCCGATTTGTGTGTGTGCCGCTTCGCCAAGTCCGTTAACCACGCAACCCAAAATTGAAATTGTTAGCGGAGTTTTAATATGCTCGACGCGCTTTTCAACTTCTTCGACGGTTTTGATTACGTCAAAAGCTTGACGGGCGCAAGATGGGCAAGAAATCAAATTTACGCCGCGATGACGCAATCCCAAAGTTTTCAAAATTTGGTAAGCAACTTTAATTTCTTCTTTCGGATCGGCTGAAAGTGAAACGCGCATCGTATCTCCAATTCCTTCCCAAAGTAAGGTTCCAAGGCCAATTGCTGATTTTACAGTTCCTGCTGCCAAGCTTCCAGCTTCGGTAATTCCGATATGTAGCGGATAATCGCAAACTGCTGCCAAAGCTCGATATCCGGCAACTGCCAAAAAAACATCGGAAGCCTTAACGCTGATTTTGAAATTGAAAAAATCGTTATTTTCAAGAATTGCGATGTGGCGTTGAGCTGATTCCACCAAGGCTTCCGGCGTTGGAGTCTTATATTTATTAAGAAGATCTTGCTCTAAAGATCCAGCATTTACGCCGATGCGAATTGAACAGCCGTAATCTTTCGCGGCCTTTATGACTTCGCGAACTTTTTCATCAGAACCAATATTTCCGGGATTAATTCGTAAACATTTTGCACCGGCTTCAGCAGCTTCAATAGCGCGACGATAATGAAAATGAATGTCGGCAATAATTGGAACTGGGCAGTGCGGAATGATTTGGCGTAGCGCGTCAGAAGAATCTTTGTCGGGAACCGAAATACGCATTAATTCAGCACCAACTTCGACACATTCATTAACTTGGCGAATGGTGGCTTGAACATTTGTTGTTGGCGTGTTCGTCATTGATTGAACTGCGATTGGCGCGTCACCGCCGATTGCAACATTGCCAACAAAAATCTGGCGTGATTTGCGACGATGTACGGCGCGGTAAGGACGAATGTCATTTAATTCTTGGTTGCTCATGACAATGAATTGAAATTTTTTAAGATTTGAGAGCGATTTTTTTGGATCAATTTTTCGAGTTTTTCTGGCTCGTAATCCAAAATTGCGGTAATTGAAATGAAGTCTTTAAATCCGCTACCAGCATAGTTTTGGAAGTTTTTTATTGCGGAGATTTGTAAGTAGCTTGCAGCAATAACAGCGCGAAAAAAAATTGCAGTAAAATTTTCTTCAAAGAATGTCAATTGAGCCTTATCGAGCTCGCTTGATTTTACGTCGAATGGCGTTTCTGGCTTCGACAAACCAAGTATAGCTTTAGAGGATTTTATGTTTTTTTCTAAATGATCAAAAAACTCTAAATAAAATTTCTCTAAATTCTCATCGTTTAATTTAAAAATATCGCCCCAAATCTCTGCGTCGGAATTATCTAATCGGAAAGCGGTTTTAAAGAATTCGTCGGTAATTTTTTTGGGCGATAAATCTTTCGTCAGAAACGAAATAAATTGCGGCAAATGAGAAACTAAAGCATAAACTTCGTCATGTTTTTTTGCTTCCAAAAACTCAATATTCGCACCAATTTTTTTTACCACTTCTTCAACTTTTTTTAGCGCGTCTTGATTAGAATTTTCTGGACAAATTATAAATTTTTTCTCCAAAAAAAGTTCAGCAGCAGAATTTTCAAAACCAGTTTTTTCCGATCCGGCAATTGGGTGGCAGGCGATAAAGTTTGGTCGTAGATTTTTTGGTACAATTTTAAAAACTGGATTTTTCAGCGAACCTAAATCAATAACAATTGCTTGCGGCGAAATTTTATCGGCGATGGTTTCGAAGATTTTTTTATAAGCAGAAAGTGGCGTCGCTAAAACGATAAAATCGAAATCGGATATTTTTTCGTCAAGCATAATAAAATCGTCGATCACGCCTGATTTTATTGCTTTCTCAAGAGAATCAGGATCTTGATCAAAAGCGTAAATTTTATTGCTGACTTTATTTTGACGTAAGGCCTTTGCAAAAGATCCGCCGATTAATCCAAGTCCGATAACGAGACTTTTATTGAAAATTTTCTCTGACAAAATTTTAATTTTTAATTGTTAATTTTTTAATTCTTTACTTGTTGAAAAATTCTATCAAGAACTTAGTTTTCAATTTCATCTTCCAAAAATTTTAAGCCAAAAGCATGAAAAAAATAGTTTTGATCCTGTCAATCTTTGCCATGATTTCTTCTTGCGCAACGAAGCCAGTTGATATCAAGAGTCCTTGCGTTTCAAACGACGATGGGCCATGTGGGCCAAAAAAACAAATTAACGATTGGTGGATGAAAAACTCTAAAAATCCTAAAAATTCTGCAGTACATTCTTAAATTTAAGTAAATATGTCTGACGCACAAAATAGCGGCACAAAAAGTTTTGCTGAAAGATACGCCAAAAAATCTGAATCCAGTTTCACTTCTCAAAATTTGAAGAAGGAAGACATCTTGTCCAGTAAGGCCGACAAAGGCTCTATTGCCGATTCGATTCTTAATTCTGCTCAACAATCTAGTAATATTAAACCAATTGACCCCCAAAAAAAAATGCAAGCCGAACTTATTTATCTCGTAAAGGGAATCGATGCCGGACGAAACGCTTGGTATTATGTTTTAGTTGACCGTCTTAAGGTTCAACTTTTCTTGAAAGCCTTGAATGACGAAATCATTCATTTGGAAAATTACGGTAAAATTTTACATTCAGCTTATGGCGACGAGCCACCTGAAGATATCACTGTTTCCCTGAAAGAGGAATATGGTATTGCGTAAATATTCTTTATCTGATTTTTGCTAAGTTATTCTCAAATCTCGCAAGTGCTTCTGGCCTTGCGAGATTATTTTTTGTGCATTTCTTCAAAGCCATTTAAATCCCATGAAACATCTCATAAAAATTTCTGTTATTGTTGCAGTCTCAACTGCAGTTGGATTTCTATCGGCAATGTCTTTTTCTCAGATCGATATTAAGCCAATTAAGTTTAATCAAAAAACTTCGCAGGAAGATCAGAAGGAATTTTTACAAGATGTAATTTCTCGCGTTAAAAAAGATTACGTTGAAGAGAAAACCGATCGCCAACTAGCAGAATCTGCTGCTAACGGTTTGCTTTCTTCACTTGATCCCCATTCATCTTATTTGAATGAAGATGCGTTGAAAGAAATGCAAGTGCAAACCAAAGGTGAATTTGGTGGCGTTGGTATTGAAATCACCATGGAATTTTCGGTGGTCAAAGTTGTGAGTGCGATTGAAGAAACTCCAGCATTCCGCGCTGAAATTAAATCGGGAGACTACATTACTAAAGTTGACGGCAAAACTATTATTGGCTCAACTCTTGAAGAAGTGGTAAAAAAATTACGTGGCAAACCCGGAACTAAAGTTACGGTGACAATCTTAAGAAAAGGCGAAAAAGCTCCATTAAATAAAACTATTACCCGCGAAATTATTAAAGTTAGAGCGGTTAGATCGGCGCGTTTCAAAGATGTGGCTTATGTCAAAATCAACACTTTCTCAGAACAAGCCAATTCTGGCCTTGTCAATGAGTTGAAAAAATTAAAATTGCAGATTGGCGAAAAAAATCTCAAAGGTTTTGTTCTTGATTTGCGCAATAATCCAGGCGGTCTTTTGGATCAAGCGGTTGAAGTCAGCGACAGCTTTTTAAACAAAGATAAAACCATCGTTTCAATTAGCGGACGCGACAAAAATCTGACTAAATATTTTAAAGATTTAAATGACGAAGATTTAATCGCGGGCGTTCCGATGGTGGTTTTAATTAACGAAGGATCGGCTTCAGCCTCTGAAATTGTGGCTGGTGCATTACAAGATAACAGTCGTGCGATCATTATGGGCGCAAAATCTTTTGGCAAAGGCTCGGTGCAAACTGTAATTCCTTTGGAAAAAAATCACGGTGCAATTCGTTTGACGACGGCGCTTTATTATACTCCAAGCGGCAAATCGATTCAGGCTCATGGAATTGAACCAGATGTTGAAGTTTTGGATGCAAAAATTCAGAAGCAAAAAAATGACGATCCAAATTCTGAAGCTGATTTGAAAGGTCATATTGAAGCGCAGCTCCAAGAAGCAATTATGGACGCAAAAAAAGAAAAAATTGGTGACGATAATTTTGATTTATACGACAAAGACTATCAGCTTGCACGCGCGATTGACCTAGTTCGCGGCGTTAGTATTTACAAAAACATTAAGCAAAAATAATGGTAAAAAAACTCAGCGCAAAATTTTGTCTTGTCTTAACTTTATTGTTTTTTTCTTCACAAAATATTTGCGCCGAAAATTCTGAAACTGTTTTTGTGGTCGCCAAGATCAATAATAAAGTGATCACGAATTTAGAGCTTCTGGATCGTTATCGTTTCGTATTATTTTCATCAAAAATTAAAGTTAATTCTGGAATCGAGCGTAAAAATCTGCTCGATCAAATCGTTGATAAAATGGTTGATGAAGAGTTGATTCGACAAGAAGCGACGAATTTAAAAATCGAAATAACTGGCGCTGAAATTGAAGATGCTGCAGAAATGATGGCCTTGCATCAAAAAAAGAATCTTACCCAATTTAAAATTTCCTTAATCGAAAAAAATCTCTCTTACGCTAACTATTTAAGACAAATCGATGCGGAATTATCTTGGTCAAAAATTATTTCCGAAACCTTGCGCGGACGCGTGAAAATTACTGATGCGGAAGTGAATGAATTTTTTGAACAGCATAAATTTAATACCAATATTTCAAAATATTTGATCGCTCAAGTTTTTATTCCTGCTGGCGATAATTCAGAAATTATGGCGAAAAAATTAGTTAGCGAATTAAGGGCCGGCGCTGATTTTCATAGCGTAGTCAAACAATTTTCGCGCGACAGTTTAACTGCAGAAAATGACGGAGAACTAGGTTGGGTTTCGCAAAATGATATCGATCTGAAATTTTTTTCAGCGATTTCGAAATTGAAAAAAAATGAATATTCCGATCCGATTTTATCGAATGATGGTTACTACATTTTTAAAGTTTTGAACATCAAGCAAGAATCAAAAATTGAAGATCGTGATTTGAATGTTGCAAGAAATCAAATTTTTGTGAAGAAGCTTCAAACCATCGCCAAAGGCCATTTGATGGATTTGAAAAAGAAGGCGTTTGTAGAAATTGATCGCGATCGTATTGGTAAGATGAATTTTTAGAGGTTCCTATAAAATAATAGAAATCGTCATCCTTCCTCACCTATATCAAAATAAAATCTATTGATCGTGGTTTGATATAAAGCTCAGGATGACGAAATTGATTAGCTATTAAGAGCTGCAACTCCGGGCAAATCTTTACCTTCCAGCCATTCCAAAAAGGCCCCGCCAGCGGTCGAGATGTAAGTAAATTTTTCGGAAAGTCCGATAGAATTTAGTGCCGAAACCGAATCTCCGCCACCAGAAACCGAAATTAATTTTCCGGCTTGAGTTAAATCAGCTGCAGTTCTTGCAAAACTATCAGTTCCGATATTGAAGGGTGCGATCTCAAAAGCACCAAGTGGACCGTTCCAAACCAAAGTTTGATTTTTTGCTAATTCTTCTGCGATCTTCGCACTGCTGGCGGCGCCAATATCGACAATAATGTCGTCGTCAGCAACTGCGTCGGCAGCAACGGTTTGACAAGGAGAATTTGCCTCGAATTTTTTTGTAACCACCACATCAAAAGGCAGAAGAATATTGCAGCCATTGCCTTTAGCGGTTTCGATAATTTTAAGTGCGGTGTCTTTTAAATCTTTTTCGCACAAAGATTTTCCGATATTTTTTCCTAAAGCATAAAGAAAAGTATTAGCCATTCCGCCTCCAACCACAATGGTTTGCGCCTTGGTTGAAAGTGAATTTAGTAAATCAAGTTTGGTAGAAACTTTTGCGCCACCAACCACAGCCATCATCGGTTTTTTGGCATTTTCTAAATGATTAGTTAGGCCGTCTAATTCCGATTCCATCAAGAATCCAGCACAAGATTTTAGAATTGCTGGAATGCCGGTGATTGAAGCGTGAGCTCGGTGCGAACATGAGAAAGCATCGTTAACATAAAGATTGCCAAGACTTGCTAATTCACGGGCAAATTCAGGATCGTTTTTGGTTTCTTGCTTGTAGAATCGCAGATTTTCGAGCATGATGATTTCGCCGTAATTTGTGGCTTCCACGGCTTTGTGAACTTTTTCACCAATACAATTATCAACAAAGCTAACTTTGATCGCGCCAAGTAATTCCTGAACTCGCGCCACTAATTGTTTGATGGACATTGATTCTTCGACTTTGCCTTCTGGTCTGCCGAAATGTGAAATTACGATTACTTTGGCTTTATTTTCTGCGAGATATTTTAGAGTGGGAATCACGGCTTTGATGCGCGTATCATCTTCAATTTTTCCATTGGAAATCGGAACGTTAATATCAACGCGTACAATCACATTTTTATTGGTAACAACACAATTTTTTAGGCGGTTAAAACTAGGCATTTTGTAAAATTTGGGATTTTAAAAAAGGAAAGAGAAAGAGCTTGATTTTGGCTTAGATGGTTTCTATTTTGCGCGCCCTCATTTCTTTTTCTACAAGAAATATTTCATTATAAAAAATTCAAAATTTAGCGCGCTCATGGGTACTAAGAACAACCCGAAAAACCGGGTAAAAAACGTCGAAAAAAAGAAGCATAATGGCAAAGATGTTGAACCAGTTTATTACTCTGGAGTTCACGCTGGGCACGGAAAATATATGTCAGCGAAATATTCTGGAACTACTCAGCTGGTTCTAATTGACAACAGACCAATCCAGTGGGACGAACTCAACTAATCTTCACATGCCTGAAGTAATCATTAACGGCCCCGCGGGAAGAATCGAGGGGCGTTATCATCAAAATTTAAATCCAAAAGCACCTGTTGCGCTGGTTTTACATCCTCATCCGCTTCATGGCGGAACAATGAATAACAAAATTACGTACAATCTTTACAAAGCTTTTGTAAATAATGGTTTTTCTGTTTTGCGAATTAACTTCCGTGGCGTTGGAAAATCGCAAGGCAAATTTGACAACGGCGTTGGCGAATTGCTTGATGCCACTGCAGTAATGAATTGGCTTCACGATCAAAACATGGAAGCTTCTGATTTTTGGATTGCTGGATTTTCTTTTGGAGCTTGGATTGCGCTACAAACCGTGATGAGAAGACCAGAGCTCGAAAATTATGTTCTGGTTGCTCCTCCAGCTACAAAATATGATTTTAATTTTATCGTTCCTTGCACTTCTGCAGGGCTTATAGTTCAAGGTGACAAAGATGAAATCACCAAAGAATCTGATACTGCAAAATTAGCTGAAAAATTATCAGCCCGTGAAGGTGCGATTGTAAGTTATCAGATGGTTCATGGAGCGGATCATTTCTTTAAAGAGCATATGTCTGACTTTGAGTCAATCATTGATCAACATATTAAAGACCGCCTTGTTCTTGACGCTACAAAAGTGCGTAAAGTTAAGCGCGATAGAAGACGCCGCCGCAAGAAGAAGAATGTTGCTGAAGTGAAGCCGGAACGTAACTATTTCCCGGTAAAACCCCTGTCGTCTTTTGAAAGCTAATCGGTAAGCCGAGCGCACTTCTGATTCCCAAGAATGCAAAAGCCTCGGCTTCAATCGCATCGCCGTTATATCCAATCTCGTCAACGGTTTTCACCACAACACCTGAAAGCCATTTTTCCATTTCATTCATCATCGCAGTATTTTTTCTGCCTCCGCCGCAGACTAAAATTTCCTTCGGTTTTTCTGTCAAAAATTCTAAATTAATTTGTATCGCTTTGGCGTGCATGTAAGCAAAGGTTGCTAAAGCATCTTCGGGATTTTTCAAGCTATTGATTGGCGATAGTAAGTCTGAGAAGTCATCGCGATCGAAAGATTTTGGCGGTTTTTTGTGAAAGATTTCATTCTGCAAAATGTGATCTGCCAAAATAAAATTGATCTGACCACGTTTGGCTAATCGACCATCTTCATCATAATCGCAGTTAAATTTTTTCTTCACCAAATCATCAAGCGGAGCGTTGCCGAAGCAAGTGTCGAAAGCTTCGATCTCATTTTCATTGTCGCTGCGTAAATAAGTAATATTAGAAATTCCACCAATATTTAAAACTGCAGTTGGGCGCGGTTGATTAAAGAAAAGATGAAAGTGATAAATTGGAACCAAAGGCGCTCCTTGTCCGCCCAAAATCACGTCGCGCGATCTAAAATCGGCAACAACATTAATGCCAGTTTTATGCGCTAATAAATGCGGATTACCGATTTGCCAAGTAGCGTGCTGTTCTGGAATGTGTAAAATCGTATGTCCGTGAAAGGCGATCAGATCAATTTCTTTATGATTAATTTTATTCTTTGCCAAAAAATCATTGACCAAATTGATGTGAAGTAAAGTCATCTCGTTTTCGACAATCTTAATTTCAGCAAGCTTTGGATTGCCGTAAATTAAGTTAGAAAGGCGGTTTTTAAATTCGGTTGTATAAGGCGAGTAATCGAAATTTTTACGATTAATAATTCTTTTACCGTCGCTTTCAATCAAGGCTAAATCAATGCCATCCATTGAAGTGCCACTCATTAATCCGATGCTTTTGAAGAGTTTTGTCATTACTTAGTAACAGATCAGGTTAAAAATATTTATAAAACTCAGTTTCTTGTCGAGATTCAAAGACGCTGTTTTTCGTAGTAAATTCAATCCTTCATCCTGAATCGTAAAAATTTTTTCGGGGGGAAATTTTCGCATTAAATTTAAAAAAACTTTTTCTTCTTCGAAATAGAAATTCATTTCGGGATTAAGTCTGGATTGGCTTAAACGGCTGAAAAAAAACTCGCATGATTTTTCAAAAATTGAGAAAGAAAAATTTTTATCGGTAATTTTTTTTAAAAGCTCATCGCTGATTTTTTTATTGGAAATTGAGCGCAAAAAAAGCTCGTAAAACCTTGTCAAATCAAGGCTAAAATTGATTGCATCAGCAGGAGAGTTGTCGCAGATTTCGGATAAAAATTCTGCATCTTTTGCGGCAAAACCAACATTGTTCTGACGTAAAATTTCACTAAAATCTTGGCGCGATAAGTCGGGAATTCTTACCAAATGACAGCGCGAGCGAATTGTTGGTAAAATACGATTTAAATTATGCGAAATCAGAATCAGAAAATTATTTGGTCTGGGTTCTTCTAAAATTTTTAGCAAGGCGTTGGAAGACGATTTGTTCAGCTCGCAAGCTGAATCGACGATGATGAATTTATTTGTTGAAATCGCTGAAGTTTGATTAGAGAAGCTGGCGATGCTGCGAATTTTATCGATGCCGATTTCTTTTTTTTCAGCATCTTTTTCAATCACAAATAAATCGGGATGTGGCGTGACTTTTCCGCCTAAAATTTCAGTGGCAAATTCGCGGGCAAAACTGGCTTTGCCACTACCTTTTTTGCCGTGTAATAAAATTGCGTGATGCAATTTTTGGGTTTGATAAGAATGAAGCAGAGCTGATTTTGTGGTTTCAAATCCAATCATGTTATTTGAATTTTGGCCCTTCTACCCAAATTGCGATTAGTGGCTGGGTTACGCGTGATGAAAGAAGGTTGGAAGTTTTCTGCATAAATTGATTATTCGCCGCCACCAAGTGAATGAACGTAAAGTGACAATTGTTTAATTGTGGCGTCGTCAAGACGACCTATCCAATAAGGCATTACGCCAGCTCTGGCATAGGTTACACTAAATTCGATATCTTCTTTCGTGCCACCGTAAAGCCAAATTGAGTCAGAAAGATTTGGCGCGCCAACAGTTCTGCTGCCTTTGCCGCCAACTCCGTGACAAGCTACGCAATTAGCTTTGAAAATTGCTTCGCCTTTGGGATTGCTTAAAGATTGATCAGAAAGCGACATCACATATTCAGCGACATTTTCAATTTCTTCTTTTTTCAAAATTTTATCCAAACCAAATGAAGGCATTTGGCTTAAGCGAGTTTTATCGTGGCTTGACCTGATGCCGTATTGCAAAGTTTGGTAAATATCTTCAATTTTTCCGCCCCACAACCAATCGTCATCATTTAAGTTTGGAAAACCTTTTGAGCCTTGAGCGCCAGTGCCATGACAAGCGGCGCAATTTTCTTTAAAAGCAGCGCGGCCACCATTTAAAGCAAATCCCATTAACTGAGGATCTTTTTGGATTTGGTCAAAACTTTGCTTCGAGATTTTGTCTAAAAAGTTGCTGCGCAAAACATCAATTTCAGCTTGAGATTCAGCGAGTTGAGAGCGTCCAGACCAGTTTAAACTGCCCTTAGTATTGCCAGAAAAACTTGGCCAAGTTGGATAGAAAATCCAATAGATGAATGACCAAATGATGCAAATAACCCAAACAATCAGCCACCAGCGAGGTGCGCCAATATTATATTCAGAAATGCCATCCCAACTGTGGCCAGTTGTTTCTGGTTTTTTAGTTTCAGTATTTTGATTTTTTTGCACTGGTTCAGTCATGATCGTTAAGCGGTATTTGTGAAAATTTATCGAATTTTTTCTTCGCCCCTTTTTTAAAAACTGCGTAAATTATATAGCAGAAAAGTAGGAAGAAAAAAACAGTTGCGATGGTTGGGGCGTAGTGAATTAAGGTATCAATCATTGTTAAATTTATTTCTTTTCCTTGGTTTCTTTTTCAACAGCGTCGAATTTCTTAAAATCAACGAAGGTTCCAAGAACTTGCAAATAGGCAACCAAAGCATCCATTTCAGAAATTTTATTTGGATTACCGTCAAAGTCGTGAACGTTAACTTTGCCGCCGTAGCGTTTTTGTAAAGCATCAGATTCTCGTTCGTTTGATCCTTGAACTACGGCATCAGAAACCCCGTTTTGAATCATATCGTCAGTATAGGGAACTCCAACTTTGCGCAGCACTTCCATATCGTCGGCAATGTTTGAAAACTCAGCGTCGTGCTCCATTAAAAATTGATAAGCTGGCATGATTGATTCTGGCACAACGTCGCGCGGATTAATCAGGTGACGTACATGCCATTGATCAGAATATTTACCGCCGACACGCGCTAAATCTGGGCCAGTTCTTTTTGAACCCCACTGGAAAGGGTGATCATACATGCTTTCAGCGGCGATGGAGTAGTGTCCGTAGCGCTCAACTTCATCGCGCAAAACACGAACTTGTTGAGAATGGCAACCATAGCAACCTTCGCGCTTATAAATTTTTGAACCGATCAATTCAAGAGGGGTGTAAGGGCGCATACCATCAACTTTTTCGATTACAGTTTCCATGCGAAAAAGAGGTGCAATTTCGACCAAGCCGCCAATCGAAACGGTGATGATAGTCAGAATTAAAAATAGAATTGAGTTGCGTTCGATTTTGTTATGATGCTGAAACATTATTTAGACGAATTGTTTTGTAGAAATTATAGGCCATCAAGCAAGCGCCAGAAAGGAATAGTAAACCACCAAGGGCGCGAGTGAAATAAAGTGGACGCACGGCTTTTACGCTTTCGATAAATGAATATTGTAAGAAACCCATACTGTCGTAGGCGCGCCACATCAAACCTTCGGTGATACCAGCAATCCACATTGCGGTGATGTAAAGAACAACTCCGACGGAAGCGATCCAAAAGTGAGTGGAAACTAGCCTTGTTGAATAAAGTTCTTTTTTATTCCAAAGCACGGGAACCATGTGGTACAAGGATCCAAAGCTAATAAAGGCAACCCAGCCCAAAGCGCCCGAATGTACGTGGCCGACGGTCCAATTGGTGTAATGTGAAAGAGCATTAACGGAACGAATTGCCATTAGTGGGCCTTCGAAAGTGCTCATGCCGTAGAAGGCAACGGCTGTGATTAGGAATCGTAAAACTGGATCAGTGCGCAGCTTATCCCAAGCGCCTGAAAGTGTCATAATCCCGTTAATCATGCCGCCCCAAGAGGGCATCCACAACATGATCGAGAAAGTCATTCCCAAAGTTTGCACCCAATCAGGAAGGGAAGTGTAATGCAAATGATGTGGACCAGCCCAGATATACATGAAGATCAAAGACCAAAAATGCAGAATTGAAAGACGATAAGAATAGACGGGGCGTTCGGCGCGTTTTGGCACGAAATAATACATCATGCCGATGAAGCCAGCGGTCAAGAAAAATCCAACAGCGTTGTGGCCGTACCACCATTGAATCATGGCGCTTTGAACGCCAGCGAAAATTGAGTAACTTTCTGAACTATCCCAGCGTAGTGGAATTGATAGATTGTTTACGATATGAAGGATGGCGACGGTTACGATAAAGCCAAGGTAGAACCAATTGGCAACATAGATGTGAGGTTCTTTGCGATGTTTTAGTGTCATGATGTAAACCGCAAAATAACAAATCCAAACTATAGTTAGCCAAATGTCAGCATACCATTCTGGTTCAGCATATTCTTTGGCTTGAGTGATGCCGTTTAAGTATCCAACTGCAGCCATGACTATAAAAGCTTGATAACCCCAAAAAATAAATTTGTGTAAAAAAGCACTGCCCCAAAGTCGAGCTTGAGAAGTGCGTTGAACCACGAAAAAACTGGTAGCAAAAAGGGAGTTGCCACCGAAAGCGAAGATTACAGCAGAAGTGTGAAGTGGGCGTAAACGTCCGAAATTAATATATTCCGAACCAAGATTAAGGGCGGGAAAAGCCAATTCAAAAGCGATGTAAACGCCGATTGCGAATCCAGCAATTCCCCAGAAAGTAGCGGCGATGGTGAAGAGTTTTACAATATCGTAATTATAAGAGACAGAAGTGTTGGAACTGTGCGCTGAAGACATATTAACTTTTAAGTTATTACTTTAATCGCCATTAAAATTAGCATGAATACGTTAAGTAAAATCAAGCCTTTGGCAATAAATTTAAATTCGGGAATTTGATTAAAAACACCACCGCCAAGAGCTGTTAAAAACAACGACGGAAAGGTGCTGATGCCAAAAAAAATCATTCCCAAAGCAGCTAAAGTCGGACTCTGAATTGCGCCGCAAATCAGAAATGCTGAATATAAAAGCCCGCAGGGAATGAAGCCAAGAATCACTCCAAGAAAATAGCCCTTAAGGCCTTGAGGATCTTGGAATAAAAACGAGATTTTTTTGGAAAAAAAATGAAGGGCGCTTTCTAAAATTCTCGATTTAAATCGCAATTTAATTTTCTTTGATAGCATGACTTTGAGCAAGATTTTTTTCTCAAAAAAAAGACTTAAAAACCCTAATGCCGCAAGAGATAAAAATATCAGAGAGAAAATTTTAAAGCCGATAATATTCTGAATATTTTTGGTAAAAAACGAACAGAGAAATCCCAAGAAAGCGTAAGAGGAAATTCGTCCTAAATGATAAGGCAAAAGTGCCAGATTTTTTAACTTTTGAAATGGCGAAAAATTTGTTAGTGAAGTTTTTTGTAAACGATTTGAAACTTGCGTCATTACAAAAGGTCCGCACATGCCAATACAATGCGAAAATCCGCCGAAAAATCCAAGGCTGAGAAGGGAAAAAATTAGTGTAAAATCATTCGTCATTTTAATTTGCAAAATTGCTCTTCGTTTTTAAATTGCGCCGTCTTGCCTTCTGTCACTTTAAAATTCAATAAATATGAAAATCAACTTCGCTAAAGCCATAGAATCATCTACGTTAAAAAATTCGGTTGCTGTTTTGGTTTTGACTGAAGAACAAGCCAAAAAGTCAACTTTAAAACCAGTAAAATTTGCTAAAGAAAATTTTGATTTTTCTGGCAAAAATAATCAGGCATTTTTAGTTTCGCAAAACGAGAAAATCGTTGCAGTTGTTGGTGCGGGAGCAGAAAAAAAATTGGAAGAATTAGAACTAAATAAAGTCGGTTCCAGAGTTGTAGCGCTTTTAAATGCGGCAAAAATTAAAAACGGATCAGTTTTTTTTGAATCAAAAAATTCTGCTGCCGACATCGCCAAAATCGCTTTTGGCGCTCTTTTGCAAAGCTATCGTTTCAACAAATATTTTGAAAATAAAAAGAAAGACAAAGAGTTTAAATTAGAAACTCTTTCATTAATGACGCCAGATTTTTCTAAGACTGAAAAAGAATATGCGCCGTTAAAAATTCTCGCTGACAATATTTTCTTCACTCGTGATTTGGTTTCTGAACCTTCGAATATCTTGAATCCAGAAAGCTACGCCGCGATTTGCAAAACTTTGGCGAAAGATGGTTTGGAAGTTGAAGTTCTTGGCGAAGCGGCAATGAAAAAACTGAAAATGGGCTCTTTGCTTGGTGTTGGGCAAGGTAGTGAATTTGAATCGCAAATGGTGATTTTCAAATGGAATGGTGGTAAAAAAGGTGACGCGCCTTTGGCATTCGTGGGAAAAGGAGTTACTTTTGATACTGGTGGAATTTCGATTAAGCCATCAAATAACATGGAAGATATGAAAACTGATATGGCTGGATCGGCTGTAGTTGTTGGTTTGATGCGTAATTTGGCGCAAAGAAAAGCTAAAGTTAATGCAATTGGCGCAATCGGCTTAGTTGAAAATATGCCGTCTGGAAAAGCACAAAGACCTGGCGATGTGGTTCGTTCAATGTCTGGTCAAACTATTGAAGTAATCAATACTGACGCAGAAGGAAGATTGGTTTTGGCTGACGTTCTTCATTATACGAACACAAAATTTAAACCGAAATTCATCGTTGATTTAGCAACGCTGACAGGCGCTATTATTGTTGCCTTGGCCGATGTTTATGCTGGATTATTTTGCAACGATGATGATTTATCAAAAAAGATTGAAGCTTGTGGAAGCAATACCGGAGAGCGCACATGGCGTTTGCCACTTGGTGAAGAATATGACGAAATGATCAATTCTGATATTGCTGACATGAAAAATGTTGGCTCAGGGCGTGGTGCGGGAAGTACTACGGCAGCGCAGTTTTTAAAAAGATTCGTCGGCGACACTAAATGGGCGCATCTTGACATTGCAGGAGTTGCTTGGAAAGGCAAGGGTGATGCAATGGCGGTGAAGGGCGCGACAGGTTATGGTGTTAGATTGCTAAACGAATTGGTTAAAACTTACGAAAAATAACTCTTAGAGTCTGTTTTCAAAATCAGAATGAGTTCGAAAACAGGCTCTGGGCAACGCGCTGAAGCATTTTGTTCGCAATTACGCTGTTGGCTAATCAAAGGAAAATAAAATATTTAAATGAAAAAACTTTTAGTAAAAGGTGGCAGAAAATTAAACGGAACAGTGCAAATCGCTGGCGCTAAAAATGCCGCTTTACCATTGATGGTGGCGTCAATTTTGACTGAAGAGAAGCTCACTCTTGCCAACGTTCCTCACGTTTCCGACATTGCAACAATGACGAATCTTTTGATGAATTTGGGAATTGAGGTTCGTCTTGATGGTCTTGACGAAGATTCTGGAAATGAGGGTCGCGTGCTGGTTTTTGACGCTAAAGATATTTCAAATCCAATCGCCCCTTACGATTTAGTGCGCAAAATGCGCGCTTCAATTTTTATTTTGGGGCCTTTATTGGCGCGTCTTGGCAAAGCTAAAGTTTCTCTTCCTGGAGGATGCGCGATTGGAACTCGTCCAGTAGATTTGCATTTGAAAGCGATGGAAAAATTGGGTGCAAAAATTGAACTGGAAGGCGGATATGTAAATGCCTCGGTCGATGGTCGATTAAAGGGTGCAGAAATAAATTTCGAGAAAGTTTCGGTTGGTGCTACCGAAAATACTTTAATGGCTGCAACTCTGGCTGAAGGGGAAACCGTAATTAATAATGCAGCTTGTGAGCCTGAAATTATTGATCTGGCAAAATGTTTAACTGCAATGGGCGCTCAAATTCAAGGCGCAGGAACTCCGCAAATCAGAATTCAGGGCGTTAAGAAACTTCACGCTGCCAAACATCATATTATTGCAGATCGCATTGAAGCTGGCACCTACGCAGTTGCTGCTGGAATTACGGGAGGAACCCTCAAATTAAAAGGTCTGGAAATGTGGGTTCTGGGTGGTTTTCGCGGAGAATTAGAAAAAGCAGGCTTGTCTTTTCGACAAGTGGCTCATGACGAAATTGAGGTGAAGCGTGCTTCTGACGTGATTTATCCGGTAAATATTTCCACTCATCCTTTTCCTGGATTTGCAACCGACATGCAAGCTCAATTCATGTCGCTAATGGCGGTGGCTGACGGCACTTCAACAATTGAAGAAACTATTTTTGAAAATCGCTTCATGCATGTTTTGGAATTGGTGCGCATGGGCGCAAATATTGAATCACATGGCAATTTGGCCGTGGTCAAAGGTGTAAAAAAATTAACTGGTGCAGAAGTTATGGCGACTGATTTGCGGGCTTCAGTATCTTTGGTTCTTGCTGGCTTAGTTGCTGACGGTGAAACCGTAATTAATCGCCTTTACCATTTGGAACGTGGTTACGAAAGACTTGCCGAGAAGTTGATCACTTGCGGTGCGGATATTAAAATTTTGTATTAATTTTCTAGATTCCGTCAAATGACGGATTTGACTAACATTTTCTAACTCATGTTCTCTTTCATCGCTAAAAAAGTTTTTGGATCGGTAAACGATCGCACCATAAAATCTCTGCTTCCAGAAGTTGCAAAGATCAACGCGCTTGAGCCAAAAATTTCGGCGCTTTCAAATGAAGAATTAAAAGCCAAAACTCTCGAATTTAAAAATCGTTTAAAAAAAGGTGAAACTTTAGATAATCTGCTCCACGAAGCTTTTGCGGTAGTTCGTGAAGCCGGAAAACGCGTGCTCAACATGCGCCATTTCGATGTGCAACTAATTGGCGGAATGGTTTTGCATCAGGGCAAAATTTCGGAAATGCGTACAGGCGAAGGAAAAACTTTGGTCGCTACTTTACCGTGTTATCTCAATGCTCTTGCGGGCAAAGGTGTTCACGTTGTAACTCCTAACGATTATTTATCGCGCCGCGACTCAGAATGGATGGGCAGAATTCACCGATTTTTAGGATTAACTGTTGGTTGTTTAACAAACGAACTTAACGACGACAGCCGTCGCGAGGCTTACGCTTGTGATATTACTTACGCCACCAATAACGAACTTGGATTCGATTATTTGCGCGACAATATGAAATTTGACGCTGAACACATGGTACAGCGCGGCCATTATTTTTCGATTGTTGACGAAGTTGACTCAATCTTGATCGATGAAGCACGCACACCGCTGATTATTTCTGGCCCAACTAACGATAATTCAAAACTCTACGAAGAGATCAACCTCCTGATTCCGCGCCTTACCGAAAGAGACTTTCAATTAGAAGAAAAAGATCGAGGCGTATTTTTAACTGACGTTGGAATCGAAGCCTTGGAAAAAATGTTGAAAGCCTCTGGAACCGTTGAAGCAAAGGCTTCGCTTTACGATCCAGAATATTTGACTTTAATTCATCACATCAACCAAGCTCTCAAAGCACACAAGCTTTTCAAAAACGAAATTGATTATATTATTAAAGATGGTTCGATCGTAATTATTGACGAATTTACGGGTCGCATGCAGGAAGGACGACGCTTCTCTGATGGTTTGCATCAAGCACTTGAAGCTAAAGAAGGCGTGAAAGTTCGTAACGAAAATCAAACTTTAGCCTCAATCACTTTTCAAAATTATTTCCGTCTTTACAAAAAATTGTCAGGAATGACAGGGACGGCGCAGACTGAAGCTGTAGAGTTTGAAGAAATTTACAATTTGCGCGTGGTTGAAATTCCAACCAACAGAAATATCAGCAGAATTGACGAAGATGACGAAATTTACAAAACCGAAAAAGCTAAATATGACGCAATCATCAAAGCGATTACCGAGGCTCACGCCAAACAACAACCGGTTTTAGTTGGTACAATCAGCATCGAAAAATCGGAATATTTGTCGAAACTTTTAAAAGGCGCAAAATTACCACACAATGTTTTGAATGCGAAATATCATGAGCAAGAAGCTGAAATTATTGCTCAAGCTGGCGTTCCTGGTGCGATCACGATTGCTACAAATATGGCTGGTCGTGGCACAGACATCATGCTTGGCGGAAATGCAGAAATGATGATTGGCGAAGAAGTTGACGAGCAAAAAATCGCCGCAATTAAAGCTAAAGTTGAAGCTGATAAAAAAATCTCGATTGCGGCTGGCGGGCTTTTTGTTGTGGCAACTGAAAGGCATGAAAGTCGCAGAATTGACAATCAATTGCGCGGCCGTTCCGGACGTCAAGGCGATCCCGGAAGATCAAAATTTTATCTATCGCTGCAAGATGATTTGATGCGAATTTTTGGTTCAGAAAAATTACAAAATATGCTTTCGACCTTAGGTTTGAAAGATGACGAAGCAATCTTCCATCCTTGGATTACTAAGACTTTAGCCAAAGCGCAGCACAAAGTGGAAATGCGAAATTACGAGATCAGAAAAAATCTTTTAAAATATGACGATGTTGTGAATGAGCAGCGCAAAGTAATTTTCAAATTACGTCATGAGGTGATTAAAGCTGACGATATTTCAGAAAAAATTAAAAAGTCGGTAAGTCAGATAAATCAAGAGTTGATTGAAGATTGCATTCCAAAAAATACTTACCCAGAACAATGGGAAATTGATCTTTTAGAAAAAGAACTTTTCAGAATTTACGGCGCGAAATTCGACATGAAATATGAAAGCGAAAAAGAAGGCGTGAGCGAAAAAGAAATTTTAAATTTCGTTAACGGTAATGTAGGGGCAATTTTTTCTGACAAGATTGAGCGTTACGGCGCCAATGCTGTAAACCAAATTCAAAAACAAATTTTCTTGTTAACGCTAGATTCAGAATGGAAAGATCACCTATTGTCGCTCGATAAACTTCGCAACGGTATTAATCTTCGCGCTTACGCACAGAAAGATCCGCTTATTGAATATAAACGTGACGCCTTCAGTTTATTTGAAGACATGATGCTTAGAATCGAAGAGCAAGTGGTGAGTCGCATGGCTCACGTTCACATTAATGCTAACGTGGATGGTGAAGTAAATTTGTTAGAGCGTACACCGAAACAAAAAATGTTTGAAACCAGAAACGATCCAGCTTTTGTGCAAAGTCAGGCTAAGCAAGGACGCGCGACTGTTTCGGCAACTCCGGTGAAGATTAACTTCGACCCAAAAGAGCGCGATGCAAATAATCCAGCGACTTGGGGAAATGTTGGTAGAAATGAATCTTGTCCGTGTGGTAGCGGAAAAAAGTTTAAACAGTGCCATGGGTGATTTGCGTAAAAAAAATGTGCTAAATGCACATTTTTAGCAAATCACTGACCGAGGCTACGCCTCCGCCTTGGTGCAAGTCGTCTTCGAGCGTAGCGAGAAAAGCGACGCCGCATGTTCA
>CAYSUM010000023.1:0-23713 GCA_964434225.1 uncultured Rhizobium sp.
ACAACTCCATCTTCTCCAACTTGCTCTTGCGATACGGCAAACAGCTATACTTTTTCAGGCGGAACTTGTGTTAAAAAATGCAATGTTTCCGTTACCGGAGTAACAACTCCTGCCTCGGTTGACATAGGAAGCGGGGTTTTGAATTGCGATACAGTCAATCATTTCGCTGGAACATTTCCTTACACTTGTTCTGTCGGAACTACGATTACTGGAGCCTGTTCTTGCGCCACAGGATATGCTGGCGCCACTTGCAGCTCTTGCGACACAGCAAATGGTTACAATTTAATTGGCGGAACTTGTAAGAAAAACTGCACAATTACCGGACAAGCTGGTATTGTTGACAACACTTCCGTTCTTTCTGGGTCAACTTCTACGAGTTGCGATACAGCTGCGGGATATGTAGGTTCTTTTACTTATACTTGTAACGATGGAACTATCAGCAGCATAAATAATAATTGTTCTTTGCCTTGTACTGTTGTTAGTGGAACTACTGATAACTCCGTTTCGGGCGCGATAATTCATAAGTTTTTATCTTCAGGAACTATTTCCTGCTCAAGCGCAAGAGTCGTACAAATTTTAGTCGTTGGCGGTGGCGGTGGCGGCAGCAGCTGTGGCGGTGGCGGTGGTGGTGGTGTGGTTTATAATTCATCGGTATCTTTGGCGGCGGATACTAACTATACAATAACTGTTGGAAATGGAGGGGCTGGGGTTAATGGTTGGAATGTGGGTAACGGCAATAACGGACAAGACAGCTCAGTGGTTAATCCTTCTGGAGTGACAATAATTAGCGCACTTGGTGGCGGTGGCGGTGGCACTTTAGGATTTATGTCTGGTGCTAATGGAAATAATGGTGCAAGCGGTGGAGGTGGAGGGGGTGCTGAGTATGCAACATATCCCACTTCCGGCGGACTTGGAACTGTTGGTCAAGGAAATAATGGCGGTGGTGGCGGCGCCAAAGGACAGGTTTGTGGTGGTGGTGGCGGCGCCGACGCTGCTGGTGCTCCTGCTGTAGCGGCAACAAATGTTTCTGGTAAAGGTGGTGACGGTATACAAAACAGCATCTTGGGTACGACTTACTATTTTGGCGGCGGTGGTGGTGGCGGCGCCGATGCGGTTGGTGGAGCTGGAGGTCTTGGCGGCGGCGGTGGCGGCGCAGCATATCATGGTTCTTCTACCCTTGGCGGAGGTTCGTCGATTAATGCTGGCAGCAACGGTCTTGGTGGCAGCGGAGGTGGAGGACGCGGTGGTGCAAATACCGGAGGAGGAGGAGGGGGAGGGGGAGTTTCAAATAGCGCACCAGGAAATGGCGGTTCTGGTATTGTGGTTATTAGATATTAAAATTTACCACTTGATGAACCGGTCGTTCTTATATCGAATTGGCGCTGCTAGCTAACAGCGCCATAATTTTTTGCGCCAATAATTGCGCCAGTTGGTTTTTAGAAATTTTACCAAGTTTCTCATTTTTTTTAGTAGTGACAAAAAAAGCTTGAGTTTGGTTTGCGCCGAAAATTTTCCCAGCTTCGATGTCGTTGGCGACAATCAAATCGCAATTCTTCTTTTTTAATTTTTCGCGAGCATATTTTTCCAGATCATTACTTTCGGCGGCAAAGCCAATTACAAGCTCTGGACGCTGTTTTGATGTGCCAACAAATTGCAAAATATCGGGATTTTTTATTAATTCTAAAATCAGATTTTCGTCGGCGGATTTTTTAATTTTTTGGGTCGCAATATTTTTTACCCTAAAATCTGAAACAGCGGCGCATCCAATAAAAACGTGAGTTTTTACCAGATTTTTTTTCACCGCATCAAACATTTCGCTGGCGGTTTTTACCCGAATAATTTTTGTTGAAGGTAAGAAAATCGTTTCACGAATATTGCCGGCAATCATTGTCACGTCAGCTCCCATCTCGTGCAAAACTTTAGCAATTTCAATCGCTTGTTTTCCCGAAGAATGATTGCCAATAAAACGAACTGGATCGATTGCTTCGAAAGTTGAGCCACCAGTCAAGAGAATTTTTTTGCCTTTCAGCAGATTTTGATTGGCAAAGAAATCACAAATTTTTTCGCAGATTTTTTCGGGCGCTGCCATTTTTCCAACGCCAAGTTCGCCACAAGCCAAAATATCAGATTCGGGCTCAATCATTGATATTCCTGATTCCAAAGCCTTAGATAAATTTTTCTGCGTTGCGTTATTTTCCCACATTTTTTCATTCATTGCGGGCGCGATCAGAATTTTTTTATTCGCCGCTAAGATCACATTCGATGCTAAATCGTCAGCGTAACCATTGGCAATTTTGGCGATAAAATCAGCAGTTGCGGGCGCGACAACAATTAAATCAGCTTGGCGTGATAGTTGAATATGCTCGATCCCCAGTTCATCAGAATTGTCAAAAAGTTCGTTATAAGTTTTATTTCCTGAAAGTGACGAAGCCAAAAGTGGCGTGATAAATTGCTGTGCCGCTTTGGTTAAAACGCAAGTTACATCAAAATCTTTTTTGATTAGTAATCTTACCAAGTCCATGGCTTTGTAAGCGGCAACCGATCCGGTGATAATGAGGAGAATTTTTTTCTTTTTCATAGTCCAAGATGTTTGAAGGCGGCTTCAGTCAAAATGCGGCCGCGCGGTGTTTTTTCGATGAAGCCTTTTTGGATTAAAAATGGTTCGATAGTATCTTCGACGGAATCTTTTTCTTCAGAAATTGCGGAAGCGATGGTGTCAATGCCAACGGGGCCGCCGCGGTAATTTTGTGCGATAAATTTTAAGTAGCGATAATCGGAAGAATCAAGTCCCGCCGAATCAATTTCTAGGCGCTTTAGTGAGTTATCGGCAAGATCTTGTGTGACGTTTATTTCGTTTAAAGCTGAGGCAAAATCGCGAACTCGTTTAAGCAGGCGAATGGCGATTCGTGGCGTTCCGCGCGATCTTTTGGCGATTTCAGCGGCGGCGCTTTTTTCGATTGCAATGTTAAGAATTCTGGCGTCGCGCAACACGATTTGTTCAAGTTCTAAGTCGGTGTAAAAATTTAAACGTAGCGGAATTCCGAAGCGATCTTTAAGTGGATTGGCGATAAGTCCGATGCGGGTTGTGGCGCCAACCAGCGTGAATTTTGGTAAATCAATTTTAATGGCGCGCGCTGCAGGGCCTTCGCCGATAATGATGTCGAGTTTGAAATCTTCCATCGCCGAATAAAGCACTTCTTCGACATTTTTATTTAAACGATGAATTTCGTCGATGAACAAAACATCGCCCGCTTGCAGATTTGTAAGAATTGCCGCTAAGTCACCAGACTTTGAAATTACTGGGCCGGCGGTGCCTTTAAATCCAACGCCCATTTCGTGAGCGATGATTTGCGCCAATGTAGTTTTGCCAAGTCCCGGTGGTCCGTAAAACAAAGCGTGATCCAAACTATCGCCGCGATTTTTGGCGGCGCGAATAAAAATATCGAGATTTTCTTTCAACTTTTCCTGACCCAAAAAATCGCGTAAAAAACTTGGACGCAAAATATTCTCGTTGTGCTCTGGTTCTATCTTTTTGGGATTTAGATTTTCGTTTTGAGGCATGATTAAAATTTATTTTTACTCAACTCGCGAAGTGAGGAGGTGATTAGATTTTCCAAAGTAATTTTAGAATTTGCCTCTAATAGAAAGTTAATTACGTGTAAAATGTCGTGCTTTTTATAGCCAAGATTTTCTAAGGCTGAAAGCGCGTCAGAGGCAATTTGATTGTTGGAAATTTCGGTAAAATTTTCGGATTTTTGTGCGTCAAAAGCAAAATCAATTCCTAGTTTTTTTGGACTATCTTTCAATTCTGTAGTCAAGCGCGCTGCAAGTTTGGGGCCAATTCCCGAGATATTGGAAAAAGTTTTAATATCGGAAGAAATTAAAGCTTTGGCTAAATCTTCAATATTTAAAGCGCTTAAAATTTTCTGACCCATTTTATTGCCAACGCCCTGAACCTTGGTTAATTCTAAAAACCAGATTTTTTCGATTTCAGAAACGAAGCCGTAAAGCTCGATGGCATCTTCTTTGACAGCGGTTTCGACGATTAGTGAAATTTCTTTGTCGCGCGGAAAAGATTTTAGTGAATTGGCAGTTTTGCCAGATAAAAATACTACATAACCAACGCCATTAACGTCGATTATGCACTTGTCTTCGGTGATTGAATCAATAAAACCGCGGAGTTTCCCGATCATTTGGATTTAGGCATTGGGATTTTGGGCAAAAAATTAGCAACTAAACAAAATTTATTCGCGATGTCGCAAAAGAGCAATCACAACATTGAATGGCGCATCAGCAAAGAGTTGGTGCATTTCGAAGAGGCGCTGACTTTTATGCAAAATCGCGTCGAAGAAATTATCGTTGGCAAAGCTGCGCCGATGATTTGGATGTTGGAACATCATCCAGTTTATACGGCTGGAATAAGTGCTAAAGAAGAAGATTTGTTGGTGAAAACTGAGGTGCCAATTTTTCAAACCAATCGCGGCGGGAAATATACTTACCATTGCCCGGGAATGAAAATTATTTACGTGATGCTTGATTTAAAAAAATTATTTGAGCCAGAAAAGCCAGACGTAGCGCGCTTTGTCGAGTTTTTAGAAAACTGGGTGATTGCGATTTTAGCAGAATTTGGAATCAAAGGCGAAATCAAAAAAGGTCGGGTTGGAATCTGGGTTATTGATGAAAATGGCGTGGAGAAAAAAATTGCGGCACTGGGAATTAAAATCAAAAAATGGGTAAGTTATCACGGTATCGCAATTAATATCAGCCCAGATTTGGCGGGTTTCAACAACATTGTACCTTGCGGAATTAAAGAATTTGGCGTTACGACAATGGAAGAGATTTTAGGAAAAATTGATGAGAAAAAATTCGAGGAATTGGTGCGCAGAAAATTTTCTGATCTAAAAATCTAACTGCTGTGCTGGTGTGAATAAAGCGTGTCCGTCATACTTATCTTTGCCAAAATTGGTGATTAAATTTTGAGCGCGATTGCTTTTTAAATATTCCAAAAACTCTAAAGCTTCTTTCGATGGATTTTTTCTAAGCAGCGCAAAGCAATGATTCAAAAGGCTTTTGCCGCCTTGAGAATAAATATCTAAATTGGAAGTTTGATCTTTGTTGTAAAGCCAAGTTCCCCAATCGGTGATCGAATAAAGTTGATGTTTGTTGGAATAAATTAAAGCGTCTTGAGGAAAAGCTGGATAGCGAAAATACCATTTCGTAGCGCGTTTCCAAGGCTTAAGATTAACGGAATTCCACAGTAAATGCTCTTTAATATTAGTGCCGGAATTATCATCGCGTGAAAGAAAAATTGGCTGAGATAGTTTTTCTCCAGTTTTGGCGATTTTTTTAAAAATAATTTGGATCGAGTCAGATTTATCAAGTTTTGCTGGATTGGATTTTGGCCCAACGATCAGAAAATGATCGTTAAAAATTGGCGTGGATCGTGTTGCCCAACCTTCTTTAGTTGCGGCCGCGCCTTGACCTTTTTCATAAACCAAGGCGATGTCAATATTGCCATTTTTCAGCTGTTTCAAAGTGTTAATGCTGATATCTTGATACCAAGCGATAGAAATTTTTTTGTCACTAACTTGCAAATAATCTTCCGAGAGCGCGCGCAAAATTCCTGTTGGACCAGCTCCGCCATTGCCGATGCGCAGCTGAATATTTTGTTTATATTGTCCGTAAATTTCTTTTGGTTGCGAGCTAATCAGGCGAGTATCAGAAGCAGCGAAAGCTTTTTGCGCTAGGATTATAAAGATAAAGCTGCAGAAAATTTTTCTAATCATTTTGTAATTTAAAAATCTAGTTGCTGCGACGTTGTAAATAAAGCCATTCCGCCATATTTATCTTTGCCAAAATCGGTAATTAATTTTTGAGCGCGATCGCTTCTTAAATAATTTAAAAATTCCAGAGCTTCTTGCGATGGATTTTTTCCAAGTAATGCGAAGCAGGGATTGAAAAGGGTTTTGCCGCCTTGCGAATAAATTTCTAAAGCAGAAGTGGCATTTTTATTTGAAAGCCAAGTTCCCCAATCGGTGATTGAATAAAGCGAATTATCATTGGTGTAAGCTAGCGCATCAAGTGGAAAAACTGGATATTTAGCATACCATTTTGCATTGGTTTTCCACGGCTTGAGGCCGACCGATGACCAGACGAATTGCTCTTTGACATTGGCGCTGGAATTATCGTTGCGCGATAGAAAAATTGGCGCAGCGCTTCGCTCTCCAAAACTAGAAATCTTTAAAAATATTTCTTGAATCGAGTCAGATTTATCAAGTTTCGCTGGATTTGATTTTGGTCCGATAATTAAAAAATGATCATTAAAAACTGGCGCATAATGAGTTGCATAACCTTCTTTTTGTGCAGCTTCTCCTTGTGATTTTTCGCAAATTAATGCGATATCAATAGCGCCACTCTTCAGCTGTTTCAGGCTATTAACGCTGATATTTCGATACCAAGCGATGGAAAATTTCTTGCCCTTAAGTCGCAAATAATCTTCGGCTAAAACGCGAAAAATTCCAGTTGAGCCAGCGCTGCCATTGCTGATACGAATTTGAATATTATCTTTGGCGGAGCCATAAATTTCTTTCGGCCCATCGCTAATGATCTGAGTATTTTTGGTCGCGAAGGCTGGTTGGGCTAAAATTATAAAAATAAAAATATGGATGAGGTTTTTGACGAAAGACATTTTTTGGGTAAGTGGTTTTTTAAAACGTGAATTGAAATATTTTGGTTCAATCTTATGTAATCGATTAATTCTAACCTCATAAATAAAATTAAAAAATGTCAAACGAACAACAATTTAATTTCGACGTTGAAGTCGGAAAAGTTTTAAATCTGATGATTAATTCGCTCTACACCAACAAAGATGTGGCGCTTCGGGAATTGATTTCAAATGCTGCGGATGCTTGCGATAAATTGCGCTATTTATCTTCGCAAAATTCAGAAATTTTAAAAGCTGATGACGAACTAAGAATTTCGATTACTACAAACAAAGCCAAGAAACAGTTGATCATCCGCGATAATGGCATCGGAATGAATCGCGAAGATTTGATTCAAAATTTGGGAACAATCGCTCGTTCGGGCACGGAAAATTTCGTCAAATCTATGACGGGTGACAAGCAAAAAGATGTGCAATTAATCGGTCAATTTGGCGTGGGTTTTTATTCCAGCTTTATGATCGCAGATAAAGTGGAAGTGCTCTCAAAAAAGTTCGATTCGGACAAAGTTTTTAAATGGATTTCTTGCGGAAGCGCCAATTTTACGATTGAAGAAGCGGAAGAAAATCTTGATCGCGGCACTAAAATTATTCTGCATTTAAAAGAAGAAGCTGACGATTTTCTTGATCGTTTTCACATCAAGCATGTGGTTCAAACTTATTCCGATCACATCAATTTTAAGATCGAATTTATTCCAGAAAATTTGGAAGCTGGCGCAAAAATTGAAACTTTAAATTCAGCTTCAGCGCTGTGGACAAGGCCGAAAGAAGAAATTACGCCAGAACAATATCAGAATTTTTTCAAACATATTTCACATTTGCCAAGTGAGCCGTTTATGACGATTCATAATAAAATTGAAGGCATGGTTTCTTACACCAATTTGCTTTTTGTGCCAGCGATGAAGCCGTTTGATTTGTTTCATCCCGATCGAAAAACTTCGGTAAAACTTTACGTAAAAAAAGTTTTTATTTCGGAAGATTTAAATTTAGTTCCAGCGAATATGCGCTTTCTGCGTGGCTTGATCGATTGCGACGATTTGCCGTTAAATATCAGTCGCGAAAATTTGCAGCATAGCTTGGTTCTTGAAAAAATCAGAAAATCGATTGTAAGCAAAGTGCTCTCTGAATTGAAGAAAAAGGCTTTAGAAAGTGAAGAAGAATATCTGAAATTCTGGAATAATTTTGGCGCAGTTTTGAAAGAAGGACTTTGCGAAAGCTCAGAATTTCGTGAGAAAATTTTTGAAATTTCGCGTTTTTATTCTTCAAAATCTCCTGATAAGTTAATTACCTTGGGCGAGTATCTGGATCGTGTAAAGTCGGGGCAAGACAAGATTTATTTCTTAACCGGCGAAACTGTTGCAAAAATTAAATCTTCGCCGCAACTCGAAGTTTTTCTGCAAAAAGATGTTGAGGTTTTATTTTTGACTGATGCCGTTGATGAATTTTGGGTAACCGTTGCTTTGCCTTACAAAGAGAAGGAGTTTCAGTCGATCAATCGTCACGATGTTGATTTAGAAAATGTCGATAAAAAACCAGAAGAGCCAAAAGAGGAAGACGAAAATAAAATCCCAGAAGCTCCAATGAAAGACGCAACATTGGCAGAATTTGAAGGTCTGATAAAATTCATCAAAGAAACTTTGGGCGATAAAATTAAAGACGTAAGAATTTCAAAAAAATTGACGGGAAGTCCAGTTTGTCTGGCTGTGGACGCTGGTTCGATGGATATTCGTTTGGAGAGATTTTTGCTCGAGCAAAAACAAATTCAGGCGGGAACGGCAAAAATTTTGGAAATTAATCCGACCAATAAAATCGTAAAATCTTTAAATAAAAAATATTTGGATGAAGCGCAAAAAGATGAAGCGCGCGATACGATCAATACTTTGTTAGATCTGGCCTGCATTATCGAAGACGAGCCGATTAAAGATGCGAAAGATTTTTCGCGGAGATTGCAGGGGTTGATGGGGTAATCTACGCGCCGTCATTGCGAGCGCAGCGCAGCAACCCAGAATGGCGTGGGCTTACTGGGTTGCTTGCGCTACGCTTGCAATGGCGATGTAAAAAATATCGCGATTTTATTTCTTCCCATTTTTCTCTTCCTTCTCATCTTCAAGCAAGTCATCGATTTGCACCAATTCCGCCTTCGCAGACTTGTCCAATTTTCCCTGCGCTTGTTTGGCATATTTTGTGCATTTTTCTTTCTGTCCAATCATGCAATTAAACTTCGCTAGAGCCAGCATTGACCTGCCTTCGTCATTAATTTTGGAATAAGCGGTTGCGAGTTGGCGGTATAAATATGGATTTTCATTTTCATATTTTTCGGCCTCATTCAATTTCTTAATGGCAAGATTTACTAAATCTTTATCGGTTTGTGGCAGTGCTAAAATTGCGCCGGCAAAAGCAATTTTTGCTTGAGAAGAATCTTGCAAAGCCAATAATTTCAAGGCTTGATCATAAGCGATGCTTGATGCAACAATTTGTCCTGATTCAAATAAAATTTGCCCTTTCAGCTCGTATAAAAATCCTAATTCTGGCGAATTATATCTCGATTTAATGGTGATTGCAGAATTTTTTTCGATGATTCGGTCAAGCAATTCTAGTGATTTTTTGATTTCGCCTTTTCTAAAAAACGCGATCGATTTTTTATAATTTGAAAATTCATCATTCTGATTTTGATATTTTCTTAAAATTTCGTCGGGATTTTCCATAAAACCTTCAAGCTTTGCCAGTACTCGATCCATTTCAGGCTGTAGATCTTTATTAATTTTTTTGTTGGAAAAAATCACGCCTTTGGTTCGTGCGCGAATCAGATCGATTCTTTTTTTGCTGACGGGATGTGACAATAAATATTCGTCAATTTGTCCTTGATAGCCGACCATTTCGCTTTGAAAAAAATCGAGCAGTCTAATCAAGCCGTCAGCGGGATATTGCATTTTGCCTAAATATTCAACAGCGTGATTGTCGGCGGCCTCTTCTTGGCCGCGAGTATATTTCATAAAAAGCCGATTAGCGGTATCGTTTCCGCCCATAAGCAGCGCCATTCCAACGTCAGGAGCTCCGCCAAGTGCGGCGCCGATTCCCAGTAAATAACTTAACAACATCGCGCCCTGTGCTTCTTGCGAGCCTTCGCTTGATCGCGCCAAATGGCCAGCGGCAATATGTCCGCTTTCGTGAGCAATTACCCCAATTAGGGTATCGGGAGTGTTATATTTTCTGATTAATCCAGTATTGATAAAAACATTCTGGCCGCCGGAAACGAAGGCGTTCAAGGTATTGTCATTGATGATGTAAATTGAAATATTTTGTGGATTTAAATTAGCGGCTAGAAAAATTGGACGAGATAATTCGCGCAGAAATTTTTCCGTCTCAGCATCGCGAATTAATGACGGGCCTTGCGAGTCAGCGGATGAGGCGCTTTGCAAGAAAATTGCAAAGAACAATAAACCGAAAAAAGCTGGCAACTTTTTTAGCATCAGTTGAGAATAATGAGTGTTGAAAAACTTTGTTAAGTTATAATTTAAATCTCAAATGCCTTTTTACTCAAGCGACAATAGAGTTGTTGCCGTCATGCAATATGTGGTTTTGTGGGTCAGTTTATTTGCAATGTTTGCACTTTTTATTTTGCTATTTCGTGCCGATTTTAAAGTGCCGCAAAAAAGCGTAGTGCAAAAAATCGACATCAAAAATAAAATAAATATCTGCTTACCTGATGATCCAGAATTTTTAAAAGAAGATTCGTTATTTTAATGAAAAAAGCCGCGCGTTTGTATGATCTGTTGGTGGTAAGTTTTTTAGATAAAATTCGTGCGGAAGATGGCTTGTCACAAAATACGATTTTATCTTACGGTAAAGATTTAGAGTTGTTTTGTAAGTTCCTCGCGCCCAGAAAAATTGCACTCAAAGATGTTAATTCCGACAATATAAAAGATTATTTTTATGAGCTTTATCAACAAGATTTGCGCAGCTCTTCGGTGAGTCGCAAAATTTCTTGTTTAAAGAATTTTTATCGTTTTTTAGAAAACGAAAATCTGATTACGCAAAATCCAGCGCTTTATTTGCAAGGCCAGAAAGCCGAATCGAAATTACCAAAATTTTTAAGTGAAGAAGAGGTTTTTAAGATGCTCGATTACGTCAATCGCGATAAATCAGAATTTGGCGTAAAACTTTCTTGTATGCTGGAAGTCTTATATTCCGCGGGTTTGCGGGTTACAGAATTAGTTTCTTTGCCGATAAATGCGATTGCAAAAACAGAAGAAAATGGCGAAAAAACTTTGCGCAATTATTTGATCGTTAAAGGCAAAGGCAATAAAGAGAGAATCGCTGCGCTCAATAAATCCGCTATTTCCAAGCTGATTGAATATATCGAGCTGCGCAAAAAAATGGGACAAGAAAAATCAAAATGGCTTTTTGTTGGAACGGTGCGCGCCAGTAAAAAAACTGGCGAAATTCGCGAAAGAAGTTCTGAAATTGTTGATGCGCATTTGACGCGTCAGCGCTTACATCAAATGTTAAAAGAGTTGGCGGTTAAGGTGGATATTGATCCGAGTCGAGTTCATCCTCACGTTTTTCGTCATTCTTTTGCGACGCATTTGCTAAATAACGGCGTTGATTTGCGAGTGTTGCAGGAACTTCTTGGTCACAGCAACATTTCCACCACTGAAATTTATACTCACATTCTAGATTCAAAATTACGCGAACTGGTGTTTAAACATCATCCTTTGAATAAATGATTTATTTCAATTCTTCCCCAAAAACGCGCTGATAAAATTCGCCAATTACAGCTTTTTCGTCATCAATAACTTTATTGACGAAGCTTAGGGTGAAGGCGGTTTTCACTGATCCGAAAATCTCAATATTTTTCCCCCAAGAAAGCAAAGTGCGAAGTGAAATTAAAGTTGAGACATCGCCATTTTTAAAAGCTTCGCGCGATAAATTTGCCAATCGCACCATCATTTTAGCGGTTTGTTGATGTAGTTTAGAATTTAGAAAAGGCAGTTTTTTTAGCAAAATTGCCAACTCCTGTTCGTCAGTTAAATAGTTTAGTGCCGCGACAATATTCCAGCGATCCATCTGCGCTTGGTTAATTAAATTTGTGCCGTGATAAATTCCCAAATCATCGCCAGCGCCAAGAGTATTTGAGGTTGCAAACAGGCGAAAATTCCTGTCGGGTGTGATGATTTCGTTTTCTTCGAGTAGTGCAAATTTTCCGTCTTCTTCAAGCAGGCGTTGAATTACGAACGAAACATCAGTTTTGATTGCGTCATATTCGTCAAGCACCAAAGCCATGCCATTTCTGAGCGCGAAGGGAATTATTCCTTCTTGAAATTCGGTAATTTGTTTGTCGTTTTTTAATTTGATGACGTCTTTTCCAACTAAATCGAGACGAGTAATTTGGGAATCGAAATTAATGCGCAAGCAAGGCCAGTTCAAGCGCGCGGCCACTTGTTCGATGTGAGTGGATTTGCCAGTTCCGTGCATTCCTTGAATTAAAACTCGACTGTTGAAAGCGAATCCAGCAAGAATTGCGATGGTGGTTTTTGGATCGAATAAATAATTTTCGTCGATTGCGGGAACGAATTCTGATTTTTCTGCGAAGGCTTTAACCTCAAAATCGCAAGCCACTCCGAAAATTTTTTTTGTGTCGATTTTTTTACTCATGAACTTACTTTTTAGGTTTGTGCAATTTTTTCGAAAAAGTTTTTTCAACTCTTTCTGAAAACGGATTATCGCTTTTTTTCAAAACCAAACGAATTGGCGTTAAAGTTAAATTAAAATATTCGCGCAGTGAGTTAATCAAATAGCGCTCATACGCGCCTTCCAAAGGCTTGATGTGATTGGTAAAAACAGCAAAAGTTGGCGGACGTTTTTTAATTTGCGTCGCGTATTTCAACTTGATTGGTTTGCCTTTGTACATTTTTGGCGAATGCTTGGCTTCGGCAAATTTCAACCAATCGTGCAATTTATTGGTTTGAATATAAGTCTGCCATTCTTCGTAAGTTTTAAGAGCGAATTCCAAAACTTTGTCAACATTATAGCCGGTTTTAGCAGATACGCCAACGATCGCCGCACCGTCAAGACTTGGCAAAATTGATTGAATTTGTTTGCGAGCGTCGCGTAAAAAAACCTCTTTATCGCCTTTGATGGAATCGATTTTATTAATCGCAAAAACCAATCCGCGCCCTTCTTTCAAGATCTCGCCAGCTAAAGCGGCGTCTTGATGATCGAGCAAAGAATTGCAGTCGATCAATAAAATTACAATTTGAGCAAAGCGGATGGCGCGAAAGCTATCAAGGCTAGAGAGCTTTTCTAGTTTCTGCGTAATGTTAGCTTTTTTTCTGATTCCAGCGGTGTCGATGAAGCGGATTTTTTGGCCTTTAAATTCATGGTCAATGGCGATGGCGTCACGCGTGATGCCGGCTTCGGGGCCGACGATTAAACGATCTTGTCCTAAAATTTTATTCAAGAAAGTTGATTTTCCTGCATTTGGACGGCCAACAATGGCGATTTGTAAATCGGATTTTTCATCCTCTAGCTCGGTACCAAATTCGCCGAAGTTTTTTTCGTACTCTTCAATTTCGGGCGCGATTTTTTCGTAAAGATCGCCAAAACCCAATTTGTGTTCGGCTGAAATCGCTGTAGGCTTGCCAAACCCCAATTTATAAAATTCACTGCCAAAAATTTCTTCGTTTAAATTTTCGCATTTATTGGCGAGCAAGACGGTTTTTTTGTTCATCTTTTTTAACCATTGTGCGAAGTAATAATCTTTATTGGTTACGCCTTCTTTGCCGTCAATCACGAACAAACACAAGTCGGCGTCAGCAACGGCGGCTTCGGTTTGCTCCATCATTCTTTTTTCTAAAGATTTATCGGTGATTTGATTTTCAAGTCCTGCGGTGTCGATGGCGATAAATTCCAACGGACCCAATTTTCCCTTGGCCTCTTTGCGGTCGCGCGTAACGCCCGGAGTGTCGTCAGTAATAGCAAAACTTCTGCCGATAAGCTTGTTAAAAAGCGTCGATTTTCCGACATTTGGTCGGCCGATAATTGCAATTTTGAACATGATTTTGAGATGTGAAATATGAAGGTGAGGGCACTTTAGCTTGGCTAAATTTCTTGTTCAAGGTGCGATAAGGCCAGTTGAAATCAGTTTAAAATATCTTGCAGGGCTTTGATGATATTTTTTTGGCGCATAAAATGTTCGCCAATCAGGAAGCAGTTGATTCCAGCCTGTCTTAGCAAATCAATATCGAGCGCGTCTTTTATGCCGCTTTCAGAAATTAAAATGTAATCATCGGAAACCTGTTCGCACAAAAAAAGTGAAGTTTGCAGATCGACTTTTAGAGTTTTTAAATCGCGATTATTAATGCCTAAAAGTTTGCTTTTTAAGCGAGAGGCGCGTTGTAATTCTGCTTCGTTGTGAATCTCGATCAACACTGACAATCCTGCGTCAAAGGCGCATTTTTCTAGCTCAATTAATTTGGCATCGTCAAGCATGGCGACGATTAATAAAATGCAATTGGCGCCCAGCATTTTTGCTTCATAAATTTGGTAAGTGTCGACAATAAAATCTTTACGTAAAATCGGCAAATTTGTGATGGCGCGAACTTCCTGCAAATATTCGCTACGTCCTTGAAAATATTTTTCGTCAGTCAAAATTGAAAGGCAGGTTGCGCCAGCGGTTTCATAGTCTTGCGCGATTTGAATGTGATCGAAATCTTCGCGAATTAATCCGTGTGAAGGCGAAGCTTTTTTGATTTCGCAAATTAGTCCAACTTCACTGCGATAACTTTTTTCTTTCAAGGTTGTAAAAAAATCTTTGGCGCAAGAAGAAGATTTTTCTAAACATTTGGTGCGTGCGCAAATTTCTTGCACCGACAGTTCTTTCTTGCGATTGCGCACCTCGATCAGCTTGTGCTGATAAATTTCTTCAAGGATATTTTTCATGGAAGTTAAAGTGAGTGAAGGTTAGTTTGGTCGTCAGAGTTAGAAGCTAATTTTCAAAATCCGAATTTCAAATAATATGACAAATTTTTCTGTCGGTAATTTTCCAAACATTCGTTTGAGACGAAATCGTAAAGCGGCTTGGGTTCGCGAATTAACTGCGCAAAATGCTTTTTCACCCCGCGATTTAATTTTACCACTTTTTGTAATTGAGGGAAAAAATAAGGAAGAAAAAATTTCTTCGCTTCCCCATGTTTCGCGCTTCTCAATTGATGGAATTATCAAAAAAGCTAAAGAGGCGCAAAAGCTTGGTATTCCTGCACTGATGTTGTTTCCAGTGATTGATCAAAAACTCAAAAATTCTAACGGCAAAGAAGCGATGAATTCGAAAAATTTAATGTGTCGAACTATCGCCGAGATTAAAAATGCTGTGCCCGAAATTGGCGTAATTACTGATGTTGCGCTTGACCCCTATACTTCTCACGGTCATGACGGAATTGTAAATGAAAAAGGTCAAATTGAAAATGATGCGACGATTGAAATTCTATGCCAACAAGCTTCGGTGCAGGCTGAAGCTGGTTGCGATGTGATTGCGCCATCCGACATGATGGATGGTCGAATTGGGATAATTCGTGATGCGCTTGATGATCAAGGATTTAGCGATGTGTCATTAATGTCTTACGCTGCAAAATATGCTTCGAGTTTTTACGGGCCATTTCGTGACGCGGTTGGATCGGCATCAAACTTAAAAAAGTCCCAAGGAAATAAAGATAAAAAAACTTACCAAATGGATTTTAGAAATTCTGATGAAGCGCTGCGCGAAATTGCGCTTGATGTGCAAGAGGGTGCGGATATGATTATTATAAAACCCGGAATGCCTTACCTAGACATCGTTTCGCGAGCTTCACAAAATTTTCATCTGCCGATTATTTCTTACCAAGTTAGTGGCGAATATGCGATGTTAAAATTTGCGGCGCAAAGTGGTGTGCTTGATTTTGATGCGGCTTTTTTGGAAAGTTTGACGGCATTTAAAAGAGCTGGCGCGTCAGCGGTGATAAGTTACGGCGCGATTGAAGCGGCTAAGAAGTTGTAAAGGCTTCCAGAAAGGGAGTTTTAGAGATTTCTAAATCACATCTTTTTAGCGATACGAAGTCCTAAAATTAAAACTCCAAGAGTTGCAAAATAAGTGATGACTTGCGATCCAGCTGGCTGGTCGATATAACCAAAAAAGATGTGCAGGAATTTTCCAAAAAAACTTTCCTGCGATAAAATTTCTGAAGCGTCAAAGACAGGATTTCCTAAGGCTGGGAAGATTTGGGCATTGATCCAAAATCCAATTCCTTGTGCGGCAATTCCAGCGGATAAAAAAATCAAAAGCCAAGTGGTGACGATAAAAAAATATTTTCCGAAGGCTTTTAAAATTCCCAAATAAAGTGCCAATCCGGCGGCGGAACCTAAGATGATTCCGGTAATTAATCCAAAAATAATTTCGCTAATTGAGGTGCCAGAAATATAATAGCTGTAAGTGAAAAGCACGATTTCAGCGCTTTCGCGCAGCACTGATAAAAAAACTACAACCAACAAAACATAAAGTGGTTTTTTGCCTTCGCGCACCGAATTGCTTAAACGCTTTAATTCTCCCGAGATCGATTTAGCATGCTTTTGCATCCAAATTACTGTCCAACCGATCATGAAGGCGGCGGAAGTTAAAATCAGCCCGTTAAAAAATTCCTGACCCATACCGTCAAGAGTTTCAGAAATTTTATCAGTGAATAATGCTAAAATTAAAGAGGCGACGATTCCTAGAGAAAGGCCGCTTAAAATCCATTTGGTGCGCCCTTTAATTTCTTTGGTAGCGGCGGTTAAAATTCCTAAAATTAAAGAAATTTCTAAGATTTCACGAAAAACTACGATTGCGATTTGCAGCATTTTTTTAGAGAATTATTTTTTGGAAAAAGAGAAACGATAACATTTATCAAACTTTAATTTAGATCAAGGCAATTGTGAGCAAAGCACTATCCATTTACATCCATTATCCCTTCTGCAAATCAAAATGCCCTTATTGCGATTTCAATTCTCATGTTCGTGAGGGCGTTGAATATGAAAAATTTTTGCGAGCTTATGAGCGTGAATTGGAATTTTTTGCGGCGAAAATTGGTCAGCGTAAAGTGGTAACTATTTTCTTTGGAGGTGGCACGCCGTCTTTAATGCCGATATTTTTGGTGGAAGGAATTTTGAAAAAAATTGCCCAGCTTTGGAAGATTGATGAAAATTGTGAAATCAGTTTGGAAGCTAATCCAACATCGTCGGAAAGCTCTAAATTCAAGGATTTGCGCGCGATTGGAATTAATCGCTTATCGATTGGAATTCAGGCTTTGAATGACGAAGATTTGAAATTTCTGGGACGCGAACATTCGGCAAAAGAAGCGATTGGAACGATTGAAATTGCCGCAAAAATTTTTGATAATTTTTCCTTCGATTTAATTTATTCAAGGCCAAAACAAAGCCTTGAAGCTTGGAAAGTAGAGCTTTCAACAGCGATTGATTTTGGCACTAAACATCTTTCGCTTTATCAATTAACTATCGAAAAAGGTACAAAATTTTATTCACAATTTGCCCGCAAAGAATTTGAAATGCCCGATGAAAACTTAAGCGCAGATTTTTATGAAATGACGAATCAGATCACCTCTGACGCTGGTTTAGAGCTTTACGAAATTTCCAACTACGCCAAAAAAAATTACGAATGTCAGCATAATTTAGTTTATTGGCAAGGCGGCGATTATTTGGGAATTGGCGCTGGCGCACATTCAAGAATTTATTTAGAAAACGAAACTGAGCGATCAGCAATCACAATGCTTCACGAACCTTTAGCTTGGCTAAAAAAAGTTGAAGAATTTGGCGCAGGAATTCAAAAACAAGAAAAAATTTCGGCGGAAGAATTGTGTGAAGAGTTGATTTTAATGGGCTTGCGCTTGCGTGATGGAATTAGCGATGAAATTTTTCAAGCTCATTTCAATAAGAAGCTGCAAGAAATTATTAATTTTGAAAAGATAAGAGTTCTTGAAAAAACAGGATTTATAATATTGTCAGAAGAAAGAATAAAAATTGCGGATAAATCAAGACTTCTAAGTAATTCTATTATAGCAAAAATTTGCGAAGCGAAATTTTAGAAGGAAATCTAGCTTTCGTAAATTGCTGATGGTTTAAAATTTTTAACATATTTTTAAAAAAATGAGTCGTTCACAAGCTGTAAAAAATAAAAAAGTAGGGTATCCGCAATTAAGTTCCGAGCAAATTACTCAATGGAAGGGAACGATTGGAGTTACCGGTTTTAATCCAGTTCAAGTAGCAAAATTAAACAAATATATCATCGAATATGGTAATGAGATTGGTCTTACTGATGACCAACATTTTCCGGAAATAATTGCGGTCGGTATAAAAAATAAAGATCCTCGATATTTAAAAGATCAGATCCATTTTTGTGATGATTTTGGATGTGATATTATCGCTGCTATTGGCGTTTCAGGTACTCCTCTGGATATAAGATGTGAAGCTGAAATTATATCTTCTAAGGGTAAAAATGATCAAGAATTGCAAGAGCTCGCTCGTCAAGTTCTTGATCAGTCGATCGCGATTTCTAGTGTTAGAAAATCTAATGGCAGTTCTTATTGTAGAAGGCCGAATTTATTAAATTATGATGGATCATCTTTAGAGCTAAATCCTCAATTATTAGCAAATCTTGAGCTCGATAAATTTTTTAGAACCAAAAGAATAAATGATAGAAAAGAACATGGCGGATATCCGATATTAGATCGTCCAGAGAACAACTGTGTGTTCGTTGCTGGTGGCGCCGGTCCTTTAGCCAGCCAAGATTTTTTTAATGAGCTTACTTCTACTAGCACTCCTGCAATTCACTGGAGTCAAAGTAGCGCTCCAGGAAAGCAGCGTTTTGAAATTAAGACCGGTCCTTCTTACATTCCTCATTATCAAATGATGATGAATTTTGCTGAGGAAATAAGGGCTACATGTATCACGATACCTTGTAACACAACTCACGGCCGCTTGAGAGAATTTTGCTCTCCCAGAGCTTTGGAAATGATTGTTGATATTCGTAAATCGGTTATAAACGACAATCTAAATGCTCCTGGTTTGATTTTACTTGGCACCAATCGCACAATAGGTATGGGATTAGGAGAGGGTCAAGTGGGGGCTTATGAACAATGTCGCCAAGATTTTTATCCAAGAGAGCGCCAATTTTTTACTCCTGACGAAGGTCAGCAAGCAAGAATCATGTCGGCAATTTATGACGTGAAAGCTGGAAGAATTAATGAAGCCAAGGAGAAGATACTTACAGTCGTTGCTGAAATGAGAGCCTTGCACGGAGATTTCCCCGTTTTGCTTGCTTGTACAGAATTGCCTTTGGCGGGTTTTGATGAAGGCGAGTTGATAGATTTAAGATTGTACGATCCTTCAAAATCAATGGCTGAAGGAGCAAGAGTGCAGGTCAATTTGGAGAGATTTAGAAGGGCTGATATTACTCCAAGTACTGTCTTTCAAGTTTCTCGTTCTCGAGCTATGAGCAATTTATCAGAGATAGGTAGTTCTCGTCATAATTACAGTTCTGGGTCATCATCTGATAGTGGTGAGGACGGTAGCTCTAAAAAGTCGATAGAGGGACACATGGTTTCTATTTTTAAAGAGAGAAGTAGAGGAGGGGGTAGTACTTATCGTATTGCACTTGTTGATGTGGTCACGCAAAGTGCTGAAGATATTATAGCCAGACGATCTTTTCTTGAAGCAACGCAGGCTAAATTCCTTGATGGAGAAGAAAAAAATTCTGAGGATAGAATCAGGCCTTCAAAAGGTGTTCCATATATTTCATTTCACAATCCTTCTTCTAGTGTTATAGACCGAATTGAAGGATGGGCAAGAGATAATGGTTTGGAAATCAATGAGGGTAAGCCGTTATTTCCAAAGCATCGTTACTAATCCGCCAATACAGATGAAAAAAAAATTTCTTCGCCACTTTCCACTGTCGCTGACTAAAGATTTCGTTTTGATTTACAGAGCGTCTGTAATCGGAATATTTATCGTCGGATGCTTATTCATAAAATTCTCGATCGATCAAGAAAAAGAAAAAATTGAAGACCGCATTGTCGTCGCCTCAGAACAAGTTGAAAAATCGATTTCCTACAATGTTGATTATTTGAAATATCAACTCTTCTACGCCACCAAGCAAATCAAAGAAAATAAAGCGGATGTAGAGACGAAAAAAGTGGCAAAAATTCTCTCTTCTTTTGTTAGCAATATTAATAGTCAGATTGATATTTCGATTACTTGGAACGCTTTTTCTTGGATTGATTTGCGCAATAAAATGTCAGCGGATGGTGCGGCGGGTGTGATTCATAATCCGGTTGATGTTTCGGGTCGTGATTATTTGAAAATTACTTCCACAATTCCCGAAAGATTAGTATTCGGCAAACCTATTATTGGTGCGCTTTCCGGCCGTTCGATTATTCCCGTGGGAATGGGAGTTTTTTCTGACCAAGGGGTATATTCTGGAACTTTAGTATTTGGTTTAGATATCGACAGAATCATCGATAAAATTACTAAAACTATCGGCAATGAAACTTTCAGTTTTGCCGTAGTTCAAGGTAAAACGCTGGCATTTGCTTCGCATAATTTGAATGTAGAAAATCGATCTGTCGTCGATAAATTTTTTAATGATCCGAAAAATTTAGAGAGATTTCCAAACGACGGGATGGTTAGTTCTCAAGGTTTATTTTCCAAAAATAAAAGTTTTATTTGCCTCAGAAATATTGATGAATCGCCGCTCAAAGTTTTAGTTTTTTACAATAAACACAAATCCTATCAGCAGATTTTTAATCTGTTTCTTAGACAATCACTTTACATATTTTTAGTAATTTTTTGCTGTCTGGTTTTGTTTCAGAAAATTTATTATCGCATCGTCAAGCCAGTATCCAAGCTGTCGCAACTTGCTTTAAAAATTTCCAAAAAAGATTTTAATTTCTCAATTGAAAAGCCGAGCGGCAAAGAATTAATCGATCTTTTTAACACTTTAAATTCGGTAAAAGAAGTGGCGAAAAGAGAAGAAAAATTGCTGCAAAGGCTTGAATTTACTAATATTGAACTCTTTCGCGCTAACGAAGCAAAAGCGGAATTTTTGGCAAAATCTTCGCACGATATTAAGAATTATATTTTTGGAATTTGTGGTTTAAGCAGAATTATTTTAGGCAACAAAACTAAGTCAGAAATTCTGCAAAGCGAAGAGTTGCAAATGGTTGAAACCATCGCCGATCAATCAGAAGAGTTGATGCATTTTGTCGAAGATTTGCTTGATACCAATCAAATTGAAACTGGCGAATTTTCTTTGGGAAAATTCAAACCTTGTGACGTCACCACTTTGATTGATCGCATTGTTTTGCTGAATAAAAGTTTGGCAATTCGTCATCATGTTGCGATCAAAACTGCGATTGAAAGTGATTTGAAATTATATTGCGACGTTAGGCGCATGAAGCAGATTTTGGTTAATGTCATCACCAACGCCATCAAATATAGTAAGCCCAAAACCAATGTGTTTATTTCGGCGCGACATCTGAAAACTGAAGGTCAAATTTGCATCGAAGTTTTGGATGAAGGTTTTGGCATGACGCAAGAAGAAGTGAAAATTTTGTTACAAGGACATGGAAAAAATATCGATAAAACTGGCATTGCTGATTTGGATTCGCACGGAATTGGCATGTCGATTGTTTTGAAATTGGTTAAGATGCATAATGGTAAGATCGAAATCGCATCGCAAAAAAACGAAGGCACCAAAATAACATTACTTTTCGATGCTTATACCGACGAAGAGAGTGAGGAATTGCGAAAAGCAAAAAAGTCGAAAAATTTTGAAAAAAATAAATCGATTTTATTAGTCGAAGACAACCCAGCTAACATCAAAATCACTTCTAAAATTTTGCGTGATATGGGTTACAAAACTCGTCATGTTGAAAATGGCGAAGATGCGCTAAAAGTTTTGGATGAAGAAGATTTTGATTTGGTTTTAATGGATGGCGAAATGCCGATAATGAACGGTTATGAGGCCACGGCGAAGATTCGCGAGGGGAAAATTTTCAAGAAATTTAAGAATTATAAAATGATTCCGATCATTGCGTTAATGTCATCTTCTGATGAAAAAACGATTAAGAGAGCTTTGGATAGTGGCATGAATTCTCATTTAGAAAAATCGACTTCGAAAACCAAATTGGCCAATATGATTGAAGATTGGTTGGAATAATTACCGCTTAAAAAGCTTGTAAACCACGCAAGCCAAAATCCCGCAAGAGCCGATGATAATTGACATCGAAGTGATTCCGCCATCGTGTAAGTTACTAACCAAAAATGATATTGCGGTCGCGAAGCTGAACTGAATAGTTCCAAGCAAAGCCGAGGCTGATCCGCTATGTTTAATTTGTTTCGACAAAGCCAGAGCGGTTGTGTTGGGAATAATTGCGCCAATACTGCCCAGAAAGACAAAAAGCGTTATTGTAAATGGCCAAAATTGTGGATAATTTATTCCAACAAAAATCAATGCGATTCCTGTAAATACAGGCACAAACAGCATTTTTCCCAAAACTTTTTCCAGTGGAATTTTCTTCAATAAATAAGCATTAAGTTGCGATGTTGCGATAAATCCAATCGAATTCACTGCAAAAATTAGACTGAATCTTTTTGCCGAAAGTCCAAAAAATTCTAAATAAGCAAAAGGCGCTGCGGTTATATAAGAGAAGAGTCCGGACATTATCATTGCGCCACAAATTGCTGCGACGATAAAATTGCGATCGTGCAAAATTTCCCAATATTTTTTTAGCACTAAAGAAATTTTTTCATCTGCGTTGGGCAAAGTAGTCTGTGGAATAGCATAGCGCGAAACTATCAGGCAGAAGATTCCGAAGAAAGTTAGAAAAACAAAAATCGCTTTCCAGCCAAACATTAATAAAATAAAACTGCCGAAAAGTGGCGCTAATATTGGCGCCAATCCCATTACCAACATGAGATGAGAAAAAACTCGAGCTGATTCTTGTGGCGAAAAAATATCGCGCACGATTGCTCGGGGAACAACAATGCCAATGCACGCGCCCATTGCTTGAAAAAAACGAAAGAAGATTAATTCATAAATATTATGAGAAAAACAGCAGGCGATGGTGGAAATAATAAAAAGCGTCAGGCCAAAATAGAGTGGTAATTTTTTGCCGTAACGATCAATGATTGGGCCATACATCAATTGACTTAAAGCCAATCCGATAAAATAAGTTGTCAGCGAAAGTTGTACCAAATTTTCGGGTGCTGCAAGATTTTTTGAGATCGCAGAAAATGCCGGCAAATACATGTCGATAGTCAGCGGCCCAATGGCTGTGACGCTTCCAAGAATTATGATTAAGAAAATAAATTTTCTTTTACTGTCAATTAAATGTTGGTGATCTTTCATGTTGGTTTACGAAATTTTTTTAAACCGATGGCGCCGCTAAAAATAATTAGCTGACAGTGTCTAATATCTTAACCAATTTTAAAAAATGAAAAAATTCATTCTTACGATTTTTTTGTTGAGCGCAGCCTGTGCCGACATGAAATATTTTGGCTGTTCCGAGCCTTCCGAGTACACAAAAAACACCGCGCAATCTTATTATGATACGATTGGAACTTCTTTAGTTTCTGACGCGCTTCATAATAAAATCAGAAAAAAATTTGAATGCGAATATCGCGCTGGTGATAAAATTTATGCCTATAACACTTTTTGGAACACTTACTACGTCTTGGTTCGCAACGGCGAAGCGGTGACCTATGTCGAAGGGAAATAATAAATTTGCTATTTCGATCATAAGCGAAGGATGGCGGACAATATAAAAAAATTAATTGCAGTTTTGCGATTAAGTATATTTGATGCGCCGCTTCCGCAACAATCAGTTTTTCTTCATCGGGGGGCTATAGCGCAGTTGGTAGCGCGCTTGCATGGCATGCAAGAGGTCACGAGTTCGACTCTCGTTAGCTCCACCA
>CAYSUM010000024.1:0-23437 GCA_964434225.1 uncultured Rhizobium sp.
ATGGCGGATGGGGCGGGATTCGAACCCGCGTATGATGTTACTCATAACACGCTTTCCAAGCGTGCGCCTTCAGCCACTCGGCCACCCATCCTGACTATATACCCACTCGTTGGTCGAGTGGGTTGTTTATTTCTACTTAGTTTCGCTATTCAACTTTTTGCTAATAAACCACTGTTGCAAAATTGACAGCGTATTGCTCCAAGTCCAGTAAATCACAAGTCCGGCAGGAAATGCAGCAAGGACAAAAGTTAAAACGTAAGGCATCCATTTCAAGATTTTGGCTTGAGTTGGATCGGAACTGGTTGGGTTTAGTTTTTGCTGCACAATCATGGTGATGCCCATCAAGATTGGCCAGACGCCGATGGTGAAATTGTTGGTAACTTCAAACGGCAGCAATCCAAACAAGTTGAAAATTGAAGTCGGATCTGGCGCGGAAAGGTCGCGAATCCAGCCATAAAAAGGCGCTTGGCGCATGTCGAGCGTAACGTATAAAACTTTGTAAAGGGCGAAGAAAACTGGAATTTGAATTAAAATCGGTAAACATCCCGAAGCTGGATTAACTTTTTCTCTTTTGTAGAGATCCATGATTTCGCGGTTTAGCGCCAGTTTATCATCTTTAAATTTAGCGCGAATGGCTTCGATTTTCGGCTGCAATTTTTTGATTTTTGTAATCGCCGTGAAAGATTTATTGGCCATTGGAAACAAGGCCAGCTTGATGATAACGGTCATTGCTAAAATTGCTAAACCGAAATTGCCCAAGAATTTTGACAAGAATTCAATGATAAAAAAGAACGGTTTGGTTAAGAAATAAAACCATCCAAAATCAACCGCGCGATCAAAAAGTTTGGCATCATATTGTTGAGAATATTGGTCTAAAAGCCTTACCTTCTTAGCTCCGGCGAAAAGATGATGATCGAATTTTAATTCTTCGCCAGCGGCAATTTTAAATTCTTGGCCGACAAATTCTGAGTCGAAGAAATTATTTTGGTTGGAAGAATCATAGCTGAAAGTGGCGTTATATTTTAGATTGCGATCGGGCAAAATTGAGCTCAGCCAATATTTGTCAGTAATTCCAAGCCAGCCGCCACTTTCGGAAGAAAATTGCTGATGCTTTTCTTTAATTAAATCTTTGTAAGTAGCTTCGTGAAGAATGTCTGAGAATACGCCAATTGGGCCTTCGTGAAGAATGTAAACTGGTTTGTGAACTCCTGCCAAAACGCGATTAATTCTGCCGTAAGAAGCGATAGAAATTTCAGATTTTGAGTGGTTTTTGACAGTTTGTGTAACGTCAAACATATAGTCTTTATCGAGCGAAATCTTGATCGCAAACTCGACATTATTTTTGTTTTTCCAAGATAAAATTACGGGGGTTTCTGGTGTTAGTTTGGTGCTATTACTTTTCCACAAACTGTGTGGAGTTGGAAGTTCTAAGGCGCTCTCTGAACTTACCCAGCCGAAGTCGGCGAAATATCGGTCTTTACTTTCGCTTGGCGAAAAAAGTGAAACTTCATCTTTGTGATCAGATTTCTCGAAATATTTTGCTAAGGTTAAATCATCAAAGCGGGCGCCTTTAAGCGAGATTGATCCGTGCAGATTTTCACTTTCAATTGCAACGCGATCTTTTTGTGTTTCGCTTAAAATTTCTTTGCGGCTTTTAAGTGCCAAAACTGTTTCCGTTGGTTTTGCAGCAATTGGAGCGTCGCTTGTAGATTCTTTAATATTGGGCTTTTGGAAGCTTTCGGTTGAAGCAACTTTTTGATGTTGTTCGGTATAAATTTTTCTTTGCGCTTCTTCTTTTTCGATTCTTGGTTTTTCAATTAACCAAGTCCAGCCCAGTAAAATTGCGACAGAAAGAATGGTGGCAAGTAAGACGTTTTTATTGTTTTGCATGAGGAAGTAAATCGAGATTAGTTTGTGAAGATCTTGTTTTCTAAATCGCGGTGGAAGTCGTAAACCCAGTGAGAGCTGTTTCCCGCTTTATATGTTTTTACTTTGGCTGATTTTTTGTGAATCAGAATAACGTTTCCGGTGATTGGATATAAATTGCCGGGTAATCTTGCTGTAGTGTCTTCTTCAAGGATACAAAATTCGGATTTTTCTAATCCATGTTGTTTTAGTTCCTGCTCAAAATCTTCTAGTTCGGTTTTACAAATAACTTTTAACTTTTTTATTTCTCCGTCAATTGCCCAGACTGGCGATATTCCTTTTTCTTCTAAGTCTCGCACCAACTCTCGAATAAGAACTTTATTGCTTTCTCTCATTCCCTCTTCTGTTTTTTTCAGAATTTCTTCATTGCGCATAAATTTCTTTCCACAATTTTTCGTTAAGAATTATGAGTTGATCCTCATTTTTTGTGACTATCTCTATAAGCTCTGGACCGCTTGCCTCATAGACAGAAGCGGTATCAACAACTGATAAATAATCTTTCAAATTATCTAAGCCTCTTTGAAATCTACGATCAATTACTGGCGGTTCAATATTATGACCACCTTTGCTCACTCTATTTTGCACCCTTATTTTTGCAAGCTCTGCGCTTTGTAGCTTTAAAAAAATCAGATTCACTTTGTAGTCTCGCGCCTGAGCTTTTTTAATAAAGTTGAGATAAGTTTTTGCGGAGAGAGTGGTTTCAAGGGCGAAATCCATTTTGCTCTCAAGTAAAAAATCCATTTTTTTGAGCATTAATCTTCCAGCTTCAATTGCGGATTTTTCAGGATTTTCAGGCGAAAGAATTTTGGCGATTTCGTCAGCATTCACAAAAGTATTGCTGCTTAAAAAATCGGGCAGAAGTGTAACGCGAGCGTGAGAGCTTTTGCCGGCGCCATTTGGGCCGGCGATGATGTGAATTTGATTATTATTTCTTTGCGACATTTTTTTTGGTCGATTTTTTTGTAACCAAACATTCTGTTAAAGCTTGCGAAACGTGGGAAATTGGCTTGATTGTTAAGTTGTCCAAAACTTCTTTTGGCATTTCTGCTAAATCTTTGCGATTCGATTCTGGAATCAAAACGGTTTTAATTTTGCCGCGCAGAGCTGCTAAAAGCTTTTCCTTCAGGCCGCCAATTTCTAAAGTTTTACCGCTTAAAGTAATCTCGCCCGTCATGGCAATATCCTTTTTAATCGCAATGCCACTGACACAAGACATCAAGGCAACGCAAAGTGCAACGCCGGCAGAAGGCCCATCTTTTGGAGTTGCGCCTTCGGGAACGTGAATATGAAAATCGTATTTGTTAAATTTTTTGGCATCGATTTTAAAATCTTTGGCGATGGAGCGGGCATAACTTAAAGCCGCTTGCGCTGATTCTTTCATAACATCGCCAAGGCTTCCTGTGATTTGAATTTTGCCGCTGCCTTCAAATTTTAAAACTTCGATGTCGAGTAAATCGCCGCCAAAATCGGTGTAAGCTAAACCTGTGGCAACGCCGACCAAATCTTCTTCTTTGACAATTCCATAATGATGTTTTTCAACGCCAGCATATTTCTGAATATTTTTTTCATTGATGTGCAGAGATTTAGCTTTTTTAGTGACGATTTCTTTTGTAGCTTTGCGCGCTAAATTCGCCATTTCGCGGTTTAAATTTCGCACACCAGCTTCGAAAGTATATTTACGAATTAGTGTCAAAATCGCCTCATCAGAAATTGAAAATTCTTTTTCACTTAAGCCATTTTCCTGACGTTGTTTTTTGAGCAAATGTTGTTTGGCGATTTGTAATTTTTCACTTTCAGTATAGCCCGAAAGTCTGATTATTTCCATGCGATCGCGCAGTGGAATTGGAATGCCAGCGATGTTGTTGGCTGTAGCGATGAACATTACGCGAGAAAGATCGTAATCAACTTCTAAATAATGATCAGAAAAAACTGCATTTTGTTCTGGATCTAAAACTTCCAAAAGTGCGGCTGATGGATCGCCGCGGAAGTCGTTTGACATTTTGTCAATCTCATCCAAAAGCATTAACGGATTTATGGTTTTGGCTTTTCTCATTGATTGGATGATGCGACCGGGCATCGCGCCGATGTAAGTGCGCCGATGACCACGAATTTCAGATTCGTCACGTACGCCACCTAAAGAAACTTTAACATATTTGCGGTTCAAGCTTTCGGCGATTGATTTGGCGAGTGAAGTTTTGCCAACTCCGGGCGCGCCTACAAAACAAAGAATCGGGCCTTTTAAAGCCTTGGTTTTAATTTGTACCGCGATGAATTCTAAAATACGTTCTTTGATTTTAGTTAAAGCAAAATGATGTTCGTTTAAGATATCTTGAGCCTTGTCCAGACTCTTGATTGGCTTACTTTCTTCCTTCCAAGGTAAAGTCACAATCCAGTCTAAATAATTGCGAACAACGCCAGATTCAGAAGAATAAGGATTCATCTTTTCTAATTTCGTCAATTCATTTTTGCATTTCGCAGCTACAACTTCTGGTAATTTCAGCTTCGCAATTTTTTCTTTTAATTCGTCAACTTCATTCTCTTCGTCATGGCCCAATTCTTTTTTGATATTTTTGAGCTGTTCGTTGAGGTAAAATTCTTTGTGATTTTTGGCAATTTTTTCTTGAATCGATTTATTGATGCGCACTTCAGCCTGAAGGATTTCCATCTCGGTTTTTAAAACTTCTAAAACTTTGTAGAGTTTTTTTACTAAGTCATTTTCAGCTAAAATTTCCTGTTTATCTCTCAGCGAACCGCCAATGTTAGTGGCGATTAAATAAGCGATTTCATGAGGTGAGCGTAGTTTGACAATGGAGTTCAAAATTTCGGGCGTAACTTTTTTACTGACTTCGGAATATTTGCTGAAATTCTGAATGCAGCTTTTGATCAGTCCTAGAGCATCTTTGTTGTCGAGAGAAAATCTTTGATTGATGAGAATTTCAACTTCGCAGGTAAAAATTTCTTCGGAAGTTATAATGTTGGTAATGCGCGCTCTGGTCAGGCCTTGCAGAATTACCTTTAGAGTTCCATCTGGCGTACGAATTGATTCAACAATGCTGCACAATACCCCAACAGGGTACACGCTTTTTTCATCGAATCCGTCATTATCGGCGTTAATTTGGGTGATGGCAAAAATTGGCAAACCAAGACGTTTCGCTTCTTCAACGCCTTTGATAGATTTCTCGCGACCAACTAAAATTGTTGTGGTCATATGCGGAAAAATTACGACATCGCGTAATGGCAAAGTGCAGAAAATTTGCGATTGAATTTGTTGCTCGATCATGATTGAAATGGATGAGATTAAAAGTGGAAGAGAATCCGAGATTTAGTAACGAAAAAAGAAAATACAATGACGATAGCGTTAGTTTTTACAATATTGTGCGGCTTTGGTGCAAGCGCATTTTTTTATTTTTTAGCCAAGGTTAAAACTGAAAATATTCAAGCAAAAAATGAGATTAATTCTTTGCGCGAACAGAAAGAAAAATACGAAGAAAAAATTAATTTTTTGCAGGAAAAAAATCTTGAATTTGAGAAGCAAAATGAAGTTCTAAAAATTTCAGCGCAGCAAATTAAAACCGAAAAAGAAGAATGGCACAAAGACAAAGAAGTTGCGCTTTTCAAGCTTTCGGAAGAATTGATGAAAAGAAATTCGCAGCAGCAAAATCAGCTTAGTTTAGATCAGCAGGAAAATATCAAAAAAATTACGCAAAATTTGTTCAAAGATTTTGAAAATGTGACGGCAAAAATTACCGCTTTGAATGATGAGGTAAAAAAATCGGTTGATGAAAATAGTTTGTTAAAAAATGCGTTACTTAGTCCGGGATCTTCTGGCAGAGCCGCTGAAATCACTTTGGAAAATATTCTAAAAAATTCAGGTTTAAAAGAAAAAGCTGATTTGAATTCGGTTGGTGATTACATTTTGCAATCGCATTTTGGTGGAATTAGCGAAGGCGGCGAACAAGAGGCGAAGCGTCCGGATGTGATTTTATTTTTACCAAATGATCAAATTACGGTGATTGATAGCAAATCATCGCCACATTTTTTAGAGCTTGAGCGCGTAAGAAAAGCAGGTGATGTTGAAGGTGAAAAAATTGTTTTAGGAAAAATAAAAGACAGTTTTAGAAGACATCTCGAAAGCTTAAAAAAGAAAGATTATACTAAATTTTTATTCGAAGAATTGCGCAGTAAAAATAAGTCAGATTTTAAGATTTTTATCGTGATGTTTTTGCAAACCGAAAAGATGTTGGAAATAATTTCGCAGAATGACGAAAACTTTGCCACCAAGGCTTTGGAAAGTGGCGTGATGATTTTAACTCCCGTCGGTTTAATCAATTTTTTATCGCAAGCGCGTTTTGTAATTGATCGAATAAAACAGGAAAAAAATGTCGAAGATTTGAAGATTCAAGTACGCAAATTACTCGATAATATTGCGATTGTTTTTAAGGAATCGAAAGAGGTTGGGAGGTCTTTAAATAAAGCGGTGGGAGCTTATTCTAAATTGACAAAAAATTTAAATCGCGGAGTTTATTCGGCGGTAAAAAATATTTCAGAACTTGGGATTGACGGCAAGAAAACCGCGGATTTGACGATGTTAGAAGAATATGAAAGTGGTGAAGAGGTGATTTAAATTTTTAGATCCAAATTTTTATTCACATCTACATTTAACACCAATCCAAACCCAATCAGCATTGAAGCGGTAATTGTGCCGCCATAAGAAATTAGTGGAAGCGGTGCGCCAACGACGGGAATTAATCCCATTCCCATTCCCATATTGATGAACATATGGACGAAAAAAATATTGATCACACCCATTACCAACAGGCGTCCGTACTGATGTTTCGTATGTGTCGCAATTGAAATTCCAATCGCAATAATCGCGCAATAAATTGCGATGGTGAAAGAACTTCCTATGAATCCAAGTTCTTCGGAAAGCATCGTAAAAATAAAGTCGGTTTGTTTTTCTGGTAAGAAATTTAATTGGCCTTGCGTACCTTTTAAATAACCCTTTCCAAACAAGCCACCAGAGCCGATGGCGATTTTAGATTGGATGATATTATAACCACTTCCAAGCGGATCGTTTGATGGATCGGCAAAAGTTAGAATGCGTTGTTTTTGATAATCATAGAGCACAAAAATCCATAAAAATGGAATGGCGATAAGTCCTGCAGCGCCAACGATGATGAACTTCCACATCTTTACACCAGCTAAAAATAAAATCGAAATTCCAACAAGAATCAAGATCATCGCAGTTCCTAAATCGGGCTGATAAAAAATGAAAAATGCTGGAATTGCGATCAGTAAAATTGGGATGATGATGTATTTTATTTTTCCGATATTGTCGGCTTCAATATTGTAAAAATAACGTGCCAGAGCAAACACTGTACAAACTTTCATAATTTCAGAAGGCTGAATTGTTAGCCAACCAATACGAAACCATCTAGTTGCGCCCATGGCATTATGACCCATGATATCAACGACTATAACCATTGCCAGCGCGGCTGCGTAGAATATATAGGAAAGTTTAAACCAAATTCTGATGTCGGTAATTGCGATAAAAATCATCACAACGAAGAAGAAAGAGAAGAATCCTAATTGTTTAATCAACCACGGATAAAAACTTCCTCCGCCAGCAGAATACAACATTAAAAAACCCATCGAGGCGAGAACGATAATTAGTGAAATTAATATCCAATTCAATTGTTCTAATTTATGTGAAAGAGGAATTTTTTCTCGATCAATGAGTGTCATATTTTTGATTTTTTATCGGAAGTAATAACTGCGAGAAGGCTTGATAGAAGCCGAAGGACGGGCGATTAAAACAGCTTGATATTATTATTCAAGATAATTACTTTGCGACGAAATCCATTTCACAATTGCTTTCAAAGAAAATTGCAATTCCTGTTTAGCCCTTATTTTTCAGCATGTCAGAAACAGAAAAAGCGAGCAAAAAAAATAAATTAAAAATCAAAAGTTGGTACTCGAATCGCTACCAGATTGTTGTGGTTCAGCGTAATATCCTTTTGCTTTTCACTTTAATCTCGATGCTTTCTGTTGCAGTTGCGGTGTTGTTTGTGAAAAATATCATGTCATCAAAATCGCTTGAACCTTACGTAATTGAGGTTGAAAGCAAGACTGGTATCGCAACCATTGTTAACCAAATGACGGCGCAAAATTTCACTGGCGATCAAATCATTCGCAGATATTTTTTAAATCAATTTGTCCAAGCTGCTAGTGGTTACGAACCGAAAACTTACAAAATGGATGTTGATAAAATTCGATTATTTTCAACGCCAGATGTTTATAACGATTTCAGAAATCGTATTAATGCCAGAGAACTCGGAACCGATTCAAAAATTGAAGTGCGGATAAAATCCGTGCAATTTACCGACGGGAATACTGCTCAAATTCGTATCTTAAGATTGATTTCAAGTAATGAAAAAATTACCACCAAAGACGAGGTCATAACGATGAATTTCTTCTTTACCGATTTAAATTTAACCATGGAAGAAAGATTGATAAATCCTCTTGGCTTCCAAGTTAGTAAATACGCGATTGCGGACGAGGTTTTCAGTTACTAGTGCCAAACTTAACCTCTTATCCATCAAGCAACAATTTAGGATTTAAACCTTCGCTAAAAATGAAACCAACTGAGCTTCTAAGGGCCCATCTAAAATCTCTACCTGCGTTGGCAAAGGTTTTGATGCTATCTTTCTGTTTTATTTTTGTCGCGAATCAGGCATCTTTTGCGCAGACCAATCCAATCACAACTGACTCCAGAATCAGAACCTTAGTTTACAATCCAAACGAAGTTTACGAATTAAAATTTTACTACGGCTATCAATCATTTATCGAATTTGCTGAAGATGAAGAAATTGAAATGATCTCAATTGGCGAAGCTTTCGCTTGGCGCTTAACTCCAGCTGGTAAGAGATTGTTCATCCGACCTTTGGAAATTGCTGGTCACACCAACATGACTATTATCAGCAATAAAAGAACTTATCATTTTGACATCAGGTCTGGCGAATATGATGGAAAAGCTGACGAAGAATTAGTTTATACAATCCGATTCTTCTATCCGCAAATCGGACAACCTTTGCCAATCCCGCCAGCATTAACCATTCCTAATCCAGCTCCGCCTCCAAGAGGTTTAGATAGAACGATTATTAAAACTCCATTTCCGGGGGCTAATACCGCGGAAAATCTCTCGAATTTAATCGCTAGAAATCCTGAAGCTGGCGAATTGAATTTTGATTTTAGTTTGGCTGGAAAGTCTGATAATATTATGCCGCTAAAAGTTTATGACGATGGAAAAGATACTTTCTTTCAGTTTCCTAGTGAAAACCTAATCATTCCAACGGTCAGCTTGGTTGATAATCGTGGCAATGAACAGTCTTTGACTTATATCATTCGTGACGGCTTCGTTGTAGTGCCGACAACTGGTAAGCAATTTACCTTAAGATTAGCCGATGGCTTGCTTTGTGTTTACAATAATAAATTGCTGAAGCGTTAGACGGGCGGTGTCTAGCAGATTTTCTTCAGGGCCCTTAAATCGTCAGAATTAATTTATCCTGATAGACTTCGTATTTTTTCAGCCGCTTTAAAAAACTCATTCCCAATAAAGAAGTCCCCATATTAGAGCCATTTACCGAAGCGCTGATATTGGTAAATTTTGTATTAGAAATTTCCAATTCTTCCAAAGTTACTCCAGCTCCTAAGGCCACACCATTAGCCGTTTGATATGGTTTGTTAAATATCAAACTTTTAGTGCTTAACCCAATTCTTGCCGCATCAGCCAAGTTAATTGCAATGTCGCTGGCGCCAGTATCAACCATAAAATGAATATTGACGCTATTAATTCTGGCTTCGACGTAAAAATGCCCGTCTTGCGAAGCATTAATTATAATTTGTCCAGATTTAGTAAGTTGCGCTGCGGAAGGATTGATTTCTGCGGCGAGGCGATTTTTAAAATCAGAAAATTCATAACGATAACTATAAAGCGCAATCAGAACCAGAGAGACTGCGAACCACATCGTTAAATATTTTATAGTTTTGCTAATCGTTAATTCTTTGCGAGCCATTAAGTTAGTGGTCAGAACTATCAAAAGTAGGGCGCAGTAGCTGAAACGTTGCCAATCAGCGGAACTTAAATTGTTAAAATCCATTAATTTAATTTTTTTAAAATTTCTAAAACGCGAAGATTTTCTTCTTCGGTGCCGACGGTCATACGCAAACAATTAGCTAGGCCATAGGCTTGCATCTCGCGCAGAATTATTCCTTCCGACAAAAGAAGATCGTTGGATTTTCTACATAAGTCAGCGTTGCCAAAATCAAGCAAAATAAAATTAGCAATCGATGGATGGGCTTTAATTTGATTGATGCTGGCAAATTCTTTGAATAAAATTTCTAACCATTTTTTATTATGGTTTTTGGATTTTTCAAAAAATTCTTCATCAGTCAAAGCTGCAACTGCCGCAACTTGAGCTGGTCCGCCGACATTAAATGGTCCGCGTATTTTATTTAAAATATCAGCAATTTCTAGAGAGCTGTAACACCAACCGATGCGCAAACTGGCAAGCCCATAAATTTTTGAAAATGTTCTGGTGACCACAACATTTTCATGCTGGTTCACTAATTCGATGGCGTTTGGATAATCGGCAACGTCAACAAACTCTTCGTAAGCATGATCAAGAACAATCAGGATATTTTTTGGTAGGCCATTAATCAATTTTTCAATTTCTGATTTGTTCAAATATGACCCTGTGGGATTATTTGGGTTGGCTATGAATACAATTTTGGTTTTACTAGTGACTGTCGTCAAAATTTGCTCGATATCAGTTTTTAGATCTTTTTCTTTAACTTTCCGAGCCCTTGCTCCAACTCGCTTGGCAGAGATTGGATACATTAAAAAGCCATGTTCGCTATAAATAATTTCATCGTCGATTCCAGCAAAAGCCGAAGTTAGAAATGCTAAAATTTCATCAGATCCAGCACCGCAGACGATCTGTTTAGAATTAATTTTATATTTTGTGGCCAGCGCTTCTCGTAAAATTGAACAAGATCCATCGGCATAGCGCATAACTTCTGAGTCGTGATTTCTAAAAGCTTCGATTGCTTTTGGACTAGAGCCCAAAGCATTTTCGTTGGAAGAAAGTTTGATTATTTTATTATTATTATCGCCGATTTGGGCTTTGCCAGGTTTGTAATTTTCAATTTCAGATAAATAAGGATGGGCTTGGAGTTTCATTTTATTTAATAGATTCAGAGTTTTTTAATTTAGTTATAAGTTGTGCAACATTGTCGACGTCTGAAAATTTAATCACAATTTTTCCATTATTCTTAAATGAGTTATAAGAAATTTGTGTTTCCATACCCAAGATTTCAGCAAGCGTTTTTTCTAGCTCTACTAGATAATCACTATTGATAAATTTTATTTTCGATTCAGTGCGTAGTAAAATAGGAGTATTTTTTATTTTTTCGACTTTCTCATCGCGAACTAAATCCTCGACATCTCTTACACTTAAAGAATCGTTGACAATTTTAGTGGCCAATTTTTCTGGACTATTTGAGTTGATAATGGCGCGAGCATGACCCATAGAAATTAATCTTTGGTCAAGAAAATCGCGGACCATTTGTGGCAAAGTTAAAAGACGCAAAAGATTCGTGACATGACTTCTGCTTTTACCAACTCTTTTAGCGATTTGATCCTGAGTATAAGAAAATTCTTGGATTAATTGTTTATAACCTTCGGCTTCTTCAATTAAAGATAAGTCAGATCTTTGAACGTTCTCAACAATAGCTAATTCAAGTGCTTCATGATTGTTAATTTTTTTTACAATGGCTGAAATATTTTTTAAACCAGCAATTTGAGCGGCGCGGAATCTTCTTTCGCCAGCTATTATTTCGTAATCTTCGTCTTCTCCAGCTTTGCGCAGAATAATTGGTTGAATCAAGCCGCTTTCTTTGATTGATTCAGCTAATTCATTTAAATCGTTTTGATCAAAATTCTTTCTGGGTTGATAAATTCCAGCTCTGATTCTGTCGATTGGAACTAGTTTTATTAAATCGAGAGAATCCCTAAATTCACTGGCTAAATCTTCGGGTTTTTTTGATTTACTTTCGCCAAGCAAAGCTGACAAACCCTTTCCCAGCCTTTTTTCCTGAATAGCTTCTTTCATATTTTCTCCTTTTCTAGTTTCACGTGAAACTGATTATTAATTTTTTTCTCTGTCCAGAATTTCTTTTGCCAATTTAATATAAGCAATTGAACCAGGACATTTTGAATCGTAAATTATAGCAGGAAGTCCGTGAGAAGGAGCTTCCGACAATTTAACATTTCTTGGAATTGTATTTTTAAAAACTTTATCTTTTAAAAAACTTCTTACATCTACCTCAACTTGTTCAGTCAATTTATTTCTGCGATCATGCATGGTTAAAATGATGCCGCTGATTTTTAGATTGTGATTCAGATTATCTTTTACCAAATCCAAACTGGTTAATAAATGGCTCAATCCTTCGAGAGAAAAGAACTCGCATTGCATCGGAATTAGAATTGAGTCGGAAGCTGTCAAAGCGTTGACAGTGAGCATCCCTAAAGATGGAGGGCAGTCTATTAATATATAGTCAAAATCACCAATTACTTCTTTTAAGATTTTGCGTAAAATAAATTCTCTTTTTTCGGCAGAAGCTAATTCAATTTCGCAAGCTGATAAATCAACGGTAGAAGTTATAATGCTGAGATTTGGGATTCTGGTAGGCATCACGGCATTTTTGATAGAGCATTCTCCAATCAAAACTTCATAAATTGTTTTTTGTCTTTGTGATTGCATGATCCCGAATCCAGTACTGGAATTTCCCTGAGGATCTAAATCAACTAGTAAAACCTTTCTTTTTGCAGCCGCAAAAGCTGTGGCTAGATTGACGGTTGTTGTTGTTTTTCCAACTCCGCCTTTTTGGTTTACGATAGAAAATACTTTAGCTCTTTGGTGAGAATCGGTCATGGATTATGTTTTTTATTAGAATTTGTCGCAGAAATTTTGAACTAAAGACAAGCTAAAAATCTTTTTTCTGCTGTCAACAGTTTCACGTGAAACCTATCTTTTTGATCTAAAGAATTTTACCAAAAGCTCTTTCGCTGCTTCTTCGCAAATTCCAGAATAGATTTCTGGTTTGTGATGACATGAAGAGCTGGAAAAAATCTTGGCACCATTTTCTACGGCTCCGAATTTTTGATCGGAAGCGGCATAATAAACCCGACGAATTCTCGCTAAAGCAATTGCGGAAGCGCACATTGAGCAAGGTTCTAAAGTTACATAAAGATCACAATCATCAAGTCGCGCCGAATCCAAAAATTCAGCAGCCTGACGCAAAGCTAAAATCTCGGCGTGAGCAGTTGGATCCTTTAAGTGTAAATTATAATTGTGACGGGCGGCGATAATTTTTCCATTTTCAACAATTACAGCGCCAACAGGAACTTCATCTTCTTCAAAAGCCAATTTGGCTTGAGCGAGAGCCTCTTCCATGAAATTTTTTTTCATAATTTTTGAGCTCTTTTGAAAATCTTAAAGAAATTTTCTGTAGTTTGATTTGTAACCTCTTCAACGCTTAAACCTTTCAATTGGGCAATAAACTCGACAACGTGTTTTGTAAAAGCTGGTTGATTAGTTTTTCCACGAAATGGGATTGGAGCCAAATAAGGCGAATCGGTTTCAACTAATAAAGATTCGATTGGTAAATATTTTACGATTTCTTGTAATTCGATCGCATTTTTAAAAGTAACGATTCCAGAAATTGAAATATAGATTCCTAAATCCAAAGCCTTTTTTGCCAGAGATTTTGAGCTAGAAAAACAATGTAAAAGTGCAGGAAAATTTTTGTTTTTTTGTTCAGATTCTAAAATTTCCATCATATCAACATCAGACGATCGACTATGAATTATTAAAGGCAAGCCAGTTTCTGCGGAAGCTTGTATGTGCTCGATAAAACTAAATTTTTGTAAATCGACGAACGAAGTATCGTGAAAATAATCTAAACCCGTTTCACCAATTCCAATAATTTTAGGATTTGCCGCGCAGATTTTTATAATTTCTGCCGCCACGGTTTTTGGCTGTTCGTTAACATTGCACGGATGAATTCCTACCGAACTATAAATAAAGCTATGTTTTTTGGTATATTCCAAAAGCTTATCAATTTCGGTAATTTTAGTGCAAATTGTCTGCAAAATTTTCACGTTATTTTGCAGCGAATTCTGAATCGCTTCATCAAAAAAAACTCCCTGCTTCTCGACAAGATCAAGATGGCAATGAGTATCAACAATATAATTTAGCATTTTTTCTAATTTCGGTTGATGAAATGTTTAAGTTTTTGGTGGGAAAAATTTTAAATTTTGGAAGCGATTTATTTTCAGCGACTAACTTTTTATAAATCTGAAAAGCTTTAGTTTTAGAAATTTTAGGCAAAAAATTCTCACGACTAAAAATCGCCAAAGGCAGCATTTTTATCAATTCTCTAAAATTGTCCCATTCGTGCAATCGTTCTAAATTATCGGCGCCGGCGATCCAAAGAAATTGATGGTTGCGATATTTTTTTTGCAGCATTTTTACTAACTTTTCGGTACGAATTTCATCGAATTTTTTGATGTGAATTTTGGGATGTTTTTCACTGATTTTTTTACATTTCTTGCAGCGAATTTCATAACTTTCATAAATCCCTTTTTCTTTAAAAGGATTGTGGGCGGTGGGAATCCACCAAATTTGATTTAGTCCAAGTTTTTGAATCGCAAGTTGGCTAATATGAAGATGTCCTTGATGCGGAGGATTGAAGCTGCCGCCAAATAATCCAACTTTCATCATCCTAAAAAAATTGCGATTAAAATTAGACTTCCGATCCAAAAATTTTCTTTAAAAACTCTGAGACATTTTTGGGCATTTGTGAAGTCGCAAGTAATAATTTTTTGGGCGGAAAAAAAGAATGCAGCGCCACTAATTAAAAAGAAATGCCAATTGAGAGATTCTAAAAATCCGACAAAAAATAATGCTGCAAACATTAATAAATTCATGGCCGATAAAATATTTTGTGGATTTTTACCAAACTTTATGGCGCTAGATTTGACGCCGATTTTTAGATCGTCCTCAATATCTTGATAAGCGTAAACTGTGTCGTAAATTAATGTCCAAATAATTGCCGAAAAATAGAGAGCGACAAAGCTAAAATTGATGCGACCAAGAATGGCTAAATTGGCCATTAAGATTCCAAAATTAAAAGCTAGTCCCAAAAAAATTTGCGGATAATAAGTGATGCGTTTCATCAGTGGATAAATTGCAGCTAAAGTTAAAGCAAAAAATCCAGAAATAATGGTGGCGAGATTGAATTGCAGTAAAATCAGAAGTCCAATCACGAGCAAAAAAAATAGTAAAATTAAAGCTTCGGGCTGACTAATTTTTTTGCAAGCAAGTGGGCGATTTTTGGTGCGTTCGACTTGGCGATCAAATTTTTGATCAAAAATATCATTCACAATACAGCCCGCAGAGCGCATGATTGCTGAGCCTAATCCGAATAATAGAATCATCCAAAAAATTTGTGAAAAATCTAAATGCGATTTTTTTTCGGCTAGAAAAATTCCAAAAAGACATGGCAAAAATAATAGGCCAATTCCGATTGGGCGATTAATTCGTGTAAGATTTATGTAATTGATTAAGCTCTGGCCCATGTGTCTTAAAGAGATTTTGGATGAATCTTGGAAGATTAATAGTTTGATTTTTTTATCTTCAAATTTAGCATGCGCTCACTTTTCAAAATACCCTTCAGCAACAAGCTCGAGTAGGTTTTAAAGACAGTCTCTAGCAAATCAATTTCTTTTCCAAATGTTTAAATCGCATAAATTATTGATCGCCAATCGTGGCGAGATTGCTTGTCGTATTATTAAAACATGTCGCAAACTTGGCATCAAAACTGTTGCGGTTTATTCTGATGCAGACGCTAATTCGCTTTTTGTGCAAATGGCTGACGAGGCTGTAAACATTGGTCATTCGCCATCTTCGCAAAGTTATTTAAACGTTGATAAAATTTTAGCCGCCATCAAAAAAACTGGTGCAACTTTGGTGCATCCCGGATATGGGTTTTTGTCTGAAAATCGTAATTTTGCCAATGCTTTAGAAAAAGCTGGCGTGATTTTTGTCGGACCCTCGGTTCATTCAATTGAAATGATGGGCGATAAAATTGAATCTAAAAAAATCGCAATTGCCGCAGGAGTTAGCACGGTTCCTGGACATATGGGTGTCGTAAAAAATGACGTGGAAGCTGCAGAAATTGCAGAAAAAATTGGCTTTCCAGTTATGGTAAAAGCTTCTGCTGGCGGTGGCGGAAAAGGGATGAGAATTGTTTGGAAGCAAGATGAAATGGTTGAGGCATTTTTGTCAGCCTCAAACGAAGCCCGCAACAGCTTCTCTGATGATCGTATTTTTATTGAAAAGTTTATTGAAAATCCGCGTCACATCGAAATTCAGGTTATAGCTGACAGGCAAGGAAATACTATATGCTTGGGCGAAAGAGAATGCTCAATTCAGCGCAATAACCAAAAAGTGATCGAAGAGGCTCCAAGCTCTTTTGTCGATGAAGTGACTCGTCAAAAAATGTATGAGCAATCAAAAGCTTTGGCGCAAAAAGTTGGTTATTTTTCAGCTGGTACGATCGAATATATCATGGATAAAAATAGAAATTTCTATTTCCTTGAAATGAACACTCGTTTGCAAGTTGAGCATCCGGTAACCGAGCTTGTTACTGGCCTTGATATTGTTGAATTGATGATTCGCATCGCGCTTGGCGAAAAACTTCCCTTCAAGCAAGAAGACGTTAAATTGAAAGGTTGGGCGATGGAATCTCGAGTTTATGCCGAAGATCCTTCGCGTGGTTTTTTACCTTCATCTGGCCGCATCAATCTTTATATTGAGCCCGAAGAAAACGAAAATGTTCGCGTCGATTCTGGTGTTTACGAAGGCGGTGAAGTTAGCATGTTTTATGATGCGATGATTGCCAAACTTTGTTCTTACGGAAAAAATCGCGAAGAAGCGATCGGCCATATGCGCCATGCTTTGGGCGGCTTCGCAATTGGTGGCGTTTCTCATAACATCAGCTTCCTTGAAACTATTATGCGTAACGAAAAATTCGTTAGCGGCGATATTTCGACCAGCTTTATTAAAAATGAATTTCCCAAAGGTTTCTCGGGAAATGAATTAGATTCGGCCTCTGAGGAAGTTTTAATCATTACAGCACTTCATATTTTTCTACGTAACTATGAGCGTAACGGTAAAATTTCTGGTCAACTCAATCATCGTGAAAAACAAATTTCTGATCGCTGGGTCGTAATGTTGGATGACAAATCTTATTTGGTGAATATTTCCAATCGAAATGACGGTTACCTTAAAGTTGAGTGCGACAAAAAAGATCTGACGCTTGAAACCTCGTGGAATAACGGTGAGAAGCTTTTCCGTGGAGTTGTTAACGGCAGAGCTGTCGGCGTAAAAATTAGAGAAAACAATATTACAGGAAGCTATTTGCTGCAATATTCTGGTTCAGATGTTTTTGTGAATGTGTTCTCGCCAAGAAATGCTGAATTGCATAAATTCATGCCAAGAATCCAGAAAAATGCTAAACCAATAAATCTAACTTCACCAATTACTGGGAAAATTATTCGCTTTAAAGTGCAAGAAGGTGACGAAGTGAAGGCTGGCCAAGAGCTTGTAATTATTGAAGCGATGAAGATGGAAAATTCAATTCGTACCGATCACGATGTAAAAATTGGTAAGATTAAATTTAAAGAAAATGAACCAGTTGGAATTGGTCAGGTGGTGATTGAGTTTGTAAATGAGGTTGTGGCAGCGGCGAAATAATGAACTCATCCGCCTCAAATAAGCGGATGAAAATGATTTTATTCTGCGGCAATTTTTACAATCTTTGCTGTCGCGAAAACTGAAATCGATCCAATTACAATAATCAGACCAGATAGAATCTTAAAACTGGCAGAAGCATCTGCGTCAAGACTTCCAACTGCAATCAGTAAAATTGGAATAATTAGAGGAAATGCAATTACGCCAATCATCGGAGCGGAATTTCCTAAGATCGACAGGCTTCCGCAAAAAGTACAAATAAAATTTATGGTCAGAGTTGCCAGAAAAGCAGCGATTACAAGATTGTTCGTCAAAGCTTGATCTAAGCCGATTCCAAGACTTAGCGGCAAAATAGAAATCAAAATTGGCAAAGAGCAAATCAACCAATTTGCTGACATTTTTGCGAAAATATAAATCTCAAAATTATCGACAGATCTTAGACTCTGTTCGATTGTGCCGTCATCAAAATCTTTTTTTAAAAATTCTGTCGCAGAAAAAATTAGGCAAGAAAGCAGCGAAAACCAAATAATTGTGATTGAATAAAAAGTTGTAGAAGCTTGATTTTCTTGGTTTTGCGCGATTAGAAAAAAAATTGCAACCGAGATCAGAAAGAACAAAAAATTAGCAAAAATTTTTGCCAAATGACGCGAAGAGAGCAAAATTTCATGACAAAAAACAATCCAAAAAACTTGCATTAATTATCTTCCGTAAATGTCGCTGAACCTGATAATATCATCTTCGCCAAGATAACTTCCGGTTTGAACTTCGATAATTTCTAAAGGAATTTGACCTTTATTTTCGAGTCGATGCTTTTTGCCAACTGGAATATAAGTTGACTCATCTTCAGTCATAACAAATTCTTTGCTGCCGCAAGTGATATGAGCCGTGCCTTTGACAATCACCCAATGTTCAGCGCGGTGATTATGCATTTGCAAAGATAGAGAGGATTTTGGTTTTACGGTGATTCTTTTAACTTTGAAACGATCGGAGACGTCAATGGTTTCAAAGCTTCCCCATGGTCGCAAAACTTTAGTGTGAGAGTCGCATTCTGCTCTTTTGTGTTTTTTTAAAATCTCAAATAATTCCTTCACATCTTGTGCGTTATCTTTATTGGCAATCAGTGTGGCATCTTTCAGTGCAATAATGATCAGATTTTTTACGCCAATTGCAGTAATTAAATTGTTCTTGGAATTGATGTAGCAATCTTTGGTTTTAAGCGCCACGACATCGCCAATAAGATTATTTCCGTCTTTATCTTTTGGCGTGATTTCAGACAAAGCTTGCCAATTTCCAACATCTGACCAGCCAACGCTAATCGGCACCACAGCTACTTTTTTGGCCTTTTCCATTACGGCGTAATCAACTGAAATATTTTGGCATTTTTCAAAATCTTCAGCAAAAAGACGGACGAAATCCAAGTCTTTAATCGCTTTATTGTAGGCGCCGCAGCAATGGATAAAAATGTTATTTTCTAGCTGACGCAAAACCTCTAAATAAGTTGAAGCTTTGAACATAAAAATTCCGCTATTCCAGAAATATCCGCCATCTTTTACGAAGGTTTCGGCAACGTCTTTTTTCGGTTTTTCAATAAATTTTTCGACAGCAAAAATATTGTCAAAATTTTCTAATTTTGCGCTGCGTTTAATATAGCCGTAACCAGTTTCCGGATTATTAGGAACGATGCCAAAAGTAATCAAATAGCCATCTTGCGCGGCCTTCAAGGAAGACTGCACGCTATGAATAAAGGCTTTTTCATCTTGAATTATATGGTCGGAAGGCATGACTAAAATCAAATCATCGTTGTCATTTTCAACAGCATTTAAGGCGGCAACGGTAATTGCTGGCGCAGTATTACGACCCATTGGTTCCAAAATAATTAATTTCGGAGTGATGTTAATTTTTTGCAATTCTTCAGCCGCAATGAAGCGATGTTCGTTATTACAAACTACGACCGGATCGTGAAAAAGATCTTCATTTTTAGTGCGTAAAGCGGTCTTTTGAAAAAGAGAAAAATCGTCGACTAAATTTAAAAATTGTTTGGGATTTAAGCTGCGAGAAAGTGGCCACAGTCTGGTTCCAGATCCGCCAGAAAGAATAATCGGTGTAATTTTCATAGATTTTTTGAGAATAGACTTATGGCAGCGAAACCCGATAGGCCGAGTTTTCTAACTGACAAAAGATTTGCTGAACTAATTCCACCCAATGCATAAAGATTTACTTCATGGTAAGAATTGCTTTTAGTTTTCAAAGAAATTTCTGCTAAATTTCTAATGCCAATATTTTTTGCATGCAAATGACTTGTGGTAGAAAAAATCGGTGAAATAAAAATCATGTCAGACTTGATTTTTTGGGCTTTTAAAACTGACTTAAAATTGTGACAAGAAAAACTAAAAATAAATTTTTTGTAAAAGCTTTTCTTTTGTAAAAATTGCAAAGGTAATTTGTCAGAGTCGGAAAAATGTACGCCATCAGCTTTGATTTTCTTTGCTAAAGCAATATCTTTTCCGATCAATATTTTCAAGCCTCGAACTCTTGCGATTTTAGAAATTTCTAAAGCAAAAATTTCACGATTTTTTTTATCCAAGTCATATTCGCGAATTATAATTGCAGAGTTTTTTGGTAAAAATTTTATGGTATTTTTTATATCGGAAATTTTTTTGCGATCGGTAAATAAAACGCTGACAGGCAAAGCTTTGACGCGATTTCTTTTTTTATTTTTTTCTTCGAATTTTTTTATCTCAAGCAAAATTTTTTGATTCATGACGGACAATATCGCGCGTAATTTATTTTTGATCCATGACAAGCTTAAGAAGGCTTGTCGAATTTACAGAAAAGACAAATCAAAGGTCAATCTTATTGCGGTTTCAAAGACACAAAATGTTGAAAAAATTTGTGAAGCAATTGCTGCGGGCTGTAAAATTTTCGGAGAAAATTACATCAAAGAAGCGCAAGAAAAATGGCCAGAAATACGTAAAAAAAATCCCGAAATTAAATTACATTTTATTGGGCATTTACAAAGCAATAAAGCGTCGGAAGCGCTTGATTTATTTGATGTAATCCAAACTTTGGATAGCGAAAAATTGGCGCGAATTTTTCAAAAAGAAATTGCAAAAATTCAAAAAAATCCAGAATTTTTTATCCAAGTAAATATCGGCGATGAGCAGCAAAAAAGCGGAATTGCGCCGATTGATGTTAAAGATTTTATAAAATTTTCTCGCGATGAATGCGGTTTAGATGTAACTGGATTAATGTGCATTCCGCCAAGCAATGAAGCCGCTTCGCCATATTTTGCGCTTTTGCAAAAAATGGCAAAAGAAAATAATTTAAAAAATATTTCCATGGGAATGAGTGTTGATTTTGAAGATGCAATCGCGCTGGGCGCAACTCATATTCGCGTGGGAACGGCAATTTTTGGTGAGCGGAAATAATTTCAATCTTATGGTTTGAAATTCAGTACGGCTTTTATACCAAAACATAAATCTGCTGATCTCATTAACTTCGCCTTTTTGGTAAAAATTCTTCGTTACTGAGATCAGCAGATTTATGTTTTGGTATAGGCAAATTTTAATTGCTTTTCTTTTGGACCGCTTTTACAAAGCGCCCCTCTTTTAAAAAACCACCTCCCAAAACCTCCTTTTGTGCCCTTAGCTCAGCTGGATAGAGCAACAGCCTTCTAAGCTGTAGGTCAGACGTTCGAATCGTCTAGGGCACACCACTTTCTTCTGCAGAAATTCACGATTCAGGTTGTAATATTTGGTAAAAAAATTTTTTAAAAAACTCCTATACATTTGTGGGGAGAAAAATTAAAAAATTACTCCCGTCTCAAAATAAAAGACCGGCAAAATTCACGCCGATTTCCTACTCCTCAAATTTCATTCTTGTAACTAAAATGTCTAAGGCATCTGGCGTTTCCGCTATTTTTGAAATGGTCAAAAATAACGATATTAAGTTCATTGATTTTCGCTTTTCCGATTATAATGGAAAATGGCTTCATATCAGTCACTGTGCTGATGCAGTTGGCGAAGAAGAGTTGGTAAAAGGTGTGGCGTTTGATGGATCTTCAGTGCCAGCTTGGAAGGAAATTAACGAATCAGATATGTTAATGATTCCGCAACTTGATACAGTTTTTATCGACCCATTTGCAACTCATCCAACCATTGTAATTACTTGTGACGTTATTGAGCCAGCTACTGGAAAAGGCTACGATCGCGATCCAAGATATACTGCTAAAAAAGCTGAAGAATATTTGCAAAAAAGTGGCATTGGTGATGTGGCTTATTTTGGTCCAGAGCCAGAATTTTTTGTATTTGATGATGTGCGTTACCAAAACGGAACTCACGGAAATTCTTATTCTATCGATTCTGAAGAAGCTCCGCACAATTCAGGTAAAAAAATTGAAGGCGGAAATTTAGGTCGTAGATCGCCAATTAAAGGCGCTTATTTCGACCCAGCTCCAGTTGATACTGGTCAAGATCTGCGTGGCGAAATGTGCGAAACTATGCGCCAAGTTGGATTGGTCCCGCTTCTGCATCATCACGAAGTTGCTAATTCACAATTTGAAATCGGTTTCAAATATAGCACGCTTACAGGAACTGCAGATAATATCCAAAAATTCAAATATGTAATTCACAATGTTTGCCAAGCTTACGGCAAAACTGCAACTTTTATGCCTAAACCAATCTTTGCTGATAACGGCTCTGGTATGCATGTTCATCAATCAATTTGGAAAAATGGTGAAAATCTTTTTGCTGGAAAAGAACATGCAAATCTTTCGGAATTAGCTTTATATTATATTGGCGGAATCATTAAACATGCCAAAGCAATTAATGCATTTTCAAACGCAACAACCAATAGCTATAAGCGTTTGGTTCCGGGTTATGAAGCCCCAGTTCTTTTGGCTTATTCTGCGAAAAATCGCTCTGCCTCAATTCGTATTCCGCATGTGACCAATGAAAAAGCGCGCAGAATTGAAACTCGTTTTCCAGATCCAGCTTCAAATCCTTATCTGACCTGCGCAGCTTTGTTGATGGCTGGTCTTGATGGAATTAAAAATAAAATCCATCCCGGAGAGCCAAAAAATCAAGATCTTTACCATTTGTCAGAAAAAGAATTGAAAAAAATTCCTACAGTTTCACGCTCACTTCGCGACGCTTTATCGGCTTTGGATAAAGATAGAGCATTCTTGCTTGAAGGTGGAGTTTTCACTAACGATCAAATCGATGCTTATATCGCTCTTAAAACTCAAGAAGTTGATAGATATGAACAAATTCCTCACCCAGTTGAATTTGAAATGTATTACAATTCTTAGGTCACAAAAACGTCATCTTCGGTGCTTTACATCAAGGGTGACGTGTTTATCTTTTAACAAAGATTTCTGTTTGCTTTTTATTTCTTGGTTAATAGTTTGCGCGACCTCTTCAGAGGGAATTATCTCGAAAAAAACAATCAAAAAATTTGATTTAAAAACGTGGCGAAGCACTAAAATGCTGCTTTCAAAACAGTTCTTTATTAACTTGAAAAAAGTCTAAATATCATGTCCAAACAAGTCTTCCAACGCACCAAACCCCATGTAAATATCGGCACAATTGGCCACGTAGATCATGGTAAAACAACATTAACCGCTGCTATCACTA
>CAYSUM010000025.1:0-1652 GCA_964434225.1 uncultured Rhizobium sp.
TCTACTGAATTAGAGGGAGCAGAATCAAGATTTAAGGTTTTGCCCCTTAACTCTTTCGACAATTCGGAAGGCAGGCGATCTTTGGTTTGCGAGAACTTAAAATTTTCAAGATCTTCTTTCTGTAAGGCTTGAGCTAATTTTAACGAAGTTTCTGCAATTTTATTAGCTAAATCTTCGTTAATTCTTTGTGGATTAAATCTTGGCCCACCAGAATTGCCAAAAACCGTTCTACGATCGTCATCTTTTAAACACATCATCGCTAAAACTGATTTATCGCCATCCGTCAAAATTAAGCCCTTTGGCAAAGAATCTTTGAAAGAATTTTTACCATCCTTAGAAATCATTTCTTTGATTTTATTTTGAGCCCAATTTTGATCCTCTTCTTGCGGCAAAACTTCCAAAGCTTGACTAATTTTAGCTAAAACCCGCATAACTTTATTAGTATTTAGCAGTTCTTTATTGTCGTTTGTATAATTTTTAGTATCGTTGCGGTTGATCTCGGAAATTCTTTTTTCAAAAAAATCTTCCAACATTTTTTTGGTCTGCTCAAGATCTTTCTTACGCTCAGGCGTGGAACCTTGATCGTTAAGAGATTTCTTATCTTTTTCAGTGGTTTCCATCTGTAGCTTTGAAGCAAAGCTAAAGATAGATTCTGGAACTCCTGTATCAAGCAAAGGGGCGATAGTTTTATTTTTCTTTTCCCTTTTTTCCTCCCCTTCTTTTTTATTCTCTTCCTTTTCCCTTTCCCCTTCTTCAATAGTCTTTGGAATTTCTTCTGAGATGACATTTACAACAATCGGTCTCTCCGCGGCGGCAACAGCAGACAATGTTTTTCTTTCGACGACTGTAAATGCTGGGGTTTTACCATCTCTATCTTCCTTTCCTTCTTCGGCTTCTTCCCCCCCTTTTTTCTTTTCGCCTTTTTCTTCTTCGCCTTCTATAAAAGCTATAGTTTCTGTTGACGACCACGCTGGATTTTCAGAGACAATAGCAGGAACAAGAGGTTTTGTTTCCGCCTTCTCATCAAGCTCTCTTTTCTTCGCTACTGATATTGCCGCTCCCGCAAAAGCAGATCTTAACGTAATAGCTTTCGATGCCACTTTTGCAGCTAGTTCATTTTCTATTTTAGCATCATTTGGAAATGCTGGAGTTTGAACATCTTCTTTTTTGACTTCTGGAATTTCAGATTCCAGATCTTCTACTTCCCCTGAAGTCTCAGACACCGATGCCTTAAATTCTTTCGCCTTTTCAGAATTAATTCGACCATTGGTTTTCACTTTCTGCTGTTGCGCCGCGGTTTTCTTGCTCTCATCTAAATCTTGCAGATCCCGATTTTCTATCGATTTAGTTTTTGTAACTTCACTTTTTATGTCATTTCTAACATTATATCCCCTGAAGTTTGATTGAATTTTAATCGCAGATTCATTCTCAAGATCTTGTTTAAATTTTGCCAAATCATTAGCAGCTTGGCGAATTGTTGATAATTTGGGTTTGGGATCTTCCTCGTCACCCAAAAATAAAAGATCACCACTAAATAAAAATTTTTGAGGCTGGCCTGCTTTTCCATCAGCTGTTTTGGCGGTATAAACGAATTGCTCCGCCTCCTCTTTTCCTAAAACAATTTTTGATTTGGTAATAGTGCCATTCTTAGT
>CAYSUM010000025.1:1752-3340 GCA_964434225.1 uncultured Rhizobium sp.
AAATCTTCTTTCGAAATATCTTTATAATCTTTTATCTTAAAACCCGACAAAATACCCAAAAGCCGCATTTCAAAAGACCCTTCTTCTTTTTCGACATCGTCGTTAGAAAATTCATAGGTCATGATATTTTCATTTTCCGATACAAATTTTTCTTCGCCTTCCCTTACAAATTTTCGATTCTTTTCTTCGCCATTTTGATCGCGATATTTGAGCCGATATTCTTCTCCAATATTTGGAGCGATTTCCTCAAGAATTTCTTTTAATCTGCGGACGTTTTCTGATCTTTTTTGACCCCCTTCTTCTCTGGTATCATTAAGTTTTTTAATAATTTCTGAATCTTTTTTCTCTTTTTGTTCTTTTTTAATTTTTTCCAAATCATCCAAAGCTTGGAGAATTTCTGATAATGAGGCATCTGGATGGTTATTTTCTGGAATTTCACCCAAATACGAAACCCCTTCAATATTGCTAAATACAATTTTTTTAGACTGATCTCCATCTTTAGGGGTGTAAGTGAATTGTTCCCCATTCCACGCCTCCCCTTCTTTTATTCCAGTTCCTTCTTTTGAAAAAATTTCTGATTTAGTGATGGTGCCATTGCTAGTAGTAACCGACCCGTTGCCTTCCAAAATTTCTACAAAGCTCTTATTAATTTCGTCCAAAAGTTTGCTTTTTTTTAATTCTTCTTCTGAGGCTGCATATTTGATTATGGCTTTTTCTTCAAGATTAGCTTTCCCTTGTTGAACCGTTTCTTTTTTAAGACTTTCTAGACTATTTTTGATCTCGATGATTGTTGATAAATTAGGATTTTTGTCTCCACCTAAATTATCAAATTTTCCTCCAGTAAATACTAGTTCTTTACCACCTTCCAAGGCATAGGTGTGTCTTTTTTGGCTGCCATTATTATCGCCCGCAACCTCTTCTTTTAATTTATTTTCTTCCAACAAATTTTTGTAAATTTTTCCAAAAATTATGTCTTTATTTCCCTGTAATGCTTCACCGAATGTTTTGATGTAATGATTGAGGTCTTCTATACTTGCTGGACCTTCGCCTATCAGTACTTTTGTACCACTGAAGCTATATTCCGTATTCTTTTTTCCCGTTACCGTAAATTTATTTTTACTCCTATCGAAATCCCACTTTCCGGTTAATTCTGATCCGTTTGGTTTTTGAATTTTGTATTGAAGGGTATATTTCCCAGAGCTCTGCGGAATAATTTCATCAAAAATCTTTTTTAATTCTGCGCTTTTTTCCTCAAGTTCGCGATTATCTTTAGCCGCTTTATCACTCGATTCTTTCTGAGATTTTTCTAAATCTTTTCTGGCTCTAGCTTCTTGATCTGCTTTAGATTTAGCTTCTTGATCCCTTTTTTCTTTTTGAGCTTTTTCTGCTTTTGCAAGATCTTGCAATCTTTGTCTATCTTTAGCCAATGATTCACTGACTTTTGTGATGATTTTATCAACATCCTCAGAATTTTTTATTACCGTCTTAATTCCTTCTTTATCTATTTTTGTTACTTTTCCATCAGATAATTCGTACCTTAATGAGAATTCTGATCCTAGTACAAATTTATTTTCGTTATGTTTTTTTA
>CAYSUM010000025.1:3440-9528 GCA_964434225.1 uncultured Rhizobium sp.
CATCCTCGTTAACTTTATTTTCTTGATCCTTATTTTCTCCTTTTTGAGGCGTCTCATCTAGATTGTTTTTGGTTTCAGATTCTTCTGGTTCAAGATCCAAATTCGATTCGTCTTCAGGAAATGATTCATTCTCAGGATAACCAAGTACAAAATCTGCGGGAGCTTCATCTCTAGGAGGATTAGAATTACCAGATCCATTTTTACTTTTGGCGTCTTGGGGTTTTCCTTTTTGAGTTTCATCTTCAGATGGCCAAGCAATCTTAAAGTCAGACATATTACAAAATTTTTAATTTAATCATAACTTACAAAATCACCAAATTTAACCTGTGGGCAAGATGATTTTAGGCTTATTTTAAGCGCCAGTTTGCCTTCAAATTTACAAATCCTCGAAGCGCAATTAACGCCGATCTTTTGTTTATCGGATAATTTTTACAAGAATATCTTGCTTTAAAGATTGATTTGAAACGGTACTTTTAAACAAAGCTCAAGTTAGTTTTTGTGCCAAACTTATCTAAGATTGACAGTTAGTTATCGACACCTATTTTGCGCGCTCCTTTTTACAAGCTGCGCTGCGCTTGCGCTGAAATTACTTCCCCAAAAACTTTTTAAAAATAAAAATGACAGACTTCAGAAACGTTGCCATTATTGCTCACGTTGACCATGGCAAAACTACATTAATCGATGCGATGTTGCATCAAAGCGGCACTTTTCGCGCCAACCAACAAGTTGAAAATCGCATCATGGATTCCAACGATTTGGAAAAAGAACGCGGAATTACAATTCTCGCAAAATGCACTTCCATCGTTTGGCAAGATCACAAAATTAACGTTATCGACACTCCCGGTCACGCCGATTTTGGCGGCGAAGTTGAGCGCGTGCTTTCAATGGCCGATTCCGCACTTCTTTTAGTTGACTCAGCTGAAGGCGTGATGCCTCAAACTAAATTCGTGCTTTCAAAAGCTTTGGCTCTTGGTTTACGTCCTATCGTTATCATCAACAAAATCGATCGCGGCGACGCTCGTCCTGATGAGGTTTTGAACGAAATTTTCGATCTTTTTGTTTCTCTAAACGCATCTGAAGAACAATTAGATTTTCCAGTTTTATACGCCGTGGGCCGCGATGGCTGGTGCGTTGAAGACATGGAAAAAGACGAAAGAAAAGATCTATCTCCACTTTTCAATTTAATCTTGAAACACGTCACTCCACCAAAATTTGATCTTGATGCTCCGTTCAAAATGTTGGCAACTCTTTTAAGCCACAGCCCTTATTTTGGCCGCATGTTGACTGGCCGCATTTACTCTGGTCGCGCCAAAGGTTTGATGAATTTGAAAGCCCTAAATTTAAAAGGCGAATTAGTTGAATCTGGCCGCTTGACTAAACTTCACGTCTTCCGCGGCGTTGAAAAAGTTCCAGTTGAAGAAGCCGAAGCTGGCGACATCGTAATCATCGCTGGCTTGGAAAAAGCTTCGGTATCGGACACGCTTTGCGATCCACAAGTTACAACCCCAATCAAATCAACTCCGATCGATCCGCCTACAATGGCTATCACTATCAGCGTTAACGATTCTCCGCTTGCGGGTTTAGAGGGAAGCAAAGTTACATCACGCGTAATTCGTGATCGCTTGTTTGCCGAAGCCGAAACTAACGTGGCAATCAAAGTTAAAGAAACTGACGGCAAAGACGCTTTCGAAGTTGGCGGCAGAGGCGAGTTACAACTTGGCGTTCTTATCGAAAATATGCGTCGCGAAGGCTTTGAACTTTCAGTTTCAAGACCTCGCGTCCTTTTCAAAAAAGATGCCGACGGTAATATTTTAGAGCCAGTTGAAGAAGTTGTGGTTGACGTTGACGACGCTTTCTGTGGCGTTGCAGTTGAAAAAATCTCTTCTCGTAAAGGCGAAATGATTGAAATGCGCCCATCTTCAGGCGGCAAAACTCGTATCGTTTTCTATGTTCCTTCGCGCGGTTTAATTGGATATCAAAGCGAATTCTTGACCGATACAAAAGGTTCGGGCGTTTTGAACAGAATTTTCCACAATTACGTTCCTTACAAAGGCGAAATGGTAACCAAGAAAAATGGCGCGTTGATTTCAACCGACGCTGGTGAAGCTGTAGCCTACGCAATCTGGAACCTACAAGATCGTGGAACCATGTTCATCAAACCACAACAAAAAGTTTACGCTGGAATGGTGGTTGGTGAAAATTCCAAGCAGGGCGATTTGGAAATTAACGTTTTAAAAGGAAAGCAACTTTCCAACGTTCGCGCCTCTGGAACTGACGAAGCAATTCGTTTAATCCCGCCACGCGAATTAACTTTGGAAGATATGATCACTTACGTTGGCGACGACGAATTGGTGGAAGTTACTCCAAAATCACTACGTTTACGTAAAAAATTCTTAGACTCAAACGACCGCAAAAGACTTGGCCGCGGCAAAGAAGCTAAGTTTGATTTTGTTCAAGAAGAATAAAAACCTAAAATAAATTTTATTGCGAATGCACGAATTTACTTCGTGCGTAGCAATTCAACTCAAACTAAATTCAAACTTTAGTTTGAATTTAAAGCGGAGCTATGCGCCCTTCAAAAAGAAAATTCGATCAAATTCGTGAAGTTACAATCACTCCCAATGTCAGCAAATACGCTGAAGGATCGTGCCTGATAAAGTTTGGCGACACTCACGTTTTATGCACCGCAACAATTGAGGAAAAAGTTCCGCCATTTTTAAGAAATAAAGGCACTGGCTGGGTTACTGCTGAATACAACATGTTGGCGCGCTCAACTCACACTCGCAACTCACGCGACCCTTCAAGACCAAATGGCCGCTCCATTGAAATTCAAAGATTAATCGGTCGCGCTTTGCGCTCGGCGGTTGATACCCGAATCTTGGGAGAGCGCCAAATTATCATTGATTGCGACGTTATCCAAGCCGACGGCGGAACTCGCTGCGCCGCAATTACTGGCGGTTACGTCGCTTTGGCCATCGCTGTAAATAAATTAGTAAACCAAAGAGTTCTTCGCGACAATCCCTTAACTGGCAATATTTGCGCCGTTTCCTGCGGAATTTTTAATGGCGAAGTTGTAGCAGATTTAGACTATTTAGAAGACAGCAAATGTGAAACCGACAGCAATTTTGTCATCAATAAAGATTTTAATTTAATCGAAATCCAAGGCACCGCTGAAGTTGGCTCAATGAGCTTCGAGCAACTTTCAAAAATGTATGATTTAGCCAAAAAAGCCGCTTCCGAACTTTTCGAAATTCAGAAAAAAGCGATTCACGGCTAGTGATAAACTTCACGACGATGAGCAATTTTGATCACGTGAATAACAAGATTATGGCGCTGTCGCATAAAAGGCGATAGTCGCCAACTCGAAATTTATAGAAGTCGGATAATTCTCCAACCAACCCAATCAAATATTTGTCGGGATTGGTTAGAAGTTTATTCTTGATAGCATTTTCAATTCTATCTTGAACTGACTTTTCCAGAGAGTTTATTTGTTTGGCGACTTGTTTGGTGAATTCAATTTTCCAATTCATGTGGTGGTAATTTTAATTATTTTCTCTTTGCTTTCTTGAAGACCTCTTCAAAAGGAATAGCTTTTTCCCCAGATTTTTTGAACTCTGCATAAAGCTTTTTCGCCTCGTGATAGTCTTCAATATCTTGGCGTTTTTCTGCTAAATATTTTTCCAAAGCTTTTTTAACGAAATAACTTTTTGACCTATCTTCAAGTTCACAAATTTCTCCCAATTCTTTAGCCAAACTGCTTGGGATTTGTGCTGAAATTGTAACGATGTTGTTTTGCATAAAATAACAAATGATGATTTATATTAGGAGTTAATAGAAATTACCAAAAACTAATAGTAAATAAATTTTCTAATTGTGACCGAAATAATCAAAAAAAATCTCACATATTTTATCAAAGAAGAATTGCTCGAAAAACTTGTCGAATTAGGCGAGAAGCCGTTTCGTGCCAAGCAAATTTGGAATTGGATTTATGCGCGTGGCGTAAAATCTTTCGACGAAATGAGCAACATTTCCAAAGAAACTCGAGAAATTTTAAAAGCAAATTTTACCATTGATTTGCCGCAAGTTTCGAAAGATTTAATCTCATTTGACGGCACACGAAAATATCTTGTGAAGTTTCACGATGGTCACGAAGTTGAAGCAGTTTATATTCCCGAAGAAACTCGCGGCACTCTCTGTATCTCGTCGCAAGTCGGTTGCACTTTAGCTTGTAAATTCTGTCACACTGGCACACAAACTTGGGTGCGTAATTTGGAATTTTACGAAATTGTGGCGCAGGTGATGATCGCAAAAAATTTAATTTCGGATTGGGATAAAAATAATCGCAAACTCACCAACATCGTATTTATGGGCATGGGCGAGCCTTTCTTTAATTACGAAAATGTCGCCAAAGCCGTGAAAATTTTAAACGATATTGAAGGGCTCGATATTTCAGCGCGCAAAACCACCATTTCAACTTCTGGCTTAGTTCCTGAAATTTTACGCTGCGCAACTGAACTAAAAACTAATTTAGCAATCTCGCTTCATGCCACAAACGACGTGCTTCGCACCGATATTATGGCGATCAACAAAAAATATCCGCTCAAAGATTTAATGAGCGCCTGCCAAACTTATAACAAATTAAATCCCAACCAAAAAATCACTTTTGAATATGTGATGTTGCGCGGCATTAACGACAAAGACGAACATGCGCACGAGCTGATTCAATTGATTAAGAAATTTAATTTAAGCGCCAAAATAAATCTTATCCCTTTCAATCCGTGGGATGGCTGCGAATATACTAATTCTGAGCAGCAAAAAATTTCTGAGTTCCAAAAAATTTTAAAAGATTCTGGACTGGTTGCGCCCGTGCGAAAAACCCGCGGCGATGACGTAATGGCAGCTTGCGGACAATTAAAATCAGCCTCAAAAAGAGAGAGAAAATCGAAATCTTTATGAAAAAAAACAGCAATCTTTTTATCTTAGTCGGCCTTGGAATTATTTGGTCGAGCTTCGCGTTTTTTACTAAAATTTCTGCCGAAAATTTATCGCCATTTTTCGTTACTTTTTCACGCCTAGCGCTTGGCGGAATCTTGCTTTACAGCGTTTGCCTTATCAGAGGAAAAAAAGTTTTCGTCGCCAAATATTTTAAATATTATACCATCATTGGATTCTTCAATTCCGCCTTACCATTTTCTTTATTCGCCATTTCCTCGCGCGCTTTAGACAGTGGAATCGCCGCCATTCTTGACGGCACAATTCCGATGTTTGAAGTGTTAATTTCGATTTTTATTTTGCGCCGTCACGTCGATAAAAATGCGATTTTTGGCATTATATTTGGCGTTATCGGAACCATCGTTACATCTTATGGAAGCGTTGCCAACATTGATCTGGCGTGGATCGAAATCGCCTCAATAATTGCAATTTTAATCGCCACCACTTCTTACGCCATCGCTTCGCTTTACGCTGGTGCAAAATGCAAAGAGATCGAACCTTTGGTGATTGCAACTGGCAGCGTTCTCTGCGCAACTTTAATTATGTCGCCAGCACTTTTCTTCGCAGATTTTTCGGTAATCGATATGAAAGTAACTTCGTCGCTGCTTGGTTTGGGGCTGCTTTGCACTGGTTTTGCTTATATTTTTTATTTCAAACTTTTGGCCGAAGAAGGCGCAAGAACCGCTGTCAGCACCGTTTTGTTAATTCCCGTTTTTGGCACAATTCTTGGCGCGATGTTTTTGGGCGAGACAATTACAATCAGCAAAATCATTGGCTGCGCGATGATTCTTGTCAGCATGAAATTTATCTTAAATTTATCGCGTAAAAATTTTTCCCGCTTCAGCAAAGTACCAAATAATTAGAGCCCGCGCTCAAGCAATCTCAACCTCGTTATCTTTATCTTTTGTAGCCACCTGAACTGCGCTGTAAGATCTTATTGCATTTGACGATGGCATAACTTTGCCATTACCCCAAATTTTATTGCGGAAGAAATAAATTAATCCAGCCCCCATTACCATCAAAGCCGTTGCCGTTGCAGCAACCGCAGTGCTGGGAAATTGCTGCGACTGCGATTGGTTATTGTTTATTTTTGGCA
>CAYSUM010000025.1:9628-21348 GCA_964434225.1 uncultured Rhizobium sp.
GTATCATCATCGTAGCCTCCATAATCATCCGTTTGATTAAAACTTGCATCCAACCGGCGACTTGCGGGCGGCACAAATTTACCAGCAAAATAATCCTCCACTAAATATTGACCTGACGGAATCAAGTAAATTTGCGCCTCGCTGATGTCGTAAGGCAAACTGAGTTTGGCTTGAGGATTATCATTAAATCCGATCAAAAAACTGTAAGAATTGGGATTGGGTAAAATCTGCAACAGCGTTTCAGAATCAGCCTGCGCAATGCCGATATATTGCTTTAGATTAGGATTGGTGGAGCTGAATCCCGTCGCTAAATCGTAAGTTGGAGTAATCTCGTCAGCTCTTAAATCGCGCAATTTGGGAAATCGCATCGTCAGTTGATTGCCAGCGTAAAGTGAAACTTGTGAACCGTCACGCAGAGTGATTGCAACGGTGTTTCCAATTGATTCGACATATTGATTAGAGCTAATAAAAGCTCCAGAATTTCGATCTAAAACTTCGAGCGACTGAGGATCAATATGAAGAAATGGCGACCCAGAATAGCGGAAATAAACATTATTGCCGTCAACGCCAATGCCCGATCTGTCATCAAACCTTGCTGAATTACCACTTGCGCGACTTCCTTGAGCTATAATTTTTGAACCAACAATATTGCCCAAACTATCGACCGAAATTATCCCAACTTTCTCGGCCCAATTGGCAATGTCGTTGTTGGTTGAGCAATAAAACGGTACTAAAACATATTTTTTATTTTGAACGGAATCCGTGAAAGAAAATGGACGCAAAATCTGAACTACGGGCAACTCCGCATCAAGAGCGGTGGCAGAAATTTGATTTCCTAAATTGTCATATTTCGCGAGGTGATAGTTGCGATAGCCGTTGCCAGTAATGTAAAACATATCATACCCCATCCCAAAAAACCCACCATTGGCGGTGTCGATTGGGTAAATATAGCTGCTCCAAATTGGGGAAATTCCTTTGGAATTGTTGTCATAGCCCAAACTAGGATCTTTGGTTTTTCCAAGTGCAATCCCAAAAACGCGCTCTTTATCGAAGGGATAGTTTTTAATTGTTACGCTTGCCGCAGATGAAGATGCCGAACTTCCTGATTTCTTAATCACTAAATCTTGACCTGATTTCGCTAAATCAAACCCCAAACTACTAAACCAAACATTGGGAATTATATTACCCGCAGCATCAGTTTTGGGCTTAGCTTCGCCCTCCAAAGTGGTTTTACCAATCACAATTTTGCCATCTTGATCTTCGTCAATTACGACATCCTGCCCTGAAAGCGTTGGGAAGAAATAGGTGTCGAAACCTGCCAAACCCTTAAGGATGTTTTGGTATTTATTTCCAATGAGGTTATTATCTCTCCGGTCACCTTCTAACTCTTCAGATAATTCTATTCCTGCATTAACTGTTTTATCGAATTCATCAGGAAAAGCTTCAGCTAGATAAGTCCGAGGATTGGCAATGGATCTATCAGCTTCTCTAATTTCAAAATGAAGATGAACCCCAGTACTTCCACCAGTATTTCCAGCAATTCCTATTTTTGTTACTTCTCCTAAACCCTGATTAGGGCCGATTTTTTGTTTAGCTTCTACTAATATGGTTGCTAGATGAGCGTAAATAGTCCGCCTTCCATCAGGGGCTAATACTACAATGTAATTTCCATAGCCAACCAGTTTTGGTTTCCCAGTTTTGGGATCTAAAATAGGGTTTCCCTCTTTATCTACGCCTGTTTGCTGCCCAGAAAAAATCACCTCTCCGTCATGCGCAGCAAAAACATCCAAATTTCCATCTACTGGAACCAAATCAATACCTTTGTGAGGCATGTTAGGTTTTCCAGAAGAAGGATGTATCTCGCGATGTCCTTTTTCGTTGCTGACTTTGGAAAGGCTGCTGAGTGGTTTACGAGTGAGGAAGAATGGCATATTTATTTTAGTGGTTGTTTAGTTGCGATCTTCTATCCCAAACGGGTCATCATTTGTATCGAAACAAACTTGAATCTCTATCGAAACAAATCGATAAACATAATTAAGTATTTTTTCCGAAGAAAAAATAAAAGATTGAAGCATCTGATACTTCTTTGGCTCGTTATAAAGCACTGATTTAAACAATTTACAGGACGATAAAATTAGCTCCATCTCAAGTTGATTGACCACTTTTACATCATTAATGAATTTTTCATCCACGATAATGTGAGGAATGTCAGAAAGCGGCTTTCTAGAAATAAAATTCCTATCAGCATTCAAAAACGCAGCCTTAACTTCCTTTTCTGAATAGTCTTTCATATCAACCTTCTGACCTGATTTGTAGTCTTTTTTCTTCTTATCCAAAAGACTGATCGGATATTTCTTTCTTAGTTCTTCAATCGAGAGTTTTAGATCTGGATCTTCAGCTTCATTTATTTGAGATTTTGAATCTGTTTTTACTTCAGCTGCGGCTGAAAAATCTGCGACTAAAAAAGATAAAATTACTGAAGTTACGAGGAGGAATTTTTGCGAGGAATTTTTCATGAATTTTAGTGGCGTTTGATTGAATTTTTTGGGAGGAATTTTTCTTAATTTCTTCAATTCTTTGCCTCAAGAAACTTTCCGCTTAAGAGATCTGAATGTCTCTTTTTGAACAATCCGCCACCCAAAAACCCACCAAAAGTCCACTTAAAATAGATCAGCAACTTTCTTAAAAAAATTCTCAGATTTTGGATTGCTGGCTTTTTTTCCGATCATCAATTTATCTAACTTCTGCAATAAATCGCGCTCTTCGGAAGATAATTTTACTGGCGTTTCGATTGATACTTTTACAAACATATCGCCTCTTCTGCCTCCAGCGTTTAAGACACTCATGCCTTTTGATTTTAAACGGAATTGATCACCGTTTTGTGTACCTTCGGGAATTTTTAACACCGCTTTATCGCCGTCAATTGTTGGAATATCAACCGAGCCCCCAAGAGCTGCAGTTGTGAATTTGATAGGCACTTCGAAATGAATATCATCATTTTTACGCGCGAAAAATTGATGTTTTTTGATCGCCATAAAAACATAAAGATCCCCTGACGGACCGCCACGAGCACCAGCTTCGCCTTCGCCACTAAGTCTAATTCTGCTGCCCTCTTCAACACCAGCAGGAATTTTTACTGCCAAAGTTTTTTCTTTGTTACTTCTGCCTTCGCCACGACAAACTTTGCACGGATTTTTAATCACCTGACCAGTTCCACCACAACTTCCACAAGCTCGTTCCACGATAAAAAATCCTTGCTGAGCTCTGATTTTTCCTGAACCTTTGCATCCCAAACATTCCGCTGGCTTTTCACTTCCTTGAGCACCAGAGCCGTTGCACGACGAACAAGCTGATGCAATTGTGAAAGAAATATTTTTAGTAGCACCTCTAAAAGCTTCTTCCAAAGTGACTTCCAAATTATAACGGATGTCCGATCCGCGCTGCGCTGCACTTCTTTTTTTACCCTGTCCACGACCGTTCATGTCGCCGAAAATATCGGAAAAATTACTGAAAATATCGTTGAAATCAAAACCATCAAAGCCATGGCCGCCTTGTCCTTGCCCGAAACCACCTTTTCCGCCGCCTTGACCAAAAGCATCGTGACCATATTGATCGTAAGCCGCTTTTTTCTGATCATCTTTTAAAACTTCGTAAGCTTCGGTGGCTTCTTTAAATTTAGCTTCCGCTTCTTTATTTCCTGGATTGCGGTCTGGATGATATTGCATCGCCAATTTGCGATATGACTTTTTGATCTCGTCAGGCGAAGCATTTTTAGCAACGCCAAGAATTTCGTAATAGTCTCTTTTGCTCATTTTTTTAAGAAATTTTTTAGGGGAAAATATTTTTAGATAATGGGAAAAACCACTTTTACAAGCTACGACTTTTTAGCCAATTCACCAGTTTTTTAAACGCCTCGCCGCGATGCGAAATTTGATCTTTTAATTGCGGATCAATTTCGCCAAAAGTTTGATCTAACCCATCTTTAATAAAAATTGGATCATAGCCAAAACCTTTATTTCCGCGTGGTGGTAAGATTAAACTTCCATCAACGCGTCCTTCAAAGGAAATCGTAAAATCAGTTTTCGGATCAAAAAGTGTTAGGTTGCAAATAAAATATGCGCGCGAATTTTTTGTAATTTCGGCGGCAATTTTTTTGAAGGCATAATCAAAATCATTTTTGCCTTCCGCATTTTTTGCAAAACGCGCCGAGTATATTCCTGGCGCTCCGTTCATGGCTTCAACACATAATCCTGAATCATCGGCCAGCGAAAAAATATCGGTTTTTGTCGCGTAATATTTAGCTTTTAAAAGTGAATTTGCTGCAAAAGTCAGACCAGTTTCTTCGGGCTCCGCAATATTTAAATCAAAGGTCGGAATCGCTTGGATATTAATCAATTTTAACAGATCGGCGATCTCGTTAAATTTACCACGATTATTGGTAGCAATCAGGATTTTGGCAGGAAGTTTGAAAGTCATTTTGCTCTACAAAATAAAAAGGCCACGCCCCGTTTTTTAAACGGAACATGGCCTTAAAAAATAATTTTTAAAACTCTTAAGCAACTGCGTCAGCAACTACTTCAGCAGCTGCGGCTGCTTCTGCAGCTTTAGCGGCTGCGGCTTCTGCAGCAGCTTCTTGTTCTTTAGCTACTTTTGCTGCAGCTTTTTTCTTCAAATTGCTGCCTTTTTTCTTAGGAGTGAAATCAGGTTTGTATTTTTCAGCACCTTTAACACCAAGGGCGATCAAGAAACCAGCAACTCTTTCTGATGGTTGAGCGCCAACTGAAAGCCAGTGTTCAATTCTTTCTTTGTTGATGACAACTCGATTTTCTTTGTCATCAGAAAGCAATGGGTTGTAGGTGCCAACTTTTTCAAGAAATTTAGAATCTCTTGGAGAAATGCTGTTGGTAACTAAGATGCGATAGAACGGAAGATTTGCTCTTCCACCGCGTGAAAGACGGATTTTTAACATATTTTTGAAATGAATTAATTTTTGGAAGCAACCCTTAAGATAATTAGGCGGCCTCGCGTATCAACGGTTTTCGAGGAGCGGCGCAATCTATTTGGCAAAGATTGTTTTGCAAGTATTAATTGCCGCACTTGTTCAAGGTGCGCGAAGCTCGAGCGATTGGGTTGGTTAAATAAAAATTATAATCTTTGACGAAGAATTTTTCTGCATCCAATTCGCCAGCTGCCGACTCTGAATTAATCCAAGTTGCTTTGGTAATTTTATCCAAATTAGCAAAAATCGGATTGGCCGCAATCAAAGATTTTCTTAACTCGGCGAGATTTTTATAACCCAAATCAAGATTTAATTTTTTAGCTAATTCTAAAATAATTTGGCAATCTTCTTGGGCTTCACCAAGAGGCATAACCGCTTTGGATGTGAGTTGCGGACGCCCTTCAAGATTTACGTAAATTGATTCTTTTTCGCTGTAAGCCGCGGCTGGTAAAATTACATCAGCATTTCTGGCGCCATTATCGCCGTGCGATCCGATATAAACTACAAAAGCATTTTCTAATTTCGAGAAGTCAATTTCATCATCAACTCCGTGCAGAAAAATAGCTTTGATTTCGCCATTTTGGCAATTTTGCAAAATTGAGTTTACGTCAATATTGGCGGCGTTTGGCGTGAAGCCAACTTCCAAACCGTTAATCAATCCAGTTGATTTTGTCAGAAGGTTAAAACCATTCCAATTTTCTTTGAGTAAGCCGTATTTTTCGGCGATTTTTTTCGCGTAATATAAGATCGCCGCGCCATCTTTTCTGGTCAATAAATCTGCACCCAAAATTAACATTGGCTTTTCAGCTTTTTGCAAAAGCGTGCTGAATTTTGATTCGCCATTCAAAATATTTGTCAGAGCGGAAGCGCCATCACCCAAATTTTCGTAATCATAGGTTAAATCAGCGTCACATCCAATCGCGGCGATTTTTAATTTTTTTGATAAAAATCTTTTTCTGATTCTGGCATTCAGAAGAGGCGCGTCTTTTCTGGGATTAGCACCAATCAACAAACAAGCGTCAGCTTCTTCAATTCCAGCAATTGTGGTATTGCAAAGATATGAGGCGCGATCTTTGGCGTTAATTTTTTCGCCATTCAAACGACAATCAATATTGTCGGAGCCAAGCTTTGTCATCAAATTTTTTAGCACAAAAATTTCTTCCGCAGAAGAAAGCGGACCGCTTAAAGCCGCAATTTCTGAACCTTTTAAGCCTTTAATTTTGTCTGCAATTGTTTCAAAAGCTTCTGCAAAATTTACCGCCGTCAACTTGCCATGTTTTTTAACGTAAGGCTTGTCGAGACGTTGATATTTCAAGCCGTCATAGCAAAAACGGGTTTTGTCAGAAATCCATTCTTCGTTAATTTCTTCGTTCAAACGCGGCAGAATTCTCATCACTTCCAGACCGCGAGAATCCATACGGATGTTGCTTCCGACCGCATCCATCACATCGATGGTTTGAGTTTTTTTCAATTCCCAACTTCTTGATTTAAAGGCATAAGGCTTAGAAGTAAGAGCACCAACTGGACAAAGATCGATGATATTTCCCGATAATTCTGACTTCAAATTTTGTTCTAAATAAGTGGTGATTTCCATTCCTTCGCCACGATTTACAGCACCCATTTCAATAGTTCCTGCCACATCTTCGATAAAGCGTACGCAGCGTGTACAGTGGATACAGCGCGTCATAGTGGTTTTCACCAATGGACCCATATCTTTATCTTTTACTGCTCTTTTATGTTCATGATAATCACTTTTTCCCGAGCCGTATTGATAGGCTTGATCTTGTAAATCGCATTCGCCGCCTTGGTCGCAAATTGGGCAATCAAGTGGGTGATTAGCCAGCAAAAACTCCATCACACCTTCGCGAGCTTTTTTTACCATCGGCGTATCAGTGTGGATTTTCATTCCTTCGGTAACTGGCATTGCACAAGACGCCACAGGCTTTGGCGGCATTCCTTCAACCTCAACTAAACACATACGACAATTTCCCGCAATTGCTAATCTTTCGTGATAGCAAAATCTGGGAACTTCAACTTCAGCAATTTCACAAGCCTGAATAATTGTAATTCCTTCAGGAACTGATGTAGTCTTACCGTTGATTGATACTGTAGGCATGAGAGAAATAAAAATAAGGCGGGGGCAAAATCGGAGTTATATTTTAGCTAACCATATCCCCGCCGTCATTGTGATCGCAGCGTGGCAAACCAGTTTGGTTATCTTACTGGTTTGCCACGCCGCACTCGCAATGACGGTGTTGAAAATTTGTGGGCTGGATAATCTAAATAATATAAATCCCAAAAAATTAGCGCATCTGACTCGCATCGGATGCGCTAAAAACTTTTTAAACTACAATTTTTTTCAAATCAAAAAAATTTTAAAATGGAATTTCATCGTCGCTATCTTCAACATGAACATCATTGCTACGAGAAGTTTTTGAAGAAGATGATGGGCCCGAAGAATAAGAATCAGAGCCACCTTGACGATCTCTGGCATCTAAAATTTGTAGAACTGAGTTGAAATTTTGCAGAACAATTTCAGTTGTGAATTTTTCAACGCCGCTGCCATCAGTCCATTTTCTGGTTTGCAATGAGCCTTCAATATAAAGTTTTGAACCTTTTTTTACGTAATTTTTTACAATTCCAACCAATCCAGGAGAGAAGATCACCACACGGTGCCATTCGGTTTTTTCTTTTCTTTCGCCAGAATTTTTATCTTTCCAGCTTTCGGAAGTTGCGAGTGAGAAATTTGCAATTTCGCGACCATCTTGCGTTGATCTGATTTCAGGATCTTGTCCAACATTCCCGACCAAAATCACCTTATTGATTGACATAGTAGCACCTAGTAAAATTAAAAATGTGGGTAAATTTACCGCCTTCAAGTGGGTTTGAAAACGAGCTTTTAAAAATTAAGCAAGGCGCAAATTATAAAGCGCCTTGGCAATAAACAAGCTTTTTGGTTTAAGAACCTGTTCAAGATTTTTTTCCGCCTCAGATTTTGACATGTTGTTAGCATTTTTTTAACAAAATTACGACTTAGCATCAGGATATACTCGAACGAATTTTGTTAAGAAAATAAGCAAAAACAGGACGAAATCTGAGGCGAAAAAAGATCTTGAACAGGTTCTAAGTCTTTTAAAAAAAATTAACTGATTTTTTTTGGGAAATTTTATTCAAAATAGATTGTTGCAAAATTATTTTAACTCACTCATAAAACCCACAATCACTAACCCTCTCAAGTAAACCAATTCCAAAAAAATTTATGAAAAAACTCTCGCTTTTTCTTACCTGCTTAACCCTAATTTTTTCTCCTATGACTCAAGCCTCTGCACAAAATACCAAACCAAAAGCTGATTTAGAAAACACTCTTTATATTGACGTAAAATATGGTCGTATTGTGATCGAACTATTGCCAAAAGTCGCGCCAAGACATGTTGAAAGAATCAAGACTTTAGCTCGTCAAAAATTTTACGATGGAATCGTTTTTCATCGCGTTATCGACGGATTCATGGCCCAAACTGGTGACCCTACAGGAACTGGCATGGGCGGCAGCAAATTGCCTGATTTGAAAGCCGAATTTTCTGACGAACCACACATTCGTGGCGCTGTTTCTATGGCTCGCGCCTCCGATCCAAACAGCGGTAATAGCCAATTTTTTATTGTAACCAAAGATTCCAGATTTTTAGACGGCCAATATACAGTTTGGGGTCGCGTTACTAGCGGCATGGAATTTGTCGACAAACTTAAAAAGGGCGACGGCAGAGACGGTAAAGTAAACAGCCCAGACGCAATGATTAAAGTTCGCGTTGCCGCTGACGAAGTAAAAAAGTAAAATTATGACTTACAGCCAAGACAATATTTTCGCTAAAATTATTCGCGGCGAAATTCCCGCTAATAAAATTTTTGAAGATGACAAAGTCTTGGCGTTTCACGACATTTCTAAAGCCGCTCCGACTCACGTTCTAGTAATTCCAAAAGGCCAATATGTTGATTTTATCGACTTCACTTCTAAGGCTTCGGAAGCGGATATTTCTTATTTTTTTAAAAAAGTCGGAGAAATTGCTAAGCTTGTAGAGGCAGATAAATCAGGCTTTCGCCTTATTTCTAATATCGGTTCCAATGCGCATCAAACTGTACCACATTTTCATGCGCATATTTTAGCAGGCAAAAAATTGGGGCCGCTTCTTTCCAACGATAATTTTTAGGCAAACAAATGGACAAAAAAATTCGCGAAGCAACTCGCATCATCCACGCTGGACGCAATCCAAAAGAACAAGGTGGAATGGTTAATCCCCCAATCTATCAAAGCTCCACGATAGTTTTTCCGACACTCAAAGACTTACTTTATGCCGAAAGAGGTTACTCCAACAACGATTTGGTTGAACCTTATGAGCTTAAATATGGCCGTTACGGCACACAAACTAACTTCGCGCTAGAAAAAGCCATCGCCGATATTGAAGGCGGATATAATACTTTTGTAACTTCCGGCGGAGCTGCTGCAATTAACACCGCCTTGATCGCATTTTTAAAACATGGCGATCACATGTTGATTCCAGATAGCGTTTATTCTCCAACTCGCGGTTTTGCCAATAAATTCTTAAAAAAATTCGGCGTTGAAACCACTTATTACGATCCAAAAATCGGCGAAGATATCAAAAAACTGATCAAGAAAAATACTAAAGTCATCTTCATGGAAAGCCCCGGATCTTTGAGTTTTGAAATTCAAGATGTTGGCGCAATTTGCAAAGTCGCTAAAAAAATGGGCGTGACGACAATCCTTGATAATTCTTGGGCCAGCGGCATTTTCTTCAAACCATTCGATCACGGCGTTGATATTTCTGTTACCGCTTTAACCAAATATATTAACGGCCATTCTGACGTGATGATGGGCGCGATCACCGTGCAAGAAAAACATTTCCGCGTCATCTATGAAGCTTTTAGATATATGGCCGTAACAGCAGCGCCTTTTTCTTCTTACATGGTGCAAAGAGGCATGCGTACAGCTAAATTAAGAATGGATCATTGTTTCAAAAGCGCTCTAGAGGTTGCTAAATGGCTAGAAAAAAGACCCGAAGTTGAAAAAGTGTTATATCCCGCTTTAGAATCTGACGACAATCATGCTTTGTGGAAGCGCGATTTTACTGGCGCAGCAGGATTATTTTCCATCATTTTAGATCGTAAATATTCTAACGAAGCTATCGCCAGAATGGTCGATAAATTGCATTATTTCGGTATGGGCTATTCTTGGGGTGGCTACGAATCTTTGATTCTGCCATTCGACGCCGAAAGCGTAAGAACCGTTACCAAATGGCCTTACAGTGGCAAAACTTGTTTAAGAATTAATATTGGTTTGGAAGATATCGAAGATCTGAAAGAAGATCTGGAATCAGGATTTAAAAGACTTCGCAAATAAATGAAAAAAAATTCCGCCCCAAATTCCGCTTTTTCATTGGTTGAATTATCAATCGTAATTTTGATTGTCGGAGTTTTGGTAGCGGGAATTATGCAGGGTCGCTCCATCGCAACTAAAGCGAAATTAAGCGCGGCGCAAATGCAGACTGCACAATCGCCCGTAACCGAAATTGAAAATCTTATCGCTTGGTGGGAAACAACTTCACAAAGAAGTTTTAGCGAAACAGAAGCCGTAAACGGCGCCGCAGTAAGCTCTTGGAATGACATCAATTCCAAATCTTTGGTTGCAATCAACATGACGCAATCGAATTCCAGCTATAAACCAATCTATAAAACCAACGTGATGAATGGTCTGCCGATGTTACGATTCAGCGGCGGCACAAATTATTTCAACATTGCCGACGGCACAGTTCCCGACGGCAATAAAAATTATACAATCTTCATCGTCGCAAAATTTGGCAGCTGCAGCTCAACATGCGATATCTTGGCTTCGGGCACTGTCAGCTCAAGCAATCTTAACTCATTTCAGTATACCACATCTTCAGTAAAAAATAATTGGAATGCTTCAGCTCTAAGCACCTCGGCACAAGTTGCGAGTTTGCATATTTATGATTTCCTTTACAGCAATGCTTCGGGAAGAAAAATTTTTATCGACGGCACCCAAAGCGCTTCCGATTCAAGCAGTGCCAGAACCAGCGCCAGAACTTCAAACTATTTAGGATCAACCTCAGCCGCCACTGGAATTGACGGCTATATTGGCGAAGTAATTATTTTCGATCGTAATTTAAAAAACGAAGAAAGAAAAACCGTCGAGAAATATCTCAGCCGCAAGTGGGGAGTAAGCGTTAGCTAAGAAAAGTTTTGAGATCCAAATCACAAAAAATCAGCAAATAATAATAGAAAAATTTTCCCGCCAAAATCAGCGATAAAAACTTTCTCAAGCTAGTTTTAAAAAATCCCGCCATCACCGAAAACGGCGCGGCGATTACGTCCAGCCAAGAAATCAGTAAAATCCACACTAAAAATTTACGCCATTTTTGTTCAGCCTCAGCGATTTCTTTTTGCTTTCTGCCAAAGAAATTTGTGGCGCGCAAAAATGTAAAATATTTGCCGATCCACCAATTTGTAAGCGATCCCAAAATGCTGGCGCTTAAAGCTAAAATAAAAATCAGATAAAAATTATACCCCCCCAAAGCCACCATCGCCTTCACAACCATTTCACTGCGCGGCGGCAAAATTAGCGCGGAAAAGAAGCTGTCAAAAAACAGAAAAGCGTAAGGTTCGATGAGGTCCATAATGTGTATTAAAAATT
>CAYSUM010000026.1:0-3666 GCA_964434225.1 uncultured Rhizobium sp.
GGATAGCTAACCCAAATACCCAAATCTAACACCAAAATTCACGCAGCTTGAATTTTACTTTTTGCCAAAATAGGTTCCGCGGCTTCTCTGCCTGTTTTTTTAAAAAATTAAATAAAAATAAAATGCCTAAAGAAGATTTATTGACGATGAATGGAATTGTTGTTGAAGTTTTGCCAAATACCATTTTTCGCGTCGAATTAGAAAACGGCCACGTTATTGTGGCTCATGCTTCGGGAAAGATTCGTAAAAATAAAATTCGCGTCCTTAAGGGCGACAAAGTTGAAATTGAAATGACCACTTACGACTTAACAAAAGGTCGCATCGTTCGCAGAAATGTTTAATCGCGAAGCAATGTAAACAATCATCCTGCTTACATTTTCAAATTTTTATGACTTTTGTTTGGTCATTTAAAGTTTAAAAAAGTGGTTTTGCGGCAGGTGTTTTTAATATTTAAAGAATAGCAGATGAAAAATCTTTTGATCGTGGAATCTCCCGCCAAAGCCAAAACTATTGGCAAATATTTGGGAAAAGATTACGAAGTTTTAGCGTCATTTGGCCATATCCGCGACTTGCCAAGTAAAGACGGATCAGTTGAGCCCGACAACGATTTTGCTATGCATTATCAAGTGGCGGTGAAATCTTCCAAACATGTGAAGGAAATTGTCGATAAAGCCAAAAATTGCAGCAAATTGATTCTTGCGCCCGATCCCGACCGCGAAGGCGAATCAATCGCGTGGCATATTTTAGAAGTTCTCAAATCCAAAAAAGCCATCAAAGCCAGCGTTAAAGTTGAGCGTGTAGTTTTCAACGCCATTACCAAAAATTCGATTTTAGAAGCAATCAAAAAGCCGCGCGAAATTGACATGGATTTAGTCAACGCGCAACAAGCCAGACGTGCGCTCGATTATTTAGTGGGATTTACACTTTCGCCAGTTTTGTGGCGTAAACTTCCCGGAAGTCGATCAGCGGGACGCGTTCAGTCTGTAGCTTTACGCCTAATTTGCGATCGCGAAGATGAAATTGACGCGTTCAAAAGTGAAGAATATTGGGACATCAAACTTGATCTTAAAAATTCTAAAAATGCTGAATTTCAAGCAAGCGTTACCGAGCTTCAGGGCAAGAAGTTAGAAAGATTTTCTATCGTTACGCAAAAACAAGCGGGCGACATAAAAAAACTTTTAGCCGAAAAAAATTACCAAGTTTTATCTGTCACCAAAAAACAAGCTAAACGTCGTTCCAATCCGCCATTTACAACTTCATCGCTGCAACAAGAAGCCGCGCGCAAACTTGGCTTTGGCGCCAGCAGAACCATGATGGTGGCGCAAAAACTTTACGAAGGTGTTGAAATTGACGGCGCAGCGCAGGGTTTGATTACTTACATGAGAACCGATTCAGTTGATACAACTCCAGAAGCAATCACCGCAGTTCGCGAAAAAATTAATTCACTTTATGGAAAAGATTATTTGCCCGCCGCGCCGAATGTTTTTAAAAGCAAAGTAAAAAATGCTCAAGAAGCGCACGAAGCGATTCGCCCGACAGATTTCTCGCTTTCTCCCGATAAAGTTCGTCGATATTTAGACGACGCACAATTCGCGCTTTACGATTTGGTTTGGAAAAGAATGCTGGCGTCACAAATGTCTGATGTAATTTTCGATCAAGTTGTGGCCGAAATCGTCACAATTCCAGCTTACGCCAAAGCGCGCGCAACTGGCTCAACTGTAAGATTTGAAGGTTTTTACAAAGTTTATCGCGAAGATCGCGACGATAACGAAACTGACGAAGATGACACCAAACAAAATCTTCCCGAATTATCCGAAAAAGAAAATCTCGGACTTTTGGAAGTGAAGCCACAACAACATTTCACCGAACCGCCGCCAAGATATTCGGAAGCTAGTTTAGTCAAAAAAATGGAAGAGTTGGGAATTGGCCGCCCGTCAACTTACGCGGCGATTATTTCGGTTCTGCAAGATCGTGGTTATGTCAAGCTCGACAAAAAAAGATTTTTCCCCGAAGAGCGCGGACGCATCGTTACAACTTTCTTAAAAGAATTTTTCGCCAAATACGTTGAATTTGATTACACAGCGGGTTTGGAAGACGAGCTCGACATCATTTCCAACGGCAAAATGAATTGGAAAACTTTCCTCAAAAAATTCTGGAAAGATTTTAACGGCAACATTTCGCAAGTTAGCGAAAAGCCATTTTCAGAAGTTTTGGAAATCTTAAATCAAAAAGTCGGCGACCATATTTTTGGCCGCGACGAGCATGGACATTTGAAAGACACTTGCCCAACTTGCAGCACCGGCAAACTTGGATTACGCCTTGGAAAATTTGGTGCTTTTGTTGGATGTTCGAACTATCCAGAATGCAAGCACACGATGCAGCTGTTTGAAAAAGACGGCGATGACGGCGAAGACGGCAAAAAACCGCCATTCGAGCCAAGAAGTTTGGGCAAAGATCCCAAAACTGGATTTGAAGTTATGGTTAAAATTGGTCCGTACGGCCCTTACTTAGAATTGATCGGAAGCGAAATTGTTGCGGAAGTGAAAGAGGAAAAAGCGGAAGAAAAACCAGCGAAAAAATCTAAAAAAAGCGCGAAAGAAAAAGCTCCAAAAAAACCAGCAAAAGCCAAAAAAGTTAAAGAGAAAAAACCAAAAAGAATTTCGATTCCAAAAAATTTAGATCCAAACACGATCGATTTAAAAGCCGCCGCTGATCTTCTTTCGCTGCCGCGCGAAATTGGAATTCACCCCGAAACCGGCCTAAAAATTGTCGCCAATATTGGCCCGTTTGGACCGTATTTGCTGCACGACAAAGTTTTTTCGTCAGTCAAAGAAGATAATATTTTAGAACTTGGCCTCAACCGCGCCATCGACATCATGACCTCCGCCGCCGAAAAACGCGCTGCGGGTGGCGGAAAAAGACGCGGAAGATTTTCGAAGAAAAAGTCGAAGTAAAAATTACTCACTTCCTTCGTAATGACGATGTTGGAAATTTACATATTATTATATCCCCTCACGAGTGACGGTGGGTAGACATGGCTGGTTAAGTATATAAATCCTTTTTCAAAGAAGGTAAATAAATTAAAAAATCAGTTGCGAATATTGATGAAGTCAGTGTTTATTTGTGGTTATAGTAAAATTTATCTAATCAAAATTTAGTTAGAGTATGAGTAGAAATACAGTCATTAAAAATATAAACGACATTAAAAATATAGACGAAGATACTGAAGTGTTGATTGGTAATGGTGCTAATCAGGATGTTATTATTAAACACAAGGGCTCTCTCTACAGTTATAAACGTGAAAATGGTTCTGTAGTAAGTGCCGTTAAACGTATTGAAAATCCAAAAGAATATCTTGGTAATCACTTCTTAATTGCAGAAGTTATAGAGCAAGGAAAAAATGCAGCGGAATTAAGACAAGAATTTATACAGCTTTTAGAAGCAGATATTCTTGATGGTGGTGATAAGGTGACGAAGTCAAAAGAACTTGTAAGTGTTGAGTATTTCAAACCTATATGGCGAACATTATATAATTTTGACAATAAACAATATTATCTAGCTGCAGATGAAAATTCTGGAAACGAAACTTTAATTGTGCGTGAGGACAATTCAGCTAGCATTGTAACTTCCATTGAAGTTTTATCTGAGTTGGCTGGAATTGAAAAA
>CAYSUM010000026.1:3766-10458 GCA_964434225.1 uncultured Rhizobium sp.
AAAAACTGGTCTAGAAGAAAAAACTGCTGAAGATTTGACTGCAGAATTTATACAGCTCATCAAGCAAGATGAAGGTGTGCAAGAGTCTTCGTTATCAAAAGGCGAAAGTCTTTATACTCTTTATAGTTCTGTTACAAATAGTGATAAAAAATATTACTCTGGAATCGTTTTGGGGCGTCGGGTTTTGCATGAATATGACTCTTCAAAGCTATTTAGCAGTTCTGGCAGTTCCAGAAAATTAACCGCCGATGAGATTCAAGCTAAAGTCGATGAGCTGAAGCAAGCTCAGAGAGAAAGAGGTATTGCTGATGAATTAACGCAGGAAATCAAAAGCCGATTAATAACTGATATACAAAAGCAATCCCCAAGTAAAAGCGAAGCAGAAGCAATTCTTATTGCCAATCAGTTTTTGGGTTTTTCTCATGCGTATCATCGTGGGTCGATAGGATCAATCAAAGCTTATGTTGAGAATTTTGGTCCTGATGAGGTTAGGAATGTTTTAAAAACATTTGCACAAACTCATTATGCGGATTTTGGAAAATCAACAAATCAAGATTTAATAAATCTTGCTGGGGTTTTTTGTGAGTTGGGGATTCATGTTAATCCCTCTGTTCTAAATACAGAAGAAGCTTTGGCACATTATAAACTTGCAGCAAATGCTGGAAGTTCGGCGGCGCTGGATAATGTGATTCGTTGTTATAAAAACCTTGTTGGGTTTGTTTCTACAAATACTACTGATTCTAATACAACGGAAAAGGAACAAAAAGAATTCGCAAGACGCGGAGAGATTCTTGATGCTTTAAAATGGGCGAGAGACAATCAGATTCTTGGAGTGAATTATGTTTTAAATTCTGGATTTGAAGTTGATGTTAAGAATGCGAATGGTGCTCCTGTCAAAGTAACCATTACAGCCGATAGTGGTTTTGAATCTGAAGGTCTTGAAGAGCGCATAAAAGAAATCGAGGAACAAAGAGCCAGCACAGAAGCCCTTGTAATTCCAAAAGGGTTGGATGAAAGCGTGTTGAGATTTGCAGTTGCAGAAGTTGCAAAAGATACAGCCAAAGTTTTTTCGTTTGAAGGTATTAATTACAAATGCTCAAAAGACGGCAGCGGATATAACTTAATTAACCAAGCTGAGGAAGGTAAATTTGGATATCGCGTCACTTTCGAAAAAGGATTGCCGAGGGTAGAAAAAATTACAAAAAAAGATTTAGCCTTCACTACGCTTGGCTATAGCCAGTATAAGGCGGTTCCTTTTGATCCTAAAGATCATAAGGAATTGGATGGGGTTGTTGGGGTTGTTCGTGGGGAATTTGACGAAGAAGTTGAGCTGGAAAAAGTAGAGGTTAAAAATGATATCAATTTAGTAGAACAACTTACCGATTTAGTACAACAACTTACCGATGAAATATATGCTCAAATAAATCCAACCAGAATAGATCCTCAAAAAACAGAAGCCAAAAAAATCGTCGACAACTTCCTTAGAATGTCAGAAAGTTTTGTGGACAAAGAAGGTAAATTTCATTTTTACGGTCAGTATCAGGAAGTTGGAAAAGAAGTTCAGGCGATATTGGATAAGTTTGCCAAGGAGTATCGTGAAAGTTTTGCTGCATCTGATGATGATCATCTAAAACTCTTAGCTTGCGATTTTTATTGTTTAGACGAAGAGCCGAATATTGAAGGCAATAGATCGAATCAATACAAAGCTTTTGAAATTGCTAAAAAACTAGCTGAAGCAGGAAATCCAATCGCCAAAAATAAATTGGGTTTTTTTTATCAAACAGGATATGGTGTGAAGGCTGATTCTGCAGAAGCCAAAAAATTATATAAAGAAGCTGCAGATCAAGGATATCCGAAGGGATATTTTATGTTGGCGCGAACTTATGATAAGGATAAGTCGTCGTTTGGTACGAAAATTGGTCATTACGAAACATCAGCAAATCTTGGTCTGGCTGAGGGTATGTATGAAGCTGGAAGATATTATCTGGAATACGCTCCTTCTAAATTTATAGATGCAAAAAAAGCAGTTGAATATTTTAAGAAAGGTGCGGATTTGGGTCATGCTGCGTCTATGGAGCGGCTGGCGTTTTGCTATGAGAAGGGAATTGGTGATACGGATAAAGAATTAAAAAATGAAAATGATAGAATAGGAGAAGCGTTCAGATTTTATCAAGCAGCAGCAATGCTTGGAAATAGTAGGGCTATTAAGAGTTTGGTAAATATTCTTAAAGATGGAAATCAGACTATAGTCGTAATCAATGCTGATTTTGCTGACAAACTGGAGAGTTTGCTGAGATTGATGCAAATTGGTGCTGAAGTTGATGGTGGCGATGGTTACAAATATAAAGTGGGGTTCGAAAAGAATAAGGGTTTTGTGATTACTGATGTTGCTGATGAAAATCGGAAGTTTGAATTTAAAGTTGAGTTCGATACCAGTGTGTCAGCGACTAAAATTGCTAATTCCACTAATGGTTCAAGTTTGACTGTGTTAAATGCAGACAGAGTTATTGATGCAATCGTTGCAAAAGCAGCTCAAGAGAAAGCAGAAGCTGAAACAAGAAATAAAAAAACCATAGTAGACAGAGCCACATTTCAAAACAAAGGCTTAATCAGATCTCCAGAAAAATTACTTGAATCAAGCGGCAGAGAATTGCTTGAAAAAGCCGCTGCAAATAAGACGGAAGTTTGTTTGAATAATCAAAGTTATCGTTGTTTCTTCGTGCGAAATCACGATGGTAAAATTGCTCAAGATCAAGGAGTGAAAAATAGTTTTGTTTTATATGCGATTGATTTTGATGGAAAAAGAGATGAGTCGAAATCGCATTATGAAATTTCTTTCGCAAGAAAAGATGCAACTTTAAATGAATTTGATCCAACCGTAACCAAACTAAAGCCAAACTTTCTTGACATGAATGCCAGCTTAATTGGCAATTCAAGAGCTGAAATTTCTAACAGCTTTTCTGAAGATGGGTTTTTTGCAAATTTGATTGATAAAATTGCGGCCGTTGAGAAAAGTCGTCCGGTGAACTTTAGTAATGCTAATGAATATGAAGCGATTTCTGATCTTAAGTTAAAAAACTTTGATCAAGGTACTACTGGCGATACTGAAAATGTTCGAGTTTCTTTCAAGACATATGCTAATATTAGCGGCGAAGAAGAGAATTATGAAATCACATCCCATAACGATTCTTTTATTATCGCCAAAATAACAAACGATCCAACTCAAGGTGAAAAGGCAGAAGATTTGTTTTTAATAAACAAAGCTTCGAATGAACTTCAAGTTTTTGATTCAGCAAAACAAAGCTATGATATATGCACAGATTCCACCAAATTTGCCGAGGCAAAAAGAATTCTTGGTCTATTGAAAGGTCAACATGATGTTCATTTAAAAAGAATAAATAAGAAAGATTCTGAAATTAGCGATAATTTAAGAGCGTCATTGAAGCAAGACAAAGAGTTTCTAACTCAAACACTTGAACTAGAAATTCTTAATAAATTAAAAGAAAAAGTTGATCTTTCTGGTCTTAAAAAAGAAAAACCACCTTATGATATAAAACAAGTTGAAAAAGCAGGGAGATATACATATTCAGTCAACGGTTTGGAATATTGTATTGTTGATGAAAATGAGAATAAAGGTGCTGGGTCAGAAAAGTTTGTTCTAAAAAAAGTGAAATATGTTGTGGATAGAGATTCTGGGTTTTCTATAAAAAAGCCTGAGCCTCGTTTTATAGCAGAAGAGCTTAACGCATCTGAAATTAATCAAGCTGTTAGCGATATTAATTCTGCGCACTTAAAGGAAAAAGATGACATTATAATCAAAAGTTTGATTGATGAAATAGCCAAGTTTGTTGGTAAAGAAGATCGTATTGCGAAAGAAGAAGCGCGCCAGATTGTTCATGATTTTCTTGGGTTGTCGGATGGGGAGTTTCTTCAACACATGAAAGTAGGTTCTCCAATTGGAGAAAAATTAGCAAAATTTGCGTTAGCACAGTTTTCGTCTAGTAATGTTGCAGAAAGATTCAAATCAGAATCTTTTAGAGATAATGTAGGGGCTTTTTTTATTGAAAAAAAAGTGGCAAAAAAATCTGCAGTTAAATTTCTCGATCTTTACAGAAAAAGCGCAAATGCAGGAAATGTTCACGCTCAAAATAATCTGGGGCGTTTATTAGAAGAAGCAGATGCTAGCAAAGGTGTCATAACTGGAGCAGCAGCAACCAATATCGACAATCATACCTTCGTCGACAAAGAAGAAGCGCGAAAAGAAGCTTTCAAATTATATAAAGCTGCGGCGAAACAAGGTGACCAAGCTGGTTTAAAAAATGTAATCCGCTGTTTAAGGTCTGGGATTGGAGTTGAGAAAGATGACAAAAAAGTAGAAAACCTTGAAACTATGCAATGGGCAAACAGTCGCGCCAATCTTAAGGATCAGACTTGGGAAGGTTGGGTTTTGGGAAGGGAATATAGAGTTTTGGAATATAACCCACAAAAAGGTTTTGTTGTAACAAATGTCAAGAATCAAGAAGTTGCGCGGGTTAAGCATGATGGCTCTGCGATAAGAATTGTTGATGGTCAGGAAGTTGGAGAATATTCTGATTTCTCGGAAATTATAGATCGGATCAAACTTAACAAAGATGACAAAGCGTCAGAAAATATTATATTGGAAGGCAGGGCTGAAGTTATATCAGAATTGACTGGTTCTCTTAAAGATTCCGTTGAAAAAGATTTAAAGAAAAAAGAGCTAGCCAAAGGAATTCAAAATCCCACTATTTCAAATGATAAAATAAAAACAGAAGCTGAAAAAATCTCTAAAATTTTCTTCACCAATCGCAGTGACAATGAGATATATCAAACAAAGCAAGAGTTGTTTGAATCTTTAAGTTTAGAGGAAAGAAAAGTTGTAGAAAAATTTTCTCGCAAGAATGTTTTGGCGCTAAGTGAAAGTAAATCGGCGCAGTTTCAGGATTTAGCGGGGCAAATTTATTTTCACGGAATTGGTGTTGATAAAGATTACGAGGCTGCTCGTAAATGCTTTGAAGAAGCTGGTGAAAAAGACTTTCCAGAAGCTAAATATCATCTTGCTGTTATGTATATTAATGGTGGTTTTGGAATTGAACAAAATCACAAAAAGGCCTTTGAACTTTTTGAAGAAGCTGCAAGAAAAGGATTTCAGCCAGCCATCGCTTCTCTTGCGAATTGTTATGAGGATGGGATTGGGTGTAAGAAGGATAAGGAATTGACCATGTCGCTTTATGGTTTAAAAGGGACGCTTAATTCACGATCTGAAATTGCTGGTATTGATAAATTTCGTTTAGAAAAATATCCAGCAAAGATAGGACGTAATGCTGAATTAATGTTGGAAGATGAATTGACAGATCATGCAGAAGTAATGCAATTATTGAACAAATTAGCTCCGAGCAACCCAAACTGCTATACGAAGATTGGTAAGATTTTTGAAGGACATCATACTGATTATACAACTTATTCCTCTTCAGATTCCCCTCCAGATTATAAAAAAGCCGCAGAGCAATATAAATTTGGCTCTAAAGCTGGTTCTAGAAGCTCAATTCTCGCTCTTGCTGATTTACACGAACAGGGAAAAGTATCTAATTCTGATATATCTCGAAGCCCAGAGCGGGCGAGACAATTGCGTAAGATTGCCGAGATATTCGATGTCTGCGCTCAATCGCAAGGTAGTGAAGATACTAGAGTCATGGTTAAAAGCTCCACAAGCTATTTGCCAAACGCAAAAGACATTTATCGAGTTTCGAAATTTAAAGATTCAGATGGAACCGCGGGTTATCTTATCACCATTAACGGCGAAGAAAAAAATGGTTTCAAAATTGACGGCCAAGGAAATTTCTATGTTAGAAAAGATGGAGTGGATATTTTTGAAAATCGTGGTTTGGATGAAAATCCAATATTTGCTAGAGCTTACGAAGCTATGATCACTGCCAATAATGAACAATACAAAATCGCATCTTCTGGAATTTCAGATGAGGTTTGGCAAAATCTTACCAAGTCATTGGAGGGGATAAATATTCCACATGAACAGGCAAAAAGGTTCGCCAAAGATTTTTTAGGTTTAAATATCGGAGGTATTTATCATGTTGTAGAGAATGGTGGTAATCCAGTTGCAAGCCATCTTTTTGGGAATATTCATCGAGAAATAGATAATTCTGCAGTTAAGGAAGTTCTGAAAAATTTTGCGGTGGCAAATCTGGAATATTGCAAAAAAAGTCCGCGTCCGCATTTACAGAATTTAGCCGGTATGTTTTATGAGATGGATTTAATTAAAAGTGATAATAAGTACGAAGAGGCTGCAAAGTTTTATGAAGTTGCGGCGAATAAAGGTTATATTCCAGCTCAACATAATTTAGCTTGTTGTCGTGCGACTGGTTCAGGAGTTGGTGATATTAAAATTTATGAAGAAACTGCAAAAAAAGGTTACCTGCCGTCTGTGAAAGCTGTTGCGGAGATTTTGGAAAAATTATCGTTGGGAAAAACTTATGAAAATACAGCCGCCAAACTTCTCAGCAATCTTGCGCAAATAAAAATTATTGGCGCAACGGAATTTAGTCTGGATGAAGGCACCAAAGACCAAAGACGCTATAAAGTTTCTGAGTATGATCCAGAAAAAGGATTTACTTTGAAATTAGTAAATAAGCTTGGAATGGTTTCTGATGAAGGTTTTT
>CAYSUM010000026.1:10558-19701 GCA_964434225.1 uncultured Rhizobium sp.
GGATTTACTTTGAAATTAGTAAATAAGCTTGGAATGGTTTCTGATGAAGGTTTTTTAGTTAGCTCTTTAGAAAAAACAAATCTAGAAGTTGTTAAAATAAGGCCAGACGGCAGTGCTTGTGGAATCTATCAAGAAGATTTCGAAGAGCTGTTCAAAATTATAGAATCATTAGAAGGCAAGAATGCGGCAATAGAGCAAGAAGATCGGCAATGTTTAGATAAGGCATACAAACCCATATTACCTTCTCTGTCAAAAACTTCAGTAATTGGTGATAAAGAAGTTAAATCATATACAAAAAAACCATCAAAAGCTGAAGAGATTAAAAAGTCAGAATTTCTAACTCCAAAGTCAGAAATTCTGATTCCAGAAATCCTACAGAAAAGTAAAAGTGCCGCTCCAAGAGTTTCGCCCGATCCTAATTTGATTAACTCGGTGCCAAAATCTTCTTGTATGGCTAAAGCGGCTATAACTTTAATGAAAGTGTTGGGTAGAGGGCATTAATCGCATGAATTTATGTGAACAAAAAATCTAAAAGTTTTTTTATTCGCATAAAAATGTTGATTAATTTCGGATTGTAATAATCCATGGAAAACTAGGTTATTCCTACAACTGCGCTGTCGTCATACCACCGTCATTGCGAGCGTAGCGCGGCAAACCAGTAAATCCAAGAGACACTACACTGGTTTGCCGCGCTACGCTCGCAATGACGGTGGTAGGAAATTCGGGATGACATCATATTTAGTTGTGTAAAAAAGGATAATTCTTCAAGAAACTACTTCCAGCAAGCTTACATGTCAGATCAAATTGTTCCTTCAGATAATCTCGAAAATATTGGTGAAAATGAAATTCCAGCCGATTCGGTGGTTGAAATTTTGAGCGAGAAATTAAAAAACAAAATCAAAGAAAATCCTGACGCAACAATTCTTTGTAAGGCGAAAGACAATAATCCCAATTATTTTTCTATCATTTGCGCCAACGAAAAATTCTACAAAATTTTCGGCATCAGCGAGGCAAATTTAGTTGGAAAAAGTTACGATTTTTTATTTAACGATCTTGATTTTGATTATTCTTCTGAAGATCAAATTGAATATATTCGTTTAATCAAAGCGGTGAAAGATTTTCACCAATCTTCAGTAATTGTCAGCTTGTCCGATCACCAAAAAGATGCCAAAAAAATCAAATTCAAAATCACCTTTTCGCCTTTTAAAGATTTAGAAAAAGACGCGATCCAAAAAATCTCCGATAAAAATTCTGATTTAGAATCTTACGCGATTTTTACTTTTGAAGAATTCGATTTAGTTGCGGTGCAAGAACATAAAGCGAATCAGGCAAATTCAAATGTTGTGCTCTTAAAAAATTTGGAACGCGCGCTGCGCAATGAAAGATTATTGCGCGAAGTTGGATATTTAATTGTCTCTGATTTATCGATTCGCGATATCGCTTACGAAATTTCTAAAATGCTTTGTCAGCATCTGAAAGTTGATAGATGTTTGCTGCATGATTATCGCAAAGGCAACGCCAATTTTATTGTTGAATATCACAATTCTGATTGCGAAGCGATGTTTAAAAATAGTTCGGATCCAGAGAATATGAAAATGCTCGCCAGCTATATAAATTTCCAAAATTATTTTTACAAAAAAGTCGGCAATAAAAACAAAAGAAGTTCGCTGATAATTGTTGACGATGTGATGAACGACAATAATTTTTTATCGATTCAGGAAATTTGTAAAAAATATTCCATCACCGCGCAAATCAGTATTACCACGTCTTTCAACGATGTGGTGAATGGTGGAATTTATATTCACCAATCAGAAAAAAGAAGTTGGTTGGTTGATGAAATCGATTTGTTGGAAACTGTTTCCGATCAGTTTTCAATCGCGATTGATCGCTCTTATTCGGTGGAACGTGTGATGGTTTCGAATCACGAATTATTAGAAAAAACCAAACAGTTAAAAGAAGCGCTCAAGGAAGAAAAAAACATGCGCAAAATGCAAAGCGAATTTGTGGCTTTGGTGTCGCACGAATTTAAAACTCCGCTGCAAATTATCGACAGTACGCGGGAATTATTATCGCGAAAATTAAAGGCGCTGAATGTTAAAGAAGAGTCCGTCGATAAGTCTTTGGATCGAATCAAAAGTGGTATTCAGCGCATGAATGGCTTGATTCATTCGACGTTGAATTTGGCAAAAATGGAAAATGGACAAAGTAATATCAAAGTTGAAAAACAATCTTTTAACCTAAAAGCCTTTGTTCTCGACATCATCGAAAAAAATTCCAATTTGGCGGTGCAAAAAAATATTACCGTATTAACCAAAATTGACGATTTGCCGACAGAATTTAACGGCGATCAAAAATTACTCGATCACTCAATCACCAATATTATTTCTAACGCGATCAAATATTCTAAAAATGATTCGACAGTAAAAATTTTATCAAAAGTGGGCGAGAAAAAAATTCTGATTCGCGTGGTCGATCAAGGTATTGGAATTCCCAAAGAAGATTTATCTCATGTTGGACAAAAATTTTTCCGCGCTAAAAATACCTTGGCGGTTGCGGGCACTGGAATTGGCTTATATTTAACGAAATATTTTATTGAATTACACGGCGGCTCTCTTCTAATTGAGAGCGAAATAAATGTTGGAACATCGGTTACAGTAATATTGACAAGAGACTAGAGCTTGTATTCAAATTCTCACAAAATTCCAAAAACCTCAATTTATCCAAAATGAAAAAATATTTTATATTTTTCTCTTCAATTTTTGCTGTTTTTTCTCTCGATTCTTTTGCGGCAGGAAGCCAGCAATATCCAAATATTTCTGGACAAACTTTGTTCCAATTCAAATCAGATCGTGTGCTTTCAACCAATGAAAGCGGCGTTTCTCCCAATAATGCTTTCATCAATATTGAGTCGGGTTTTTCGTTGAACGTAAATAAAAATTGGTCAGCAAAAACCTTGTGGAAAATTAATCCAGCCAATGATTACACCACAAGAAATCAGGTAAATCCGGAAAGAACCAGAACGTATTTATCCAACGATCGTGGTTTTAGTCCAGCCGATACCGGCCTTTTAATTGAAGAGTTGAAAGCGCAATATGAAGATGAAGATATGAAATTCTTCGTCGGTAAATTTAACCCAAGTTTTGGAACGGCTTATAAAAATAATAAAAGAATCGGCGTGTTCAGCCAAGATATTACCAAAGATTATGAGCTCAGAGAAAAGCTCGGCGGCGGTGTAACTGCGCTTCTGGAAGGCGGTGAATTATCGATCAATACTTTCTTCAACGATACGACTGGTTTAAGTGGCTCAATTAATGGTCGCGAAAAAGAAAGCAAAAATGATGGCTTGGCGGGAAATACCGGAACTCTTTCTTCTTACACATTAAGTTTTCAAGGCGATAAATTTTTCGGCTACGAAAATTGGTTTTATAATCTGGGTTATAGAAGTTTGGGTGTGAATCAGGGTGATTCTACAACCCAAAGAGCCAGAGAAACTGGTTATGTTGTGGGTTCGGAATATTTATATAAAATAGGTTCCAACACTTCAGTGATTCCATTTTTTGAAGTTTCTAGAATCAATAATTTTACTGGTGAACGTGGCAGAAATGCAGATTATGCGACCTTAGCTTTAATTGGAAAATATAGCGGTTGGACAGCAAGTGTTTCTCAGATTTATCGTCATATAAGCCAGAATCAAAAAGTCGGCAATATTAAAGATCATCAAACCCAACTTTCCTTGGGCTATAAATTCATGAATAATTTTTCAGTCGATGTCACTCGCGCCAATGTCAAAGAAAGCAATAATTCCGCAGCTTTGTTTGGCGTGATGTTGAGTTATGTCTATAATTACTAATTTTCGATCACTCTTCCCAAGTGATGGAATTCAATAAAGGTTCTGCGGTTTTTATTTTACGCAAACAAAAATTCTAATCTTCTAGCAAGAAAAAATGATGCAACGTTATAAGCTTTTATCTGAGCATTTCCGGAGTCGTAAAAATGCGTTTTCCTTTATCGAGCTGTCGATCGTAATTTTGATTATCGGCATTATTATTGCTGGTGTTTTTGCTTCTAATGCCTTGATTAAGAAGTCTAGACTTGCCATGGCTCAGACGCTAACTTTATCATCGCCAGTAAACGGAATTCCTGACTCAGTTTTATGGTTAGAAAGTAGTTTGGATAAAAGTTTTAAAAATGGTGAAAGCAGCGATACTTCTTCCTTGAGCACTTGGTATGATATCCGCGAAAATTTTAATAAGAATGATGCAGTTCAAGCCAACGGCGCATATTCTCCAACTTATTCCAATAGCATTAACCACATCCAAGCTGTGAAGTTCAATGGAACTGACTCTTATTTTACAGTTGATGGCAGTGTTCTAAATAATACCAACTACACAATTTTTATTTTAGAGCAAAGATCGAGCAACAAGAGTGAAAACTATTTTATTGGCGATTCCACCTCGGCAAGTGATTCCACAACTAATAAAAACTTAGTTCTGGGTTATAGTTCTGATGGCAGAATCAAGCATTCTCAATCTTTAGATAATTCTTATGCTGCATCAGTAAGTGGTTATGCAGTAGTTGGAGAAATTCCAAGGATTCTCAGTTTCGTCCACGATTCAATTTTAGGAAAAAAGATTTACGTAAATGGTTTGTTGGCCGCTTCATCAAGCGATACCAATCATTTATTTGGGATGACTACATTAAAAATCGGAAGTTCTTATCAGGGTCAAATTGGCGAGATTGCAATATTTGCCCGCGCCTTGAAAGACGAAGAGCGTCAATCAGTTGAAGATTATTTGGGCAAAAAATGGAACAGTAAAATTTTAAGACCTTCTGGAACTTCTTCTGCTTCAGGTGGAAGTTGTGTTGGTGGAACAGTCAGCGCTGCTGGATGCAAAGCAACTTGTACAGTTCCAACTACAGCTGGAATTACCGACGCATCAGTTTCTGACGGCTCTGGATCTTTGACTTGCGATACATCAAATCACTTTACTGGCTCTTTGCCTTATAGCTGTACTGGCAGCTCGTTTAGCTTTACTGGCTCTTCATCATGTTCTTGCGCAACTGGATATGCTGGAAGTAGTTGTGGTAGTTGCGACACTGCAAACGGCTATGAACTAATAAGTGGAAGTTGTCAAAAAACCTGCTCTGTTCCAACCAGTAGCGGTACCACCTTGACTTATGTGCAATCGGGAACAACTTCTACAACGTGTGATGCTTCGGGTTATACTGGCACTATGCAATATACCTGCAGCAATACTGGTACGCTCAACATAACTACCGCATGTCAATTGACGGCTGTCGATTCTCCATGTTATCAAATGGATAATTCGTCCAATCAAGTAGCTACTATAACAGCACCGAGTGGTAAAACTATTACATCAGTTGTTTATGCTGATTTTGGCACCGGATATACTTTGGGAACTTGTGCCACTGTTGGATCTTGCAATGATGTAAGAGTTACAGCGCAAGTTCAAAATAAATGTATTGGACAAACATCTTGCACACTCAAATATTTTGATGATTTCCGCACTCCTTTAGGCGATCCTTGCGACGGAACTGTAAAAAAAGTTCAAGTTAAAGTGCGATTCTCGTGATGAATTTAGCAAAAAAGCTTGGCGACGTAATGAAAAAAGTAGGGTTTCTAATTCTTATTCAAAAACACCATCACATAATTCACGCTCAAATCTGCGGCATTTTTCTTCCAAGAATCATTCAGCAAATTATAGCTAAACCCAGTCATTTCTTTCAGTTCTAAATTACAGTCACTAGCGTAAGAATTAATTTCATGTGGCTTTAAAAATTTTTTCCAATCGTGCGTTCCAGCTGGAAGCCAACGCAGAACATATTCTGCGGCAATTTTTGCCAAAGCCAAAGATTTTACTGTGCGATTGATTGTCGCAATAAAAAGCAAACCATTTGGTTTTACTAAAGCGGAACAAGCCGAAATAAATTTTTCGACATCGGCCACATGCTCAATAATTTCAAGGGCGAAGACCACATCAAACTTTTCATTTTTTTCTACCAATTCTTCTGCAGCCATGGCGCGATAATCAATTTTTAATTCCGATTTTTCGGCGTGAATTTTAGCCACCGCAATATTTTTCTCGGAAGCATCAATCGCTGTAACGCTTACTCCCATGCGAGCAAAAGGTTCAGCAACAAGTCCGCCACCGCAGCCAATATCAAGAATTTTTAGATTGGAATTTAGCGTAAATTTTTCAGAAATTTTTTCGCGTAAATAAGAAATCCGAATCGGATTGAACTTGTGCAAAGGCTTGAATTTACCGCTTTCGTTCCACCATTCATCAGCAATGCGTGAGAATTTTTCCACTTCATTTTGGTCGATTGTCGAAGTCATTTTTGATTTTATTTATTTTTCGGCAGTTTTTCCACATCCACCATCTCGTAATTTTCTGAACTATTCATCCAATCTTTTTTCACTTTCACAAACAAAAAAAGATGAACTTTTGTGCCAGCGATGGCCTCGATATCTTTGCGTGCCTCTTGTCCAATTTCTTTAATCATCGCCGCATTTTTGCCGACAATAATACTTTTTTGGCTGTCGCGCGTCACAAAAATTGTCTGATGAATTTTGATTTGGCCGTTATCTAAAATTTCGTAAGAATCATTTTTAACTGTCAGCGAGTATGGCAATTCGCGGTACAATTTTAGAAATAATTTTTCGCGAGTAATTTCAGTCGCAATAAAGCGCATCGGCGCATCGGTAATTTGATCTTCATCAAAAATCCAAGTTGGATTTACGCATTTGCTGCACAAAAAAGTTTTGATTTTATCGACGCCATCTTTGGTTTCGGCTGAAACTGGAAAAATATCGGTGAAACCAAGCTCCACAAGCTTGGCCATAATTTCCAGAATCGTACCTTTTTTCACCAAATCGGTTTTATTGATGATGGCGGTAATATTCGGACTTTCCTTTTTTAAATCAGCCGCGATGCGAATGTTTTCAACACTCATTCCCACGGTTGCATCAATCAAAAAGCAAATGTGATCAGCGTCGCGCAGGCCTTGCCACGCAGATTTAACGATGATGCGTTCCAAAATTTTATCATCATGAGGAATAAAAATTCCTGGCGTGTCGATAATAATTAATTGAGTTTGATCCTCGATAACAATGGCTTTGATTGAGTTGCGCGTGGTTTGAACCCGAGGCGAAACAATCGAAAGTTTTTGCCCTAAAAGCGCATTAGTCAGCGTCGATTTTCCAGCATTCGGCGCACCAACAATTGCAACGGTTCCGTGTTTTTTATTTGGCATCGTTTTGAGATAAAAATTTAATTGCCTGAATAGTTTGATTAAAGCTTGGCGAAGTGTTTTGATTGATATTTAAATGAGGTGAAATTTTTTCTGACATTTCACCTTTTGATAAAAATTTTCGGCCATCAATTTCTGTAATCATTTTCAATAATTTTTTGCTAGGCTGATCAATTTTATCAACATACCTTATGTCGGTTTTATGGCGATATTTTTCTGATTTGAATTTTGGATAGGCTAATGAAATTGCGTTGAAATCGCCTAGAAACCAAGATTCAAGTTCTTTACAAACAATACGAATTTTGTAAGGACAGTGACATTTTTCATGAAAAATTTTTTGCAGGTCTTGTTTTAACTTTTTGCAGTCATTTTTATCTTGGTCGATGGTGATTAAAATTTTTGCATTTTCTATCTGACTAATTCTTGGAAGTGTTTTTCGTAAGGCTTGTTTTAAATTTTCTCTGCCGCCATGAGCGAAGATTTTAAATTTTTTTTGGTCTAAAAAAATTTTCGGCAAGAAAGATTCTAAACATTTTTGGGCAGAAGATTCTTCGGTAAAAATGTACAAGGTCATTTGATAGCATCTTTTAGTTTGGCACCTTCAATATAGCCGTTTCTCCACAGCCATCCTAATTTATTTTCTTCAGATAATTCTTTAACCAAAGGTTGTTCTTTTGCTGCTTTAATTTGTGAAAAACCACCTTGTTTAGTTAAGAAAAAAACTTCTTCAACTTTTAGGCCATCAACAAAATCTGGTGAGTGAGTAGATACAAAAACTTGACCACCTCTTTGTGAATATTCACGAATTTCTTCGCATAAGTTTTCTAATAAATCTGGATGTAAAAAATTTTCTGGTTCTTCAATGCAAAGTAATGGATGAGGTTCTGGATCGCGCAACAAAACCATGTAGGCAAACATTTTAATTGTTCCATCGGATACGTAACGAGCAACAAAAGGATCTTTAAAATTCTGATCTTTGAAGCGTAGTAAAATTCTGCCATCTTCGGTTTTGATGGCTTTTACCTCGTTTATTCCAGGGATTCTTTTGGGTAATTTTTCTAGTAATTCATCAAAAGATTTTCTGTGGTGATCGAACATGTTTTTGGTAACTTGCGCTAAATTATCACCAGTTCGAGATAGATGGGCAGATACTCCAGCGTCAGAAAGTTTTCTAGCAAATTCAATTTTAAAATCAGAAACATACCAACTTTCCAACAGCGTTCTGAAAGAACTAATTGCTTTAAATTTTTCAAATTGACCAAGGCCCTTAATAGCAAGAATGTCAGGGCTACTAACTTTTTGTTTTTCTCTTTTTTCTTTTTCAGCGCCTGTTTTGTATTGATCTTCGTTGGTTATTGCTTCGCCTTCACCATTTGAGAAATCTAAAAAGTGCCAAGGTTTTCCTGATTTTTGTCCACGACGATATTTTAGAATTTCTCGAGCGATATAAGATTTGCCATTAGTTTGATTAAATCCAATTTCTATCAAGTAAGTGATCAGCGGCGTTTTATCTTTATTAGTAGTCGAATTTCTGAACTGAATTTCAAACTTAATTAAATCTTTTTTTACATCACATCCACGCGAAATTACCTCTTCAAATCCGCCTCTATTCTCAATTGCTGTTGTGACATTGTTTTGCAGAGCATCGTTCAAAAAACCAAAAACATCAAAAAAAGTTGATTTACCAGAGCCATTTGGTCCAAGTAAAACAACCATTTGAGGTAGATGATTAATTTCAGCTTTCTTAAAAGTTTTAAAATTTTCTATTCGAATTGTCTCAATTTTCATAAATTAAAAAATTCTTTAAAATTCTGAGGCTAAATCCTGTGCGATCATAAATGCCAATTCGACACTTTGAGATGAGTTAAGTC
>CAYSUM010000027.1:0-18769 GCA_964434225.1 uncultured Rhizobium sp.
ATAAAATAACGACCACTTAAAATATGACAAAAATCGTCGCACTAATCACGGCTTGTGGTCGTGGAAACCGCTTCAATCGCGGCGAGGGAATTCCTAAGCAATATTTGCCACTTGCCGGCTTGCCGCTTTTGCGCCATTCGATTTTGGCATTCTTAAATCATCCCAAAATTGATGACGTGATTTGCGTGATTCATCCCGAAGATCTTACACTCTATGAAGAAGCGACGGCTGGACTTGATTTGTTGAATCCAGTTTTTGGTGGTGACACTCGCCAAGCCTCGATTCGCTTTGGTTTAGAGGCTTTGCGCGAACATAATCCTGATAAGGTTTTAATCCATGATGGCGTGCGCCCTTTTGTTTCTAAGCGTGTAATCAATGGTATTTTGGAAAAATTAGAAACTCATCCAGCGGTAATTCCAGCGGTTGCGGTTGAGGATACGCTAAAAAAATATTCTGACGGAAAAATTGAATGGACTTTGGAGCGCGAAAATTTATGGCGCGCTCAAACCCCTCAGGGCTTTATTTACGAAGATATTTTAAATTCTCACATCGCCTTTAAAGATTTGCATTTTACCGATGACTCGGCGCTCAACGAATATGCTGGAATTCCGGTGGCGATTGTTCCGGGCTCGCAAAATAATTTTAAAATTACAACGGCACAAGATTACGAACGCGCTCAAAGGCTGGCTTCAATGTTGATTTCAAATGTTAAAGAAGAAAATCGCTGCGGTTGTGGATTTGATGTTCATGCCTTTCGTGAGCGCCACAAAGATGAAAATCATCTCATCAAAATTTGTGGCGTTGATATTGAGTTTGATAAAAAAATCGATGCTCATTCCGATGGCGATGTTGGAATTCACGCCTTGATGGACGCACTTTTGGGAGCGATTGGCGAAGGCGATATCGGCGAACATTTTCCGCCTTCTGAATCAAAATGGAAAAATATCGATTCGCGCGAAATGCTTAAAATCATCAAACATTTATTGGTAAAAAAAGGTGCCAAAATTTTAAATATTGATCTGACAATAATGTGCGAAAGACCAAAAATTTTGAAGTTCAAAAATCAGATGAAGGAAGAGTTGGCGCAAGTTCTGGGAATTGCCAAGCATCGCGTAAATATTAAAGCGACCACAACTGAGAAATTAGGGTTTTTGGGTCGTGGCGAAGGAATTGCTGCGCAAGCCGTAGCGTCAATTTGGATGGCGGTTACGGAAGAGTAATTCCCGCCAACAAACTTCCAACATCGTCACTCGCGAGTGACGATGGGTAGGGGCGGTTTTTAGAGGCTCCTCAAGGTTTAACTGCGCGCAATTTTTAAAGATTCTTCCTGCAAGAAATCCATCCTCTTCTCAATCGCAATCTTAAGCTCTTCCATCTCTTCCTTGCTGGCATTTTTATCGATATAAAATGGCTTCTCATCCAAATAAAAACACAAAGTTGAAAAGGGTAGTGGAATTTTAAAACGATCCCAAGTGTTGAGTTGCCTGAATCGCGATGCTGAGCATGATGCCGCCAAAATTCCCGCCTGCGAAATTCGGGCAATATTTACAATCTCGCCGTTAATTTTTTGATTGGGTCCGCGAGGCCCATCGGGCGTGATATTCAGGCAATAGCCTTTTTTCAAACCCTCAAAAATTTTTTTAAAACTACCAATATCGATACCGCGTGAGGCTTTGCGGCCATCGCGAGAAGATCCTAAAATCGAAATCAGCCCAAACTTTTCCATAATTCTGCCCACAAAACGGCCATCACCATGGCGCGAAGCTAGCGTCATAAAATTACAATCAGGATAAAGTTTTTTTGGAGCAACCGTAACGAAAGGAGCGATTAGCAAACGATTATGCCAGAAAACAATTAGCAGTGGTGTCTTGTTTTTCGCGGCATCGAGCACTGAATTCTGATTAATAAAAATTCTTTTGCTGCTGTAAAAAACCAAGCGCATGTAAGACAAAAAAATCAGGCAAAACAACTCTTGAAACAGCCAAGAGTAAGTAATTTTGCGCAAGAGTTGCTTTAATTTGGTTTTGACATCATACCATTCAATATTGGCCTGATAGCCAAAAAATTTCCATTTTTTTGACATTGTCAAAATTTGATTACTAAATTTTTTGACCAGTTGAAGCCCAGTCTTTCACGAAAGTTTCAAGGCCAGAAGTGGTAAGTGGATGAGAAATCAGCTGTTTCAGAACCTTTGTTGGAATTGTTGCTACGTCGGCACCCATTCTGGCGGCGGTTGTAATGTGGATTGGGTTGCGGATTGAGGCAACCAAAACTTCGGTTTTGAAGTCAGGATAGTTGGAGTAAATATCGCAAATTTCTTCGATTAAATTCATGCCATCTTGACCGATATCGTCAAGTCTGCCAACGAATGGTGACACGAAAGTTGCGCCGGCTTTAGCGGCTAAAATTGCCTGTGCGGCCGAAAAACAAAGTGTGACGTTAGTTTGAATTCCTCTGTCAGAAAAATATTTACAAGCCTTTAATCCATCAAGAGTCATTGGCAATTTGATGCAGACATTTTTAGCAATTTTTGCCAGAATTTCACCTTCGCGAACCATGTTTTCGTAATCAGTGGCGGCAACTTCTGCACTTACTGGGCCGGCAACAATTTTGCAAATTTCGGCGATCACTTCTTTAAAATCCCTTCCTGATTTGGCGATTAAACTTGGATTGGTAGTTACGCCATCAAGCAAGCCATAAGATGCAATTTCTTTAATTTCGGTAATTTCGGCAGAGTCGATAAAAAATTTCATAAAGTTTTTAGTTTGAATTTTGGAAGAAGAAGCGGTTTGCTAGGAGCTCTGAAATTAACTTTCTTGAATCTCTTTATCAACCAATCATGTCAAAAATTTTTGCTGAAGTTTTATTGCCTTTGGCGCTTGACGAATCCTTTACTTACAAAAGCGAAGAGTTAATCGAATGTGGCGAAGTGGTGCGCGTGGAATTTGGCAAAAAAGAAATTTGGGGATTGGTTACGAAAGTTAAATTTGAAGCGCCACAGAATTTTTCAGAAGCAAAAATTAAACCAATTTTAGAAAAAAATTCGCGCCTAAAATTTAGTGAAAATCAGTTAAAATTTATTGAAATTATCGCGTCTTATAACCTTGCCAGTCGTGGTTTGGTGCTGCGCGCATTTTTAGGAATTTTGAATTCCGATAAAGTTAAAAAAATTCCCGAAGGATTGGCACAAAAAGTTGTGCCGCAAAATTTTTCTCTCAAGAAATTATTGCCAAAACAGCAAGAAATTTTTGAATCACTCAATGTCATGATGAGTCATTCGAGGCATGTTACAAGCCTTCTTGACGGCGTAACCGGTTCGGGTAAAACCGAAATTTATTTTGCGCTGATTGCCGAAATTTTAGCAAAAAATTCGGATGCACAAATCTTAATTCTTCTTCCCGAAATCGCCCTAACTTCGCAATTGCTGCTGCGCTTCGAAGAACAATTTGATTTTAAACCAGCGCTTTGGCATTCAAAAATTTCCAAAAAAGATAAGCGCGAAATTTTTTACGGCGTGGCGCAAGGATCGGTTAAAGTCTTGATTGGCGCACGTTCATCGCTGCTTTTGCCTTTCAAAAATTTACAATTAATCGTCATCGATGAAGAGCATGATTCGTCTTTCAAACAAGAAGATGTTTTTAATTTTCACGCGCGCGACATGGCAATTGTGAAAGCGAAATTAGAAAATTTTTCGGTGATTTTATCTTCAGCAACTCCAGCGCTTGAAACTTACGTAAATGCCATTTCCGGCAAATATCATCATTTTATTTTAGAGCAAAGCTTTGGCCAAAAAAATGATATTGAATTGATCGATTTACGGCGCGAAAAATTGCCAACCAATCAATTTATTTCACGAAGATTGCGCGAAGAAATGGTGCAAAATTTTGCGCAAAAAAAACAAACCTTACTTTTTTTAAATCGGCGCGGATATGCGCCAGTCACGCTTTGCAAGACTTGCGGAAAAAAATATGAATGTGCAGATTGCGACTTTCATTTGGTGTTACACAAGGCTAAGCAAAAATTAATTTGTCATCATTGCGGGCATCAAGAAAAACTTTTTTTGGAATGTAAATTTTGTGGCGAAGCTGACGCTTTAATTTCGGTTGGAGCGGGTGTGGATCGGATAGCAGAAGAGGTAAAAAATATTTTTCCTGAAGCAAGAATTGCTTTGGTTACCAGTGACAGCGTCACCAATTTTGAAGATGTTGATCGCCTAGTTGCGCAAATTTTAAATCACGAAATTGACGTAATTATTGGCACACAAATGATTGTTAAGGGCCATGATTTTCCTGATTTGAGCTTGGTTGGAATTATTGATGCGGATGCGATGCTTTATTCTTCCGAATTGCGCGCTTTAGAAAAAACTTACCAGATTTTAACCCAAGTAATCGGTCGCGCTGGACGCCGCCAGACCAAGGGAAAAGTTATTGTGCAAACCTATAATCCGCAGAATTTTATTTTTGAACAAATCGTAAAATCCGACAAAAAATCTTTTTACGATTTTGAAATTAGAAACCGCGAACTCCTTGAAATGCCGCCATTTTCAAGGTTTGCCAGATTTGAAATAAGCTCCTTCGCCGAGATGGAAGCCAAAAATTTTGCCAAAAAATTAATCCAACATTTTCCCATCAGCGAAAAAATCGAACTCTTCGGCCCCGCGCCAGCAGCTCTTCAGCGCTTAAAAAACCGCCACCATTTTTTGGTAAATCTGAAAGCGGAAAAAAAAGTAAACCTACAAAAATTAATTTCCGACGTTCTCAAAAACCTTGATATTCCTAAGTCGATCCGTGTTCGAGTTGATGTTGATCCGGTGAGTTAGTATGTTCTCTCGCGCAGAAAACTGGCGAATCTTGGCGTGCCGTTTTTGGTTTTGCCGAAGAATTTGTAAGTGATTTGGCTGCCGATTGCGGGTGGGTTTTTTCTTTGTTCATCAGAAAAGCCGCCGCCAATTTTGAAGTGGATTTTTTGGTGATTTTCGTTTGTGATTTCAATTAAAAGTGCGCCGAGTTTTCCGGCGTATTTTCCTTTGCCAGCAACGTGCGCGATGACAATTCCTTCGGCGTCTTCGAAGGTTTTTAGTTTTAATAAATCATCATTTCTTTCAGCTTTATAAAGTGCATTTTTGCGATGCAGCATCAAGCCTTCGCCGCCGTTTTTTACTGTTGATTTTAGTAGTTTTTCGAGTGTTTCGTGATCCCTAACTTCAAACTGATTAATCACTTGCAGATATTTCGAATCAGCCTTTGCGACCAATTGTTTCATGATCTCGTAGCGTTTGGAAAAAACTTCTGAACTTTTTGGTAAGTCAAAAATCATAAAATGCACATCTTGCCAAAGCTTGTCATCAGCGGATTCATGGCGTATAATTTTTGAAACTAATTCGAATTTTTCCCGTCCAATCCACAATTCGCCATCTAAAACTTCTTGAGGAAAGTTTTTGGTGAACCACTTCGGAGCTTTGATAATATTGCCTTGGCGTGAAATAAATTTCTCACCGTCAAAATATCCGCGCACGCCATCAAGCTTTTCACTGACTAAAAATTCATCAAGATTGATGTCGTTGGAATAGAGATTGGCCAGCTGAATTGCTGGTTTGGCGGCATAAAGATCTGTGCAAAAAAGAGTGCAGAAAAATAAAAAACTGGTGAGAAAAATTCTGTGATGATTGGTGGATAGCATGGTGTTGGTGGTTGATTTTATTGGTTAAAACTGCTTTTGAAACTAAAAATATCCCAAAATTCTTTTTGATCTTTTTTCAATTATTCCACGAATTTTATCAAAAATTTCTGATTCAATTTCTTCCTTCTTGAGACTTTCTTGCAAAGTCAATGCTGCTTTTGGCAATTTTGTAGCAAAAGATTTTAGCTCTTTGTTTAGCTGAGTTTTGGCAGTATTTGTATTATCAACAATGCTATACCAATGAGATAGATATAAGCGATTTGGATCATAAATTTTATCAATTTTCATCGCCATATTATGCTCCATTTTAGAAACCCCCAGATATTCATAAGCCTCTGCAGATAAAAGGTCGTAAAGCGGCGCAAGGCGGGTTTTCTTGCCTTCATGCAAAAAAGAGAAGTTTTTGCCGTGAGCATCAGAATTTCCGATTAAATAATTGAAAATCACAGCTTGCAAAAAGCGGGTTTTATCTAGTGCAATAAAAGAGCTGTTTTCTTCGATTAACTTCAGGCAATCCAAAATTCCTGGCCCTCCATCTTTTCCTTGATATTTTGACTCTGGTGGCAACCCCAAAGCTTGGCAAAAATCTTCTTGGTGAATGCGAATGGTTTTGCCCTTAAATTTAGTGCGATCATAGCGGCGAATCAGCAAATATGGGCGATCTCGAACATTTTTTAAAAAAACCTCAGCAACTTCTAAGCCAACTTTGCCAGCCAGTTTCATGCAAAAGAATTCATTTTCAGAACTGTTCTCAAGCCAAGTCATAGGAGGCTTTAAAATGTGTGTGCTCGGCTTTTCTTTTACTAGTTGTGGCAAAGATTTTTTTTTCTCGTCAAAAAAAACGGCCTGTTTGCTTTGAGCACCCGCTAAAGAAATTTTGATATTCCCGTTAGTGGCAAGCAGAGGGTTTGTGTACATTTTGCCCAAAATTTCATAAAGCCTATCCTCGCTCAAATTTTCAACAGAGCCTTCGTCGTAGCTTGGTGGTTTTTCGCCTCTGCGTAAAATTTCTATCGCTCCAGCACAATCACGACCAACTTCGGCAAGCAGTGCAAATGGATTTTCTGGCGACAATTTTAATTTTCGGGCAAGAACAGTGCGCTGATCTTCATCTGGCAAAAGACCTGAAAAAAAACATTTTGTTTGATTGTGGCCAAAAGGTTCACTCCTTAGTGGAAGTGGTATTGAGAGAGGCGCGGCGTTTTCAGATTTTAGATATTCTTCATCGTAGGTAAAAGAAAGTGCTCCGCCGCCGCTGGAGTTTTGCTCGAAAACTCCAGCGAAAATTTTATTTAAATAAACGTCGAGTTTCTTGGTGGTCATTGTTCTTACTGTGCGATTAGTTTGATGTTGAGCATTTGCGCTACTTTTAAAGCTTTGTCGAAAGAGCAGGTTGGTTTGCCTTTTTCTAAATCGACAATGAAGCGCACTCCAACACCACAGGTTGCGGCCAATTGTGGTTGGGTAATATTTTGTGATTTTCTAGCCTGTTGCACAAGGCTTCCGAGATCTTTTGCTGAATTTATTTTTATCATTTTTTAAGAAAAAATTTACCGATCGGGAAATAAACTAGTTTTTTGACGAGTTTTTCAAGCAAAAAATAAGAAAATTTACCGATCGGGATAAAAATCCAGCGTATAATATACGTTGAAAATGTTTTAAAATTTAGCTTTCAGTCGTGTAATTCGGCGATTCAGAAGTGATGGTGATTGAATGAGGATGAGATTCGCGAAGGCCAGAATTGGTGATGCGAACGAAGGTGCAGTTTTTTCTCATTTCTTCGATTGTGGCATTTCCGGTGTAACCCATCGCAGATTTTAATCCGCCGGCTAGTTGATGAATGATGTCAGAAACTGGGCCTTTGTAAGCCACGCGACCTTCAACACCTTCGGGAACAAGTTTCAATTTATCGGTAACGTCTTCTTGGAAATAGCGATCGGCAGAACCGCGAGCCATTGCTCCGAGAGATCCCATGCCGCGATAAACTTTATAAGAACGTCCTTTGAATAACACGATTTCACCGGGAGTTTCTTCAGCGCCAGCAAGCAATCCACCAAGCATAACGCAAGAAGCACCTGCGGCGATGGCTTTTGCCAGATCGCCAGAAAATCTAATTCCGCCGTCAGAAATTACGGGAATTTTTGCTTTGTCGCAATATTCAACAACGTCGAGAATAGCTGATAATTGTGGCACGCCGACGCCTGCAACAACTCGAGTTGTGCAAATTGAACCAGGGCCTATACCAACTTTCACAGCGTCGGCGCCAGCGTCAATTAAGGCGCGAGCAGCTTCAGCAGTGGCGATATTTCCGGCGATAAAATCTTGTTTTGGGTAAGCTTTTTTTAATTCGCTAACGGTTGCAATCACGCCGGCAGAGTGGCCATGGGCGGTGTCGATTACAACAATGTCAACTCCAGCTTCGATCAAACTTTCAGCTCGTTTAATGCCATCGCGGCCAACGCCTGTAGCAGCGGCGACCAGTAAACGACCTTCTTCATCTTTAGAAGCGTGAGGAAATTGTTTGGTTTTTTCTAAATCTTTGCCAGTCATCAAGCCAATACAGTTACCGCTTGAATCAGTAATCAAAATGCGTTCGATACGATTTTTATGCAGCAAAGCTTTGGCATCATTTTTGCCGATATTGTTTTTTGCAGTGACCAAACCTTCTTTGGTCATCAATTCTTTGATCAATTGTTTTTTGTCGGTGGCGAAGCGCACGTCGCGGTTGGTAAGGATGCCGACTAGTTTTTTTGTGCCGGGTTTGACAACTGGAATTCCAGAAATTCCGTAATTTTTCATCAATAATAAAGCATCACCCAAAGTTTCTTCAGCTGTTATGGTTACTGGATTCACGACCATTCCAGATTCGAATTTTTTGACTCTTCTAACTTCGTCAGATTGATCTTTGATTGAAAGATTTTTGTGAATACAGCCAATGCCGCCAGACTGCGCCATTGCAATTGCCAACCGACTTTCAGTAACGGTATCCATCGCCGAAGAAATGATCGGAATATTCAGCGAAATATTTTTAGTAATCTTGGTTTTGATATTGGCATCAGCAGGTAAAACATTCGAGAATGATGGCTTCAAAAGCACGTCATCAAAGGTTAGGGAAGGATTGGTGGTCTCGATGATTTTACGATTTTTTGTCATGTCATTTCGATGTTTTAAGTGAGAAAGAGCTGGTAAATTATTGTCGAGGCTTAAAAAATCAAAATCAATTATTAACCCTTTTCGATGCTCTATTTATGCCTTCTCAGATTGAAAGACTTTGTGAAGAAAGAAAGATTAAATTAACCGAAAATCGCCGCATTATCGCCCGCGTAATTTCAGAAAGTGTTGACCATCCAGATGTTGAAGAAGTTTTTCGTCGTGCTTCAAAAATTAGTCCAAGAATTGGTATCGCCACTGTTTATCGTGCGGTAAAAATGTTCGAAGAATTTGGCGTGATTGCCAAACATGATTTTGGCGGAAAAGGTCGCGCTCGCTACGAAAAGCTGGAAGGTGAGGATCATCACGATCACCTAGTTGATATTACAACTGATGAAGTTTTTGAATTTTTTAGTGAAGAATTAGAAACGCTAAAAGAGAAGATTGCGCGTGACAAAGGCTATGAATTAGTTGGTCATAAGCTTGAGCTTTATTGTCGGCCTTTGAAGAAAAATTAAACACACGTCGTCATTGCAAACTCTGTGTTCGCAATGACGCAAATAACTTAATTTTTTTGCGGCACCACATCCAAAATCGGAGCAATGTCGCGGATGATTCTTCCAGCAACTGGTGCAGCAACCATCCCGCCTGTATTAAAGGTGTAATTTGGGCGATCAAAAATTACGTAAACTAAATATTTTGGTTTTGACATTGGAAATGCTGCCACAAAAGAAGCGATGGTCGACTTTTCGTTGTAGCTGCCCGATTCTGCGCGGTTAGCGGTTCCAGTCTTGCCACCAATTTCATATCCTACAATATTGGCATTGCGACCGGTTCCTTCCATCACGGTTTTGCGCATAAGTTTGCGCATAGTTTCAGAAGTGGATTCTTTGATAATTCTCGTGCCTTTAGAGGGTTCGGTTAATTTTAGAAATGATGGTTTATAAAGTGTGCCACCATTTATAATTGCGGAAACTGTGTTGGCGATATGCAGTGGCGTAATAGCAATGCCGTGGCCGTAGGAGATTGTGTAAAGATTAATCTCGCGCCATAATTTAGGATAAATCGGGCGACCAAGCCCAGGAAATTCGGTATCAACTTTTTTTAAAAGACCGAATTTTTCTAAAGATTTTTTTTCTAATTCGATGCCAATTTTTTTGGCGATTTGCACGGTTCCAATATTGGAAGAGAAAGCAAAAATTTCGTCCACCGTCATTTCGTCTTTTACAGAATGATCGTCATTAATGGTGAAGCGTCCATATTTAATAGGCTCGCGCACATTAAAAACATCGCTCATTTTAACTAAATTTTCTTCAAAAGCGGTGGTGTTAGTGAAGATTTTAAAAATTGAACCAAGTTCGTAAGTGCCGTTAATTGCTCGATTGAAGCGCTGATCTTGCGTGGCTTCGTGTTGTAAATTGGGATCAAAATCAGGCAAAGAAGATACTGCCAAAACTTCGCCGTTGGTAACGTTCATAATTATCCCTGCAGCGGCTTTGGCGCGATATTGTTCCATGCCATTAAGAAGTTCGTCATGCAATACGTCTTGCACGCGAATGTCGAGTGCCAGCTGAATGTCTTGCGGCTGGTGCGCTAGCTGTTTATCATATTGCATTTCAATTCCAGAAAGGCCTTTGCGATCAAGATCGACATAGCCCACCAAATGGCTGGTGATTGATTTTTGAGGATAAACCCGAATACGATCATCTTCAAAAATTAGTCCAGCAATTTTTAAATTTTGTACCTGTTCAGACTGGCTGGGAGTAAGGTTCCGCTTGAGCAAAATCCAGTTTTTGCTATTTCTGCCGTCGGTAATTTTTTTGAGAATTTCTTGCGCTGAAAGATCGGGGAAAATGCCAGCAACCGCCAAGGCAACCATTTTCGGGTCTTTGATTAAAATGCTGCTGAGATAAAGTGATTTGGTTTTTAAATCGGTCGCAACCAAAATGCCGTTGCGATCCAAGATATTAGCTCTTTTGGTGAGTTTGCGCTGATCGTAAATATTGCTAACTTTAACTTTATCGCCGAAAGCGACGACAAAAAACATCCGTAAAATAATAACAGCGCATGCTGTTAAAATGCAGAAATAGATGAAGACGAGTCTGGATTTTTTATTGTCGATGTCGGTCATTTTGACGTGTGGACATCATCCTTGAAAATGTGATCAAGGATGATGATTTAAATTACAACGTAACTTCTGCAACTAGCTTCCTAACTGCGTCAACCGAACGGTTGAACATAGTTAATTCTTGCGCGTTCAACTTGATTTCAACAATTTTCTCGACACCATTTTTGCCGATAATTGCTGGAACGCCGATATACATATCTTTGACGCCATATTCGCCATTCAAACTTGCGGCAACTAGCAAGACTCTTCTTTTGTCGAATAAGTAGCTTTCTGCCATTAAAATTGCTGATGAAGCTGGAGCGTAGAAAGCCGAACCAGTTCCCAAAAGTTTTACGATTTCAGCGCCGCCATCGCGAGTGCGTTGAACGATTTCTTCAATTTTAGTTTTGGTGGTCCAGCCCATTTCAATCAAGTCTGGGATTGGTACGCCAGCAACTGTTGAATAGCGAATTAACGGAACCATCGTATCGCCGTGTCCGCCTAAAACGCAGGCATTTACATCTTCAACCGAGACTTTGAATTCGCGAGCTAAGAACAGCGACATTCTTGAAGAATCGAGCACCCCAGCCATTCCCACAACTTTATTTGCAGGCAATCCAGAAGCTTTCTGCAAAACATAAACCATCGCATCTAAAGGATTTGTAATCACGATTACGAAAGCGTTTGGTGCGTATTGTTTAATTCCTTCGGCAACAGATTTAATAATTGCGGTATTGGTATTCATCAGATCATCGCGGCTCATCCCAGGTTTTCTGGCAATTCCCGCAGTAACGATAATTACGTCTGCATCAGCAATGTCAGCGTAGTTGCTGGTTCCGGTAATATTGGCGTCGAAATCCTCAACAACAGAAGATTGCTCTAGGTCTAAAGCTTTGCCTTTTGCAACACCTTCATTGACGTCTAAAACTACAACATCTCCCAAATTTTTTAAACCAGCAAGATGTGCCAAAGTGCCACCAATATTGCCAGCGCCGATCAGCGCAATTTTATTTCTTTTTGCCATAAATTTTATTTTGAGATTAAGATTTGAAGAATTTTGTGATGCAGACTTATTCAAACAAACTCTGTTGATTATCGTCTTCTGGCTCTATTATGTCGCCAGTAATTTTTTTTATGTTATATCTTTCGCTTTTCTGAATTATGTCCAACCTATCTGTTAGGTCATATTCAATTTCCATAAGGCATGGAACTTTAACCCCAGCTCTCACGCTGATACGTCCCTTTCTGACTTTTTCCAAAAAGTCTTCATCCTCTATTTTTGCGTCGATAGTTTTATTGTAAACAAACTGCCATTTAGAATCTCCAAGTAAATCTGGTTTTTTTAACAGAAGTTCTACCTCTATTGGCTTTTGTTTTATAGTTTTTACCACGAAATTTTCGTCAACCACAGCTTGTCTCATATTGTCGTAGGAATCTTGGTTAATTATTATTTTATTGTTCTCAGTTGTGATCGAATAACTAGGTCGATCCGTCAAGATACTAAATTGATTCACTATTAGATTATCTATCTTGTTGTTTTGGAAGTAAGCATTTCCAATTTCCTTGTGAACTTTTATAACTTGGTTGTCTTGGTTCTGGATGGCTGTTTCTTTGTCATTGCTTTCTATCTTTCTTGCTTTCCGGCCTTTCAAATGTTCTTTGATTAGTAAAAAATTTAGGAATCCTTGGATTATGTTGCCGGCAATAGATGTTGTGCTTAGCAAATCATCTTTGTGTCGCACAATCGCGTCAATTATGGTTTCAAAAGATCCTTCCTGATTAGCTTTTATTTCTAATCTCAAGAAGCAGCTAGGATCAATAGCGTTAGCGCTTTCTTTGATTAGTTCTATAGTGTTGTTGATGCTTTTTGCAAAAGTTTCGGCATTGATACTGGTATTTCCGCCGAAGCTTACTTTAAAGCTTTCTACGCTCTCAATAAAATCAGTTTTCATTGGTTTGTGAAATTTGGTGTGGTTAAAAAAAACAAAATTTCTTGAAAGATTTTTTCAAGCTTTTGCGTTCCATCAATCACTTTAATTCGTGGATTTTTCTTGGCTAGTTGCAAAAAGCCATTGCGAACTTTTTGGTGAAATTCTTGGCCCAATTTTTCGTAACGATTATTATCAGATCGATTGGCAATGCGCGCAAATGCTATTTCTACCGGCACATCGATTAGAAAAGTAATATCGGGAGAAAAATCTTGGATTGCCATTTTTTTAACTTCGTCGATCAAGCTTTCATCAAGTCCGAAAGCGCTGCCTTGATAAGCGTAAGTTGAGTCAAAAAAACGATCAGAAATCACAATTTTATTTTGCTTTAATTGTGGTTTGATCATTTTTTCTGCATGTTCAAGACGGGCGGCAAAATTTAAAAAAAGTTCGGTTTTAGCTTCGAGTTTGGCAATTTTTTCGTCGATTAAAATTGCGCGGATGCTTTCAGAGGCTGGAGTTCCCCCAGGTTCGCGAGTTAATACTGATGCGATATTTTGTGCGATAAAATACTCGTGTAATTTTTTTGCTTGCGTAGATTTTCCACTGCCTTCAATTCCTTCAAACGTAATAAATTTTGCCTTCATTTATGATAAATCCCAAAAATATTTTAATTTCTGGCGCTGGAAGTGGAATCGGTCGCGCCCTTGCCGTTAGCTATTCCAAAGCTGGTGTGAATTTGTTCTTATGCGGTCGCGATTTAGAAAAATTGCAGGCCACAAAAATTCTCTGTGAGGAATTAAAAGCAAATGTTCTTTTGGAAATTTTAGATGTTACCGATGTTGAAGCGGTAAAAAATTGGATCGAAAAAATCGAAGAAAAATATGCGCTAGATTTGGTGATTGCCAATGCTGGAATTTCTGCTGGAACCGCTGGCGGGCCAGAATCTTTTAGTCAGGTGCGGAAAATTTTTAGCACCAATGTTGATGGGGTTTTGAACTTAATTCATCCTGTAATTGATAAAATGAAAGTCAGAAAAAAAGGTCAGATTGCTTTGGTTTCTTCGTTGGCAGGATTTCGTGGCTTGCCAAGTTCTCCAGCTTATTCGGCAAGTAAATCGGCGGTGCGAGTTTATGGAGAAGCTTTGCGCGGTAATTTAGAAAAGCTGGGAATTGAAGTGAATTTGATTTGTCCGGGTTACATCAAAACCCCGATGACCGACGTGAATGATTTTCCGATGCCATTTTTGATGAAGGCACAAAAATGTGCAGAAATTATTAAAGATGGTTTGGCAAAAAATAAATCGCGGATTGCTTTTCCATTTCCACTTTATTTTGTGGTTTGGCTTTCAACTTTATTATCACCAAAAATTACCGATCCGATTTTCGCGAAATTGCCAGGGAAGAAAGCGTTATAGGTATAAAATTTCCAACATTGTCATTGCGAGCGCAAGCGCAGCAGCAGGCCAGAAAAACCTAACACTGCACTGGGTTTTGCCGCGCTTCATTGCAATGACGACCAATAAAAAAGGGAGCCTTTTTAGGGCTCCCTTTTTTGCAAAACTTTTAAAACCTAAACTATTTTTTAGCTGCTGGTTTAGCTGCTGCAGCTGGGGTTGCTGCGGTGCCAGCTGCTGGAGCAGCGCCTGCGGCTGGAGTCTCTTCGGCTTTAGAAGATCTGCCAGTAATAGAAGCGATTAAAAATTTGCCGTTTGAAGCTAAAGTAATTCCAGCTGGAAGATGCAAATCATTGCCTCTAATTTTTTGTCCAACTTGCATTGCGCCAACATCAACGTCGATTTTTTCAGGAATATTTTTCCCGCCTTCGCAAACAACCGCAACTTTTCTAAGTACGACGTTCAAGAAACCGCCCCTTTTTAAACCTGGAGATTTGTCTTGGTTTACGAAATTAATTTTTGGTTGCGCTCTTACGGTTTTAGAATCTTCGCAGCTAAGGAAGTCGATATGAATTGGGTGATCAGAAACTGGATCTAGCTCGATTTTATGAGCGATAACTTTAGTTTTTTTACCACCAAGCTCTAATTCAAGAACTGAGGTCAGAGCATTGCCCTTGAAATATTCGTGCTCAAATTCTTTGACATCAACTGAAAGATTGATGTTGCCTTTTGATGAATAGATAACTGCCGGAATTCTTCCAGCTTTCTTAATTTTTTTTGCTTCTAAAGAGCCAAGTTTTTCTCTTTTTTCAGCTTTCAACACGATGGTAGTCATTATTTTCTACGAAATTATTTAACAAATAGAAGGGAATCAGTAAGGCTTGCAGCTCTAGCGCGAATTGCGGGATAAATACTTCGCCAGCCCCAAAAGAGCGCGGCAATCTAGAAATCAAGCCACAAGAATCAAGTCTTTTTTGTCACTCAAACTTAGTTGTGAGGCAAGTTATTTCTGTGCTTTGGCTAAAGTTTCTAAGACGTCTTCAACGTGGCCGTTAACTTTTACTGAATTCCAAATTTTTACAATTTTACCCATTTTATCGATCAAAAATGTGCTGCGATCAATGCCAAAATATTTTTTACCAAACATCGATTTTTCTTTGATGATACCATATTTGGCGCAGATTTCGCCATTTACATCAGCAAGTAAATTATAGGCTAAATTGTATTTATTTATAAAATTGCAATGGCTTTTGACGCTGTCTTTTGAAACGCCCAAAACTACGCAATCAAGCTTTTCGAATTCTTTAATTTTTTTGGTAAAATCTTGAGCTTCGATGGTGCATCCAGGGGTATCGTCTTTCGGGTAAAAATACAAAACGACATTTTTGCCCTTCAAATCTGACAAAGAAATTTCTCCTTCGTCAGAGGCGGTTGAAAATAATGGAGCTGAGTTTCCAATTTCTAAGGTCATATTAAGCCTCGGCTTTAATGGTTTTTTTAGCTTTTATTTCTTTCGCTTTGATTTTTTTCTTTGGTTTCTCGATTTCTTTTTCTGGAGCTTTGATGCTGGCAATAATTTCGTTAAATTGCGATTGGCTGCAAAGGCCCAAAAGAACTACGTCGCGAGGTTTGATATTTTTCAAATTCCAGTGAGTGCGAGTTCGAATTGATTCGATCATTTTGTCAGTAGTGCCAACCAATTTTTTGATTTGGCCGTTGCTGATGTCAGGATAATATTTCAGCAAGTAAGAAATGCCGTCTGGCTTGTCTTGCCTTCTGGCGATTGGGGTGTATTTGCCAGTTTTTTTGCTGACAGATTTTACATCGCTAGTAGTTGATCTTCTTAGTGTTAAAACTGCGTCAGAATTTTTCTCGCATCTTTCAATTTCTTCGCGAGAAAGCTGTCCCGATAAAATTGGATTTTGTCCGATGATGCCCGAAGCAACGTCGCCATCAGCAATGCCCTGAACTTCAAGAGCGTGTAGGCCGCAAAAAATTGCGATTTGTCCAAAAGTAAGCGACGTGTTTTCAACTAGCCAAACAGCAGTTGCTTTGCGCATTAGAGGTAATTCTTGTGTCATATTTATTGAAAATTGTGAAATATCAAAGAGAAGTCATTTTTTATTTATCTATAGCCCTAAAAGCAAGCAATTATGTTTATCTTACTCTCGCCTGCGAAATCGCTCGATTACGAATCGAGATTTTCGCACCAAAATTTTACGATTCCGCATTTTGAAAAAGAGACGCAAAAGCTGTCAAAAATTCTAAAAAAGTTTTCTGAAAACGATTTAGAAAAGTTAATGGGAATCAGCAAGAAATTGGCAGAATTAAATTTTTCGCGTTTTCAGAATTTTACTGAGAAATTTGATTTAAAAAATTCTAAACAAGCTTTGCTGGTTTTTGATGGCGATGTTTATAAGTCGATCGAAAAAGAAAAATTTTTGGCAAAAGATTTTGATTTTGCGCAAAAGAATTTACGCATTTTGTCGGGATTTTACGGGCTTTTAAGGCCACTTGATCTGATTCAGCCTTATCGTTTAGAAATGGGAACTGATTTCAAACAAACTTCTGCCGAGATTAAAAATCTTTACGAATTTTGGGGTGACAAAATTTCACAACATTTGAATTCAGAGTCTGAAAATGCTGGCGCGAAGCATGTTATAAATTTGGCTTCGGAAGAATATTTTTTGGCGATCAATCAAAAGAAAATCTCAGCAAAAATTATTAACGTGATTTTTAAAGAGAATAAAAATGGCGTTTACAAAATCGTTGGAATCAACGCCAAGAAAGCGCGCGGGCTGATGACAAATTTCATTGTGAAGAATAAAATTTCCGATCCGCAAGAGTTGAAGAAATTTTCGTTAGAGAAATATCGCTTTGAAAAAACGATGTCGGATGAATCAAATTTTACTTTTATTAGATGAAAAATTGGACGCATAAAAATTACACAATCCATCAATTCAAGGCGCTTGAAAGCACCAACAAAACTGCTTTAGAAATGGCAGAAGCGAGAGAGATTCTCGATCGCGAAATAATTTTAGCCGACACACAAAGTGCTGGAAAAGGGCGTCAGTCGCGGATTTGGAGCTCTCCGCAAGGTAATTTATATTTTTCATTAGTTTTGCGTCCGCAAATTTCAGCACCAAAAATCTCTCAGATTTCTTTTGTCGCAATTACAGCCCTAAGACTGATGGTTGAAGGTTTGGCGACAAATCAAAAAATCCAAAATAAATGGCCCAATGATCTTTTGATTAACAAAAAAAAAGTTGCGGGGCTTTTATTGGAAAGTAAAATTTCGCAACAGAATTGTGAATTTGTAATTGTTGGAATTGGCTTAAATATTGTCTCCAATCCTGATCAAACAATTTTTCCGGCAGATAATTTAAAAAATTTCGGCATCGAAATTACTTCTGAAGTTGCGCTAAAAAATTTCTTAAATGAATTCGAAAAACTTTACGAAAATTTTCTAAATTTTGGTTTTGTTGGAATTCGCAAGCTCTGGCTGGCTAAGGCTTTTCGTCTTAATGAAAAAATCTTCGTAAAAAATGGTGATGTAGAAATTTCTGGAGTTTTTTCTGATTTTGATGAAGGAGGAAATTTGGTTCTGGAAACCGCTCAAGGTCGCAAAATTATTTCTGCGGCGGATATTTATTTTTAGTGCCTTTCTTCAATTTTAAACGCCGTCATTGCGAGCACAGCGCGGCAACCCAGTGGTGGTATTCGGTTTTCTGGTTTGCCGCGCTGTGCTCGCAATGACGGCGTAATAAAATATATAAATCTAATTTATTCTTCGCTGCTCGACAATTTTCTGGCGCGATCATCCGCCGTCAAAGCATTGATGAATTCGTCTAATTCGCCAAGCATAATGTCATCAATTCTGTAGCTTGTAAGATTGATGCGATGGTCGGTGACACGACTTTGTGGGAAGTTATAAGTTCTGATGCGTTCACTTCTGTCGCCGCTGCCGATTTGTTCTTTGCGGCTGGCGGAAATTTCTTTGTCGATTCTTTCGCGCTCAGCTTCGTAAAGCCTAGAGCGCAAAACCTTCATCGCTTTTTCGCGGTTTTTAATTTGAGATTTTTCGTCTTGCATTGAAACTGTCACGCCAGTTGGAATATGAACAATACGAACTGCTGAATCTGTTGTATTTACTGATTGTCCGCCTGGACCGCTTGAGCGAAAAACGTCAATGCGCAAATCTTTTTCTTCAATTTTAATATCAACTTCTTCAGCTTCAGGAAGAACCGCAACCGTTGCGGCTGAAGTGTGAACGCGGCCTTGATTTTCAGTTTCAGGAACGCGTTGCACGCGATGAACGCCTGATTCGAATTTTAAGCGAGCAAAAACATTTCGTCCCGTAATCGTTGCTGACGCGTCTTTATAGCCACCAAGACCGGTGTCAGAAATTGATAGAATTTCAAATTTCCAACGATTTTTTTCAGCATATTTTTGATACATCGCAAATAATCTTTGAGCGAAAAGAGCGGCTTCTTCGCCGCCAGTTCCGGC
>CAYSUM010000028.1:0-16154 GCA_964434225.1 uncultured Rhizobium sp.
TCATGATTAACTTCATGACGGATTTTTTTTGCTGCATTGGAAGGTACACTTACTGAAGTATTGGGGATTTCCACGTCATCCATTTTTCTTTTACTTGTCTCGTTTTTATGCTCTTCTGGCCGATTTAAAATTTTGTAAACCTCATCGAATATTTCTTGAGGCGTTTGACCAATTTGCACTTGCCACGAATTCTTTTCGTCATCACTAAGCATGTCATAAATTTTTCCCACCAGATCAGCCGTAACTTTGGTGCAAAAGTTACTCATGTGTAATTTTTGTCCCTTGCTGCACGATTGTATAAGACTGTTAAAGTTTTCTATTTTTTCTTTAGATTCTTCGGATGGTGGAATTTTGATTTTAAGCTTTGGATTAGTCCCAACAGTAAGCAATCCAATCATATGCGCCAATTCGTTTCGTTTTGGATTTCCTCCAAGCTCATCTTCCGTTAAACAATTGGAACGATTTGCAGTACCACCGTGCATCATCGTCATTGTTTGAATTAGACGTAAACGGTCGATTTTAGTTTCATCATCCATGCTGCTGTTTTGAATCGTTTCTATTAGGTTAGTGGTAAATAAATTGATTATTGCTTGCTCGCATGGCGATGGCTGTTTATCAAAAAAATTCTGGAAATATTCCGCTGAGAGAAGAGAAGAGAGCATGTTATTTATTTTTTCTTTGTTGTCTGGAATTTTGATCAAGCCTAGAAGCTCTAAGAGATTTTGGTTTTTTATGGGGAGAACTTTCGGGGTTTTCTCTAGAGGTAAATTCGGCATTGGAAATATCATCACCAAAGGATCTTTTGTTTTTACCTTGAATTACTGTTGGCGGATTTTCTGCTTCCCTTGTTTGTATCGGGGTAGAGTCATTATCATATAAATTAGCGAGAATGATGGGCGTAGAAGATCGTGCTTGGCTTTGATTGTCTGCGCTCCTCACTTCTTCCTCCCCTTCTTTTTCATCCCCCGCTTCTAATTCTTTCTCTATTTCTTCATCATTATGAAACTCTAGAAGCCTTACGGGCTGGATCGGAAGTGCTTTAGTGCCTCCAATGCTATTTGACACCGAGCTTCTCTCTTCTTCCGTTGACGGAGTTGTGTCTAATTCAAACATATTTTGATAAGTTTCTAATTCTTTATGAAGACCTTCGTAAATAGCTTTAACTTTTTGGGTCATAGCTTCCAATTTCGAATCAGTTGGTTGTTCAAGATTTTTTTTAACAAAGCTCTCGATGATTTCATCGATAGTAATAGTTTTCACATCACCAAGATCACTTAATGTTTTCAACTGGTTATTGGCAAGAAATGGATAACAAACGGTAAGCAAAAAAATATGTCTTGCCATGTGGTTTTGCAATTCATCTATCGAGTTTTCACGCTTTGATATATCTTTTTTAGATATTTGAACTGCATCATCGCTGCTTTGACCGCCATCTTCTTTTGGATAAAAAAAGATGTTATGTATATGGCAGTTAAGAATTTTTTTATCTACCATAGATGTCGGGTCAGAATATCTTGAGCTTTCTCTATTCGAATTCTTCGATTGATTTTTTGAATCAATGGAATTTCTTATTCCAGAAAAAAACGTTAATGAATCTTTAACGAGACGAGCTTCACCCATTGTATCATCAACAGCTTTATCTTTAAGCTCGATTTGGTCTCGGTGCAAAAAATCGTAATATGATCTACTCGCGATTAGATCTTCTGGATTATTTTTTGGGTTATTTTCGTAGGTGATTCCGGGGATGTTGTTGAAGTTAGATAAGATGCTGCGCGAAATGCTTTGAATCATTTTAGCCTTATTTTCTTTAAATACATTCTCTTGGTTTTCTATTGTGTCTCTAATGAAATTATCACTACCTATTGGATCTCTAAGAGAACTATCCTCTGGTAATAAGTCCTTGGCTGTCTGATTTTTTAATAAGTTCAAAAGATCATTAGCATTTCGCTTATTTTTAAGAAAATTCTCCCTTTTTCTCTCATATTCTTCTAATGCCTCTTCGATACTTTTTGTAGCCTTGTCTAAATTAGTTGCGCGCTTTCTATTTGCTTCAGGAGTTTTTTGAGTTTCCACTTGATCGTCTGCACTTTCATCTTGTCGTGTTGAACTACTTAAAATAGCGCCACTTTGCTCTTGATCATCTGAAGAATTTTTTGACACTATCTCGTTAAGAATTAAAGTTACCTTTAACAGTTTAAAAAGTTCGTTGCGAAAAAATTTTTTTTGATCTTTTTTCCGATCCAACTCTTTCGATGAATTTAATTTTAATTGACGAATTTCATCCTCAATCGACATCATTTTATCGGTAAGATACCCAACTGCACTATTAATTAATCCGTAAGCAGTTACATGATCACCTTGATTTTTTAGGTAAGTATCTGGTCTTGAGCTAGTTGTTTCTGAACTAGCCGCACTTGAGTTTGTTTTTTTATTTCTGGCCATATTTAAAAATTAAAGCTATTGCTCAACCAACGATAAATCAGATTGCACATACTTTGTCTTTGAATTTCTTTAATCAAAGATAAAATTATATCGTCAGTTTTTTTGCGTCGCTGATTTTAGTAAAAAATAATTTGTTACTCACAGATTGACTAAATAACCACTTTCGTTCGACTAGAATTAGTTAAATGTAAGGACGATCGTATTCTGGGGCTTCTTCTGAAAGTGGCGAAGACGGAATATCGGCGTAAACTTCGCCATTCATTTTGATAACAACACGACCAGTATCGGTAACTCTTCCAATCACTGCAAAATCTAATCCCCATTTATCAAAAATTGCTTTGGCAAAATCTTCTTTTTCTGGTTTTAGAATCATCAACATGCGTTCTTGAGATTCAGAAAGCATGATTTCATAAGGCGTCATTTTGGTTTCGCGTTGTGGAACATTTTCCAAATTAAGTTCAATTCCAGTTCCGCCCTTTCCTGACATTTCAAAAGATGAAGAAGTTAAGCCCGCCGCGCCCATATCTTGAATCGATAAAATTGAATCAGATTGCATTAATTCCATACAAGCTTCGAGCAGAAGTTTTTCGGCAAATGGATCGCCAACTTGAACTGTCGGACGCTTATCTTCATCACCTTCTTTAAATTCATCAGATGCCATTACCGCGCCGTTAATGCCATCGCGACCAGTTTTTGATCCAACATAAACTACTGACGCACCAACTTGTGAAGCAGCGGAGTAGAAAATTTTATTTGAGTCGGCAAGTCCAACCGTCATTGCGTTGACAATAATATTGCCGTTATAACTTTTATCGAAAGTCACTTCACCAGCAACGGTTGGAACACCAATACAATTACCATAACCGCCAATTCCATGAACCACTCCGTTAACTAATTGTTTAGTTTTTGGATGTTCAATGTCGCCAAAACGCAGCGCATTCAAATTGGCGATGGGGCGCGCTCCCATCGTAAAAACGTCGCGCAAAATTCCACCAACACCAGTCGCAGCACCTTGATATGGCTCGATAAATGATGGGTGGTTGTGACTTTCCATTTTAAAAACAACCGCTTGACCATCGCCAATATCAATCACGCCAGCATTTTCTCCAGGACCGCAAATCACCCACGGCGCAGTTGTGTGCATGGTTTTAAGATGTTTTTTAGTTGATTTGTAAGAGCAATGTTCCGACCACATTGCCGAGAAAATTCCTAGTTCGGTAATTGTTGGAACTCGCCCTAAAATTTCTTTAACTTTTTCGTATTCGCCTTCAGTTAAATTATGATCTTTTATGAGTTGAGGAGTGATTTCGATCTGTTTCATATTTTTAAATTTGAGTTACAATTTTTCTGCAATTTCTTGCGAGAAAACATAATTTCCAGTTACCATTTGTACATCGTCACAATCTTCTAAAGCATCAATCATTTTTATTAATTTTTGGGCTTGCTCAAGATCCAAAACTTCCATCGTATTTTTGGCTTTCCAATCAAATTTTGCCGAAAGCGGATCGCCAAATTTTTCGATTAAAACATCGCGTACTGCCGCAAAATTTTCGATTTCAGTAATCACAACATGCAAATCCAAAGAAGATTCAACTTCGTTTGCGCCAGCTTCTAGCGCGGCTTCAAACATTTCTTCTTCGCCAGCAATTTTTGCATCAAATTGAATTACGCCAACGTGATCGAACATAAAATTTACCGATCCAGTCTCGCCCAAAGCGCCGCCAGCTTTGGTAAAAATACTACGCACTTCGCTGGCGGTGCGATTACGATTATCAGTTAAAGCTTCAACGATAATTGCAATTCCGTTGGGAGCGTAGCCTTCATAACGAATCGCTTCAAAATTTTCAGTGTCGGTTCCAACTGAAGCTTTTTTAATCGCCGCGTCAATTCGATCTTTCGGCATATTGTGGGTGCGCGCTTCAATCACGGCATTTCGTAGGCGCGGATTGAAGTTTAAATCTGGTTGTCCCGTCTTTGCCGCAACGGTGATTTCGCGCAGAATTTTAGTAAAACGTTTCGCCTTTTTTGCATCTTGCGCACCTTTACGATGCTTGATATTGGCGAACTGAGAATGGCCGGCCATTTTGATTAACTGAAATTTTAGTAAAAATTTTAAGGAAGATTTGGCTCAAGTTAATTACCAAGATTTTTTTGGCAAGTTCGCTGAATTTGAATCGCTAGAAAAATTTTGGTTTTTCAGAGGTTCCTTTATTTTTTATATATTAAATTTCATCTGCCGACTTGAAATTAATAAATGATCTCTGATCATGCACGCCCTCTTCATTCATTTCCTCATAAAATTAAACAGATTTAAAACATGGCAAGGACTCTTTACGACAAAATTTGGGATTCTCATTTAGTTGATGACGATGGCTCATCACAAATTATTTATGTTGATCGCCAATTAATTCATGAAGTGACTTCGCCACAAGCTTTTGAAGGCTTAAGAATGTCTGGCAGAAAACCAAGAAGGCCAGAAGCTCATCTTGCTGTTGCCGATCACAATGTTCCTACAACCACTGTCGATCGCGGTCACGGAACTTCAGGAATCAAAGACAAAACCTCGCGTATTCAAGTTGAAACTTTGGAAAAAAACTGTCGCGAATTCGGCATTAAATATTTCGATTTAGACGATAAAAAACAGGGAATCGTGCACATTGTTGGGCCAGAGCAAGGCCTTACTCAACCCGGAATGGTTATTGTTTGTGGCGATTCTCACACCTCAACTCACGGCGCATTTGGCGCCCTAGCCTTTGGAATTGGAACTTCAGAAGTTGAGCATGTTTTAGCCACTCAAACTTTAATTCAAAAACCAGCAAAAAACTTTTTAGTAAAAGTTGAAGGCAAGCTGGGAAATGGCGTTACAGCAAAAGATATTACTCTTGCCGTAATCGGCAAAATCGGCACTGCGGGCGCAACTGGTTGCGTAATTGAATACGCAGGAAGCGCAATTCGCGAATTGTCGATGGAAGGCCGCATGACAGTTTGCAATATGTCGATTGAAGCTGGTGCTCGCGCTGGATTGATCGCGCCCGACGAAAAAACTTACGCTTATCTAAAAGGTCGTCCACTTGTTCCACAAGGCGCTGATTTCGAAAAAGCGGTGAAATATTGGCAATCCTTAACTTCTGACGAAGGCGCAAAATATGACAAAGAACTTCATTTAAAAGCCGAAGATATTGCGCCTCAAGTGACTTGGGGAACAAGTCCCGAAGATGTTTTGGCGATCACCGATAAAGTTCCAACGCCAGAAAGTTTTGCTGACGCTGGCAAAAAAGAAGCTGTTGCCCGATCTTTGGAATATATGGGATTAAAAGCTGGAACGCCTTTATCAGAAATTACAATCGATAAAGTTTTCATCGGTTCATGCACCAACGGACGTATCGAAGATTTTCGTGAAGCTGCTAAAATATTGGATGGAAAGCATGTTGCTAAAAATATTAAACTAGCGATGGTTGTTCCTGGATCTGGCTTGGTAAAAGAACAAGCTGAAAAAGAAGGTTTAAATAAAATTTTCACCGCCGCTGGTTTTGAGTGGCGCGAACCCGGATGTTCAATGTGCTTAGCGATGAATGCTGACAAGCTAGAATTCGGCGAACGCTGTGCTTCAACTTCAAATCGCAACTTTGAAGGCAGACAAGGTCGCGGTGGCAGAACTCATTTATTAAGTCCCGCCATGGCTGCTGCCGCGGCGATTGCAGGACATTTGACGGATGTTAGAGATTTGCAATAATTTCGGTGGTTTTATTTGTCTATGACTCAACAAAATAAATTCTAATGCTCTCCTTTTTTCATCCCAAACGAGAAATCACGACCAGAAGCTATGACGTTGCTGGAAGTGGCTTTACGCCTCTTCCGATTCAAAACCAAACTTCAGAAGAAAAATTTGCTTGGACACCAGCTTTAATCCACGATTTCTCGGCAATTTTTTCTTCGATTTTTTTATCATCAATTGGCTACGGAATTTTGATGGTAATGATCGCGCTAAAAATGGAACTTCATGTTAAAAACGAAATTTTAATGTCAATTTCCACCGCAACTCAAATTGGCGCTGGCGTAATTTTCTCGCGCTTCTTGCCATCAATGGGTCGCAAAACTGGCTTGGTGCAAAGCATTTATATTGGCACCGCGATCTCTGCAGTTTTTTCAATCTTCGCTTATTTTTACGTTAATTATATTATTTGGCTGATCACAATTTTCGCTCTTGGCACTTCATTCTTCATCTGCGGCGTTACTCGCAACACAATCATGATCGACATCGCGCCACCACACATGCGCGCTTTAATCATTTCCATCGGCACCATGTTGGTTGCAATTGGCAATAGTTTTGGACCAATTTTTCTAAATTTCTTGCAAACTGCCGAGCATTTTTCCTCTTTCGCTTTGGCCAGTGCCTTTTATTTAATCTCGATGCTTCCACTTTCTCGCCTCAGAAGAATTGATGTTGGCTTACGCGAAGAAAAAAAAATCGGCATCTGGCGTTATATTAAAAATTCGCCAAAAATTATGTTCGCCGGATTTGCCGTAAGCTACGCCATGTCTTCTTCCAGCGCCTTTCTTATTATTTACGGAATCAGAATTGGCTTACCAAAAGACGAAGCTTCTTTGCTGCTTTCGGTTCTTTTATTTGGCACAATTTTTTCGATTCCGATTGGCTATTTAGCTGATATTTTCAATCGTCGCATGATGATGATTTCTTCAACTGCTTTAGCTCTGGCTTTCTCGCTTTCTCTTTTTTTCAATCAAGACGATTCGCGTATTCGTATTTTACTATTTCTGATGTTTGGATGTTTGGCGGGAATCAAATTGCCGGCTGTGGTTTTAATTAACGAAAAATACAAACCAACCCAGCGTTTAGCTGTGAACAGTGCCTTTTCGCGTTTTGGTCTGATTGGAAATATTTGCGGACTTTTTGCCACTGGAGCCGTGATGAAATGTTGCGGACCACAAGGATTGTGGCTTTCAGTCTCAATAATTTTAAGCGCTTTCCTGATTTTTTGCTGTCACAATTATATCAAAAAAATCATGAATAATGAATTCAATTTCAAAGATTTCTCAATTTTTAACAAACATCAAAATGAACAACTGCCAGAAGCTTAGCTGTCCGATTAAATTCGTAAAAAAAATTTTCGGCAAAACTGATGTTCCAATTGTAGCTTGCGTAAATTTACACGGCGTGATTGGCAAAGATTCAAGAATGGAATCTGGCCTGAATATGCAAAATGTTGAACCACTTTTGAAGCGCGCTTTTGGGATTAAAAATGTCAAAGCTGTGGCACTTGCAATCAACTCTCCAGGCGGTTCGCCAGTTCAATCAGAATTAATTTATAACTATATTCGCGAACTTAGTGACGAGAAAAAAATTCCCGTTTACACTTTCGCGCAAGATGTTGCAGCATCAGGCGGATATTGGCTTTTAGTTGCTGGCGACGAAATTTACGCTCACAATTCTTCAATTATCGGATCAATTGGCGTAATTTTTTCTGGCTTTGGTTTTGTTGATCTTATCAAAAAAATCGGCATCGATCGCCGCATTTATACTGAAGGAAAAAATAAAGCGATTCTCGATCCCTTCATGCCAGAAGAATCAGACAATGTTGAGATTTTAAAAGATGCGCAGCGCGATGTTTTTGAAAGCTTCAAAGATTTGGTACGCTTGCGTCGTGGCGATAAATTAAAAGATTCTGAAGATAATTTATTTACTGGCGCTTTTTGGTCGGGTAAAAAATCTGTTGAACTTGGTTTGGTTGACGGCATTTGCGATATGCGCAAAAAAATGAAGGAAAAATTCGGCGCGAAAGTTGAGATTGTGCAAATCACCGTCAAAAAAGGATTGCTAAAAAGTTTACTGTCTGAAAAGTCACAACTGGTTGAAAGTCTGATTAGCAAAGTCGAAGAGCGTTTTAGCTTCAATCGATTTGGTCTTTAGGGCACTTTTAATTTAATTTTTAAAAAACATGACATTCTTCTCTTCAAATTTAGAAAATTCCGACAAAGAAATTTTTGCCGCAATTCAAAAAGAAACCGATCGTCAAAAATATCAGATCGAATTAATCGCTTCTGAAAATATTGTGAGCAAAGCGGTTTTAGAAGCTCAAGGTTCTGTATTTACCAACAAATATGCCGAAGGCTATCCCGCAAAACGTTATTACGGCGGTTGCGAATTTTCAGACGAGATCGAACAAGCCGCAATCGACAGACTTTGCAAATTATTTGGCGCCAAATTTGCCAATGTACAACCTCATTCTGGAGCTTCCGCCAATCTTTCTGTTTATCTGGCACTGCTTCAACCCGGTGACACAATTTTAGGAATGTCTTTGGCCGCAGGCGGACATTTAACTCACGGCGCGCAGCGCACAATTTCTGGCATGTGGTTTAAATCAGTCCAATACGGAATTCGTTTGGATGATGGTTTGATCGATTACGATCAAATGGAAGCTTTGGCGCGCGAGCACAAACCAAAATTAATCATCGCTGGAATTTCTTCTTATCCGCGCATCGTTGACTGGAGTCGCTTCAAAAAAATTGCTGACGAAGTTGGTGCTTTATTAATGGTTGATATGGCACACGTTGCTGGATTGGTTGCTGCGGGAATTTATCCAACTCCAATTGGCGTTGCTGACATCGTAACTTCAACCACTCACAAAACTCTGCGCGGCCCGCGCGGCGGCGTGATTTTGACTAATAACGAAGAGCTGGCGAAAAAAATTAACTCTGCCGTTTTCCCTGGTTTACAAGGCGGACCATTAATGCATGTCATCGCCGCTAAAGCCGTGACTTTCGCTGAAGCTCTGCGTCCTGAATTTAAAACTTACGCGAAACAAATCGTTGCCAACGCTAAAATTTTATCGGAAGTTTTGGTAAAACGCGGCTTAAAAATTACAACTGGCGGAACCGATTGCCACTTGATGGTTGTTGATTTGACGCCACTTGAAACTTTAACTGGCAAAGAAGCTGAAAAAGTTTTGGAACGCGCTGGTTTAACTTGTAACAAAAATGCAATTCCAAACGACCCACGTTCGCCTTTCGTAACTTCTGGTTTACGTTTTGGAACTGCAGCGGGAACAACTCGCGGCTTTAAAGAAAAAGAATTCGAAAGAATCGGCCACATGATTTGTGACGTTTTGGAAGGATTTGTTAAAAATGGTGAAGAAGCTAATCACGCTTTCGAAGCAAAAGTAAAAGAAGAAGTCGCAGCTCTTTGTAAGCAGTTCCCGATTTATTAATTTTCACAAACTGTCATCCTTAAGCTATCCTTAAGCTTCAGCGAATCGAACTCGTCATTGCGAGGAGTACGAAGTGCGACGCGGCAAACCAGTATAGATTTCTGGTTTGCCGCGTCGCACTTCGTACTCCTCGCAATGACGATGGAGACAAAAAAATTTAAACTCACAAAATTCTTCGAACAACATTTTAAAAAAATATAACATGGAAATTTCCAACCCCAAACTTCGCATCAAACATCATAACGAATTACGCATCGTGCGCGATCATCCGTGGATTTTTTCCAATGAAATTGAAAATTTTGCTGAATTAAAAACTTTAGAAAAAGGCAGCATCGTTGATGTTGAAATTAAAAAAGGCGAAACCTTCGCAACGGCTTATTTCAACCCTCAAAGCCTTATCGCCGCAAGAATTCTTTCGCGCAAAATTGGCGAAAAAATTGATGAAGAATTTTTTGAAAAAAGAATTCTCGCCGCTAAATTTTTGCGCGAGAAATTTTTCGACAAACCATTTTATCGCTTAATTCACTCGGAAGCCGATTTTTTACCGGGCCTTGTAATTGACCGCTTCGACAATGTTTTATCTTGCCAAATTTCCACCGCCGGAATGGAAAAACTCACTCCATTTTTAATCGCCGCTTTGGAAAAAATATTTCCCAGCGCCGCAATAATTTTTAGAAATGACGTTGATTCCAGAAAATTTGAAGGCTTGGAACTTTACGTCAAAACCGTCAAAGGCGAAGTTGCTGACGAAATTTTGGTCGAAGAAAATAATCTGAAATTTTTAGCTGACATAAAATCTGGCCAAAAAACTGGTTGGTTTTTTGATCAAAGAATTAATCGTGATTTTATCGGATCAATTTCCAAAGATTGTGACGTGCTTGATGCCTTTTGTTACGCTGGCGGATTCGGTTTGAACGCGTTAAAAAACGGCGCCAAATCTGTTACCTTCATCGACTCTTCGCAAAGCGCTTTAAATTATGTTACTAAAAATATCGCGCTGAATAATTTTTCTCAAAATTGCGAAATTATTTGCGATAAAGTTGTCGAAGTTTTGGACAATCCTGAATTTCAAAAAAAACAATTTGACCTTATCGTTCTTGATCCGCCAGCTTTCGTAAAATCAAAAAAAGATTTTTCTGTTGGCCTAAAAGCTTACGAAAAATTGGTTCGACTTTCGACAAAATTACTGAGAAAAAACGGTATTTTGATGCTAGCTTCTTGTTCGCACAATGCTTCTTTGGCTGATTTGCTTGCGGCTGCAAATGATGGCCTGCGCAAATCTGATCGCAAAGCCAGATTGATTAGAACTTTTGGCGCTGGTTTCGATCATCCAGTGAATCCAGCTTTGAAAGAAAGCGAATATTTGAAATCGATTACGTTTTTGGTGGAATAAAGAAAAAACCCTACTTTTAAAACATGACGGCGTTGAGATGCGATTAACCAAATATATAAATCCCTTAAAAAACAATTAATTTGAAGAAATGAAAATCCTTGTTACGGGCGCGTTGGGCCAAATTGGCTCTGAACTTACTGCGGCTCTTAAAAAAATTTACGGCGAAAAAAATATCGTAACTTCTGATGTTAAAATCGAAGCGCCGTCAGAAGAATTTTTGCCTTATGAAACTCTTAATGTTTTAGATAAACCGCGCCTTGCCGAGATCGTAAAAAAACACAATATAACCGTAATTTATCACCTCGCCGCCATTCTTTCAGCTGCTGGCGAGAAAAATCCCAATCTGTGTTGGGACGTGAATATGACCGGACTCCACAATGTTTTAGAAGTTGCTCGCGAGTTAAATGTTAAACAAATTATCTGCCCAAGTTCAATCGCGGTTTTTGGCCCAGAAACGCCGCGCGACAACACTCCGCAAGAAACTGTAATTTTACCAAAAACGATGTATGGCCTGACGAAAGCAGCAGGCGAACTGCTTTGCGAATATTACGTTGCCAAATTTGGAATTGATGTGCGGGGAATTCGTTATCCTGGTTTGATCAGCTATAAAACTCTTCCCGGTGGTGGAACTACGGATTATGCGGTGGAAATTTTTTATGAAGCACTCAAGAAAAAATCTTACACTTGTTTTCTTGCCGCCGACACAACTTTGCCGATGATGTATATGCCAGACGCCATTCGTGGCACAATTCAACTGGCTGAAACCGATTTCTCAAAATTAAAAAATCACAGTAATTTTAACTTCGCTGGCATCAGCTTTTCTTGCGCCGAGTTGGCCGCCGAAATCAACAAACATCTTCCCGATTTTAAAATTGATTACGCTCCCGATTTCCGGCAAAAAATTGCCGATTCGTGGCCAAAATCCATCGACGATTCCGCTTCCCGCCAGCAATGGGGTTGGAAGGTGGAATATGATTTGGCAAAAATGACAGCAGATATGATTGCAAATTTACGTCGGAAGCTAAGTTGAATCTTACTGTTTTTTGCCAAATCGCGGCTTTGGTTTTAACGGGTATTTGTAGTAATTTTACTCTTGATACCGGTGCATTCTACAACCTTGCATGAAGGCTCTGGATCTTCCCCTTTCTCCTTCCTCTTATTAATACTACCCACCTGTTCTGCCAATTCTTCTCTAGCATCCTTAGCATCCTTAGCATCCTTATCTTTTTTATAAACTTTCCCAGCCAATTCTTTAACATCATCTCCAATCACAAGTTTTGAGTCTGGAAATTGTTTGTTTAGTTTCTCTTCATTGATTGCTCCCTTTTCTAGATAGAATCCTTTGGGAAACGCACAATTCACAAAAGTACAATTCGCAAATTTTGCCGTTTCAAAATCGCCAACCTTGCTAAAATCTACATTAACAAACTTACATTTTTTGAAATTAGCCTTAAAAATACTAACATCGTTAAAAATACCAGAACCCTCAACCCCGTTCTTCTCGCCTTTCTTTTCTACCGAACTTTCATCAAACACACCTTTTTCAAAGAGTGCGTAATAATATTTTTTATCATCTTTTGCTTTAGTAAGTTTTACATTTTGCCCTTCATCATCAATTTTAATTGTAAAATCATTTACATAAACATCCTTAGAAAATCTTGCGAGTTTTTCTTCAATAGTTAGACGTGAACCAAAACTTAATATCGCAGTAGCAGTGGAATGCCGCTCTTGAAAAGATGACGACCCACCAACAACTCCAGATACTATTCCTCCTCCACCCGCTCCATGATGTCCACCCCCTCTTCCCATGAGTTTAGGAGCTGCTGTATCCAACCTAATCATATTTTTAACTTGGTCTGGCAACTGCGATTTATTATCGAGACCTAAATAAGAAAATTTTTTGTATTTTGCCTCAAGTTCTGGGTATTTTTTTTCAAGATCACCACTGTCAGCAGTCCAACTATCACGCACAAGAGATTCGACTTTATCCATAAAAGCTTCGGATTTTTTTTCTAACTCTTTGCATTCTTCAGAAAGATTTGTTTTACTACCCTTCAATTCTTTTAATTCTTTAGATTTTTCACCAAATTCTGTGACAGTGCTTTTCAGTTTTTCAGAAAACTCTTGCTCATATTTCTCAACTATTTCTAAAACAGCTTCTTCGACAAGATTTTCATCACCATCAATTGCTGCCGATTCTTTTTCCCCAGTTAAAAAATTTTTAACTGGGTCGGAATAAGATAAATCCTTATTTATAGTTTCAGCGTGTCGTTTAAAAATTTGTTCTAAATTTAATTCGTTTTTTGATAATTTAGATAAAATGTTATTATACTTTTTGCTCAATATTTCTAGACCCTGCTTTTGATCTTGCACAATATCTACATTATTTTTTATATTTCTCTGAAATGTATCATTCAGAAAAACTTCTTCCCAGGGGCCATGTAAAACACCGTAATCACTAAAATCTTTTTCTTCTTCATTTTGTATTGATTTTTCAAAATCAAGATTTGCTAATTTTAGACTTTCCAAAGTCTGTGCAAGTTTTTTTAGTTCTGAATTTTTATTTGCCTCAGATAACTCTATTAAAAAATCAGCATAAGATTTGTTATTTTGATGAAAATCTTTAAATATTAAATCGTAGAATAATCCATCATCATCTGACATTTGAGTTTCTCTGATATTCTTCAAAGAAAATTTTTGTCTTGCTTTGATTATTTTATCTTTAACTTTTTGGTCGATCTTATCTCTCACTTCGCTATTAAGTTGCAAATCGTCAAGCGAGACTTTTTTCGAGAGCAAAAATTTTACTATAGAAAAATAAGATTTATTAAATTCTTCGTAGAAATTGACATCATCGGCAGTGATTTTTGGCGATTTAATAAGTTCATAAGATTCATTTTTTTTAAGCGCCCTATATCGAAAACTCTGATCGTAAAGATCGCGAAATTGCTGCGAAGATACGATTTTCCTCATCAAATCAATTTCTTCCTGCGAAATTGATTTTAATATCTCACTCTCTTCCTTACTTTCCTTTTTCGCTTTTACTTCCACCTCAATTGCTTTTGCCGCAATTACAAATTCTATCATCGATTTTTTGATAGGATCTTCTTCTGTTGCTGCTTTAAGAGCAGAATTCGTTGGGCTGGTTGGATTTTCTTTATAAGCTTTCCAAATAAAATTTAGTTGTGATTTAACTTCTTCTTTTTGTTGGTCCTTGGTGCATAATATCGAAATTAGTTTTGCTTTTTCTTGTTCTATAAACCTAGCAAATTTTACTAGATCCTTTTTCATCTGAAAAATTACTGCTTCTGTCGGAATTCCTGCTTTAAACAGCTTAATGTATTTTGAAAAGGACTCTGACATCTCAACAGCTTCTTCAACAACATCTTCTTCTCTTTCTGCAATAATTTCGCCACCATCAGAATTGCCTTCTTGCAAAAGCTTCTCTCTTGCTTCGGGTTTTAATTTCAGTTTTTTGGTTGATTCATCAACTGTATAAAATTCACCTATATTTTTAAATTCGTTATTCCTACTAAGTGTTGCTTTTAAATTTTTCAAACATTTTTTTTCCCCTTCAGATAAACCATCTTCTGACGGTACTGATTCAGAATTTGATTCCGGAGCTTCTGGCAGTATACTATCTTGAAAACCAATCAATCTCTTCAATTGAGGGTTAGATTCAACTAATTTGAGAAACTCCACTTCAAGAACATATAACTCGTCGGAAATTATATCTTTTCTTTTTTTCTTTAGACCATTTATTGCACTTTTGGATTTTTCAATTTGTTTATTCAAAGAAGCAAGACTTATATCTTCTTGGCTTATATTACTAAAATCCAATTTCTTGCTTTTGCTTTCCGCATTTTGCGACACGGCAAGACTTACACCTGTTTTTTCTTTGACATTGCAAGTCGTTTTTTTTACTCCTCCTTGATCTGTCTGTTCTGTAAATTCAAATTCAAAAGAATCTTTGAATTTACTAATAATGATTTCTTTAAAACTTTCTACCTCTTGATCTTCTTTCACCCTATCTTCAAGACCAAGTGCATGCACCAATGGTCTAAATTCTTTTCTTACTCCATTACTTACAGCTTCAGAATCTTGATTTTTCCTAACTGTCGTAACTTCCGCCGCCTGATAAAACAAATTTTTTAACCCCTTATCAACTTCTTTAGCCTTACTAATTGCATCACCAAGAGATTTCTTAGCTTCATCAATTGAATCAACAACAACCTGTGGCTCCATTTCCAAACTTTGCGCGACTCCGCTAATAAGAAAAGATAGACGGTCAGGATTAGTTGGGTTTTTTGGGGGTTTTTTAGGACTGACTTTGCTGATATTTCTTATTCTTTCTGAAAGAGATTTATTTTCCTCAGCAACCTTTACAGAATTTTCAGATTTTTTATTTTGAAGTTGCGTTATTTCTTCAACAATCTCGTTTAAAAGTTTTTCATCATGAATTTTATAATCTCTAATGTTTGTTGCCTCAGGTACTTTTTTTTGTACAATTTTAGACGCTATGTTAGTATAAAACTCATCTATATTTTGTTCATCTAAACCAAGTTTATCAAGAAATCTTTCTCTTAGCCTTTTCTTAGCTTTTTCGAATTCGCCAGAATCTTTATCATAAAGACATCCAGTGACATCATTTTGATAACTGATGCAGAATTCTTTAAGGTTAGTTTGTACTTCTTCTTTAATATTACGCTCTATCTTGACTGTCTTTTTAGAGGATTTTTCAACTGAAGCGCTCTCAGATTTTTCTTTTATTTCTTTTATTTCTTTTTCTATTGATAACACTAATTGAAGAGATTCTTCTAAGTCATTATCGCTTAAATCCATCTCTAAGACTCCTTTAAAAACATCTAACCTTTTAGAAAAATTCAAGGTTACATCTTCCGCCTTTTTCTTCAGTTCTTGAAATTTTTTTTGCTTTACAAATTCTTGTAACTTTTGCTTTAATTCTCCTTTGTTGGTATAACCAACCAAATTGAATTCAGGAAGTGTCATTTCTAAAATATATTAAATTAATTTCAGTGGTCGCATAAAAAACGGGACGGCTTTAAAAGCGCGTCCCGTTCATTTCGAACTAG
>CAYSUM010000029.1:0-12203 GCA_964434225.1 uncultured Rhizobium sp.
CAAATCCCGCTTTTTTAATTGCGGCGATAAATTTTTTAAATTCCAAAGTCACGACTTGCTGTTGCCATTTGCTGCTTTCCCTTCCCACAATTGAAGGATAAGACCAGCGCAATTGTTTAGAATTTATGTAAGCAACTAATTGCTGATAAACATCAAATTCAGGAAATTTTGAAAATGGCAGCATAAAAATCATCGCTTGTGGCGGCATTGAATTTTCAATTTTAGCAACAAATTCATGATCGCTTTGATATTTTTCCAATCCTATGTGATTTTGTACATAACTTACCAAACCGCGCCCAGTCTGATCATAAACCGCCAGAATCATCAATATAAAAAGCGCGATTTGCGCGTAGATTTTTTTACCGCAAATTTTTCTCTCGATAATTTTATCAGAAATTATTGCGATTAAAAACAACGCAAAAAAAGCGATAAAAATACAAAATCTTGCATGGCTGCGAATTAGCGGAAATGACATTGAGATGAACATTACCAAGCCGCCAACGCTTGCGAATAAAACCGATAATAAATTAAAAATCGCCAAATCAGAAATTAAATTCTGATCATTTTTGGTCAAAGAAAATCTCTTAATAGTTTTTTCCAAAAAAGAATTTTCTGCGGAAATTGCTTTGCCAATTAACCACATCAACAAAAATATAAATCCGATCGCACCCGTAAATCCAAGGGTTGCCGAGACTCTTTCGGCGCTTGCGTCAACCAATAAATTGAAGTTATTTCTTAAGTTTGAAAGCGCTTCAATGTGATGACCCGAAAGTGGCATCAATAAATCGATGACGCGCAGCGCATAATGTTCGCTTTGAATCGCATCTCTTCCGCCCACCATTGGATTATATCCGCGCTGAATTTGATAAAGAAGCGTTGGCAAAAAAAGAGCGACCAAAGTTTGCAAAGTTATCACGCATAAAAGTATTGGCTCTGTAGTGCCTTTGTTTAAAAAGCTGCCTTTTTTAAAAGCGCGCAAAAACCATGCGAAGATAAAAATTATACAAGAATAATATGCGTAATAAACGCCGCTCATCGCTGCAAATATTGCAATTGCAGCCGAGATAAAAAAGAATTTATTCCACTTTATACAATATTGTTGTTTGTCGTTTACGCCAAAAATTCCAAGCTTGTCGGAAGAAATCCACAATGCAACCATCACGGAAAATGGCACAATCATGTAGTTCGATAAAAATAAATGCCAAACGCCGCGCATCATGTGGTAAGGCAGGAAGGCGTAGATCACGCTGATAATTGTGGCGGTAAAAATACTGATTTTAAAAACGCGCAAAACGATAAAAGATGTCGCGGCAATTAGCGCGAAAGAAAGAATAAAAAATAGATTGGCAATTAATGCGGCGTTACTGGTGAAGTATGAAAAAATCTTGAAAATTACGAGATCAAAAAGATCAGACTGAATTGGAAAATCATAAGTGCTAAACACTTCGGTCAAGTGCGGCAAACCCACGTAGCTATTGGTGAAAATCCAGCCAGTGTCAATAATATTCTTGATGCAAAAAAGGGAAAATATGGCGTCTGCATCGTAACCAAATGACGGAACCGTCAGATCTATTTTCCAAATTTCAAAAACCAGACAAAAAATAATTAACGCCAAAAATGGTGCTGCGAAGTAAGGAAAAATTTTTTTAAAAAGATTCATAGATGAGAAGATTTTTTTTCAAAAATTATTACACGACCATTTTCGCCAATTGGCATTTGAGCGTTGATGGAGTAATACTCGCTAAGCAGATTCAAAATATTTTTTATTTCTTGCGGCGACAAAATAAAAACTTCCCCATCTTTTGGCAGCATAAAAACTGCCCATTTTTTTTCGGCTTTTTTGATTTCGTTATAAATTATATCGAGATCTTCTTGGTAAAATGCGTGACGAATATTGACCAAATTTAGCGGCGATTTTGCCCGCAATTCCAAAGAAAAATAATATTCCTGATCGTTAATCGGTAACAATAAAATATCGTCGCGAACCTTGGAATCACTGGCGTCAATATGTTGTTTGATAAAATTCAATTCCGCAATCCAATAAGGCTGAACTCCATGCGGAAATTTAGCTAAAATAAAATCATTTTTTAGAGCTTTATTGTGCGCCAGTTCAAAAAATAAAACTGCGCAAAGATAAGAAATAATCAGAAGCGGCAGCGAATATAAAACGATATTTATGCGCGATAATTGAATGGGAAAAACGAATTTTTTAGCGACTAAATTTTTACAGAATTTATCAGCAAAAATTATCAACAAAATCAGCGCTGGGTAGCCGCAATGAGCGATGTTAGAAACATGGCTTCGACCCAAAAAATAAGTAAATAATCCGATGCCCAAAATAGTTAAAGTCAGCATCGCACTATTTTGCAGCGAATGTTTTTTCGTCAAAAAATTATGAATCGAAAAAACCAAACCAATCACATAAATTAAAACCACAGCGCGCCACGCACCTTTAGAAAAAATTGGCAACATTGCATAGCCAAAATCAAGCGCGGCGGACTGTCCATAAGAAATCCAAGAAAGATGCGGAAATTCTCCGTACATTATTTTGATGTAAAAAATCAGCGCCAACCAAACTGCACTAAGAATTGCCAAAGATTTTGCAAGATTGGCGAGAAGAATTTTCCAATCAAATTTATCTTTTAATTTTTCGTAAATCCCAGCAATCACGAGTGTCAAGAAGGTTGGAATTCCGCTGTCAAGATTCCAAATTGTGGCGATGGAGAAGAAAATTAATCCGAAATAATATTTTTTTTCCGAAGGTTTTTGGTAAAAAAAATATAAAAAACTCAAAAGCAAAGAAGGGAAAAATAAACGAATTGCTTCATATTGAAAAGCGATTCCATCGCGGACAAATCTGCCATCGATGGCAAAATTTTGCATGTAAATCAGCGCTAAAAATCCAGCAAAAGCGAGTAATTTATTTTCGATGACGTTGAAAATAAAATATGCCAAAGAAAGCAGCGCAATCAGAAATAGTGCGGCAATTGCGATGCTTAATGTCAGAATTGTTGCTGGAAAAATATATAAAAATATCTGCATAAAATAAGGATGCAGACCGTAAAGACTTTTAAAATTTACCAGCAATTCATTGCCCAAATATTGTTGAATAATTGGATAGGCAACTGGATTGAAATTAACAGAATAGCCTGTGGCAGCGACTTCGTAATCGTCAAAAATCCAATAGCTAACAATAAAAAAAGATAGAACCAACGCTACAATTGCGAAAATTATTTTCACGGCGATTTCTGTTTTCGGCGTGCGTGAAATTTGGTAATTGACGATGAAATTTGAAATTATCAGACCCAAAAAAGCCATCGCTAATAAACTTGGCGCACTAATGTTTTCAGGCAAGAACAGCATTTGCTGACTAACCTCAAAAACCAATTTGGCGACAAAACTTAATGATAATATCGCAAAAAAAGTTACGCCAAAGCCGAGATATTTTTCTTTTCTGCTATTTAAAAATGGAGTCAGAAATTTGACCGAAAAAAACATCGACAAAAAGGCAATTCCCGACGCTGATAAAACCGAAAAAACGTAAGATAAATTTTCTCGCTTCTCGCGCAAGGCCGCGTCAAATCCGGGTTCTTGATAAGCGGCTATTTCTAAAGTGTGGGGGCGAACTTCTTTTTTTGGCGCAGCGTGATGGTTGCAAAATTTAAAAACCAATGCCGTTGCCGCAACAATCACGAAGATCGCCAAATAAATATGAAAAGTAAAAATTAGGTTAGAGACGCTATAATTATTGTCTTTTTCCATGTTTTAGCTTTTGGATTTTATCTGCTCTTTCGCCATTGCAATAAACTCTTCAACACTCATCACGCTTTGCGATTCTTCGCCAAATTTGCGTACAGAAACTGAACCGTTTTCAGCTTCTTTTTTGCCAATTGCTAAAATGTATGGAACTTTTTTCAAAGAATGTTCGCGAATTTTGTAGTTGATTTTTTGGGCATCAAAATCGCCTTCAACCCTGAATCCTTGAGCTTTTAGTTTTTCTAAAACTTGGGCGCCATAACCATCAGAATCGTTGGTAATTGTGGCGACAACCATTTGAGTTGGAGCTAACCAAAGCGGAAATTTTCCGGCATAGTTTTCAATCAACATACCGATAAATCTTTCAAAACTTCCTAGCAATGCGCGATGCAACATTACGGGACGCTTCTTAGAGCCATCTGATGCAATGTAGCTAGCATCCAGTCTTTCTGGTAAAATAAAATCAACCTGCAAAGTGCCGCATTGCCACTCGCGACCAATTGCATCAACTAAAGTGAATTCAAGTTTTGGCCCATAAAAAGCGCCCTCACCTGGCTGAATCTCATATTCTAGCTTCGCCTCTTTAACCGCCTCAACTAAAGCAGCCTCAGCGCGATCCCAAGTTTCATCCGAGCCAGCACGCTTTTGAGGGCGAGTAGAGAATTTCACATCAACTTTTGTAAAACCAAAATCAGCGTAGACTTCTTTGAGTAATTTACAAAAAGCCACGGTCTCGGAATTAATCTGACTTTCTTCACAAAAAATATGCGCGTCATCTTGCGTAAAAGCGCGCACGCGCATGATTCCGTGCAGCGATCCTGAAGGTTCGTTACGATGACAAGATCCAAATTCCGCCATTCTTAAAGGCAATTGGCGGTAAGATTTTAACTCTTGGTTAAAAATTTGCACATGGCACGGACAGTTCATCGGCTTGATTGCAAGGGTTCTTTCTTCGCTTTCAGCCACGAACATATTTTCACGAAATTTTTCCCAGTGACCCGATTTTTCCCACAAAATTTTGTCAACCATTTGCGGCGTTTTCACTTCAACGTAATTATTTTTTTCGAGTTTTTGACGAATGTAATTTTCAATTTCGCGATAAATAACCCAACCTTTCGGGTGCCAAAACACTGAGCCCGCAGCCTCTTCTTGCATGTGAAATAAATCCATCACTCTGCCGATTTTGCGGTGGTCGCGTTTTTCTGCTTCTTCCAACATTTTTAAATGATTTTCCAGCGACTCTTTGCTTTCCCAAGCAGTGCCGTATATACGCTGTAGCATTTCGTTTTTTGAATCACCGCGCCAGTAAGCGCCAGCCAATTTCATCAATTTAAAATGCTTAACGTGAGAAGTTGAAGGTGAGTGCGGACCGCGGCAAAGATCAATAAAATTTCCTTGGCGATAGAGTGTAATGTCTTGGTCTTGCGGAATTGCCGAGATGATTTCGGCTTTGTATTTTTCGCCCGATTCTAAAAAAAACTTCACCGCATCGTCACGCTTCCAAACCTCGCGCACCAAGGCCTCGTCGCGTTTTGAAATTTCGCGCATTTTGTTTTCAATGCGCTCTAAATCTTCCAAAGCGAAAGGAGTTTTGCGGGCGAAATCGTAATAAAATCCATTTTCAATGGCGGGACCAATTGTCACTTGCGTATCGGGAAAAATTTCTTTCACCGCTTCTGCCATCAAATGCGCTGCGTCGTGGCGAATAATTTCTAGCGCGTCGGCACCAGATTTTGGTGTGACGATTTCAATTTTTGCATCCGATTCAATTGCACGAGAAAGATCACGCAACTCGCCATCCACCTTAATCGCCAGCGCAACCTTGGCGAGAGAAATTGAAATTGATTGAGCAATTTCTGCTCCACTTACACCGCACAGAAATTCGCGTGCAGCGCCATCGGGAAAAGTGATTTTAATTTGTTTCGACATTTTGATTCTATTCGGTTGGTTGGTTTTAAATAGCAACTTACGGAGCGGCTTTCAGTTTTTCAATCACAACCTCCTTTTGCAGAAAAGTTTCCTTTACCGACACCAATTCAGCGAAAAATCTTCGTCGCCTAAATATTCCTTCTTGCACCTTTTTGCTATTTCTTGCGGTATCATTTTTGTTGCACCGTAAAATTGATCGCTGCCAATTCTGATAACGCGCGGCGGCTTGGTGACTCCGTTTAAATAATAATTCACCAATATCACTGATTTTTTACCGAAAGATTCAGTTAAAATTTCTTCACATTTTCTGAAGTTGCGACTGTGTGGTAATAAATATTCCAGCTCTGAACTATTACCACAGGAAATAATGATGACACCTTGTTTTTGAAAGTTTGCGATTGTTTCCGTGATCAGAAATTGTTTGTGTAACCTGTCGTCATTTCCGGCAAATCCTTTGCGAAATAAATAACGTAATTCTTCATGACGCGAAACGAATAAAAGACCGATGAACAACACAATAATCGCGGTTTGAATTGGCCATAAAGTTTTATAATCAATCGATTTTATCAACAGTGTCAGGCCAACAAAATAGCTGATAATTCCCACCACCAAATAACGATCGCAACCATTAGAAAATTGCAGCCACCAAAAACCGTGAACTACAAAACATAAGATTAAAATAAGCCCCGCCTCGACACAGTGACCGTCTTTTGGGTTTTTATTTCTGAGCGCTTTGTAGGAAATATAAAATGTCATCGGCACAAAAATTGAGCAAGCTTCGCCCAAATATCTTTTTACAAAATTGATGCGCCACCAAATATCAACATTGGAGTTGACGCTGTTTTTGAGATTTGAAGGCAGAATCAACGCGTTTTCTTTGTAAAATTTTGCCATTTGAATTTGCAGATCCAAATATCCAGCCAGTCCCAAAGAAATTAATTTTACGATTTCAAACAAGCAAAATGGCGCGATCGCACAAAATCCTGTGGCAAAAATTATTTGGATTTTGCGAATTTTTTTTAGATCTTTTTGGTGTAAAATTTTTAGAAAATAAAAAAAGAAAATTACAGCCACAGACAATCCAGCAATTGCTTTGGACATCACTGCCAATCCTAAAAAAACCCCACCAACCAGACTTTTTTTCAGCGAAAATTTTGGCGAGAAAAGTAAAAATACCGCAATTACCAAACAAAAAGCTGCGGGAATTTCTCCCATCAATAAGTGCCACAAAACCAATCGATCCGTGTTGGAATTGCCGTAACTATTAGTTGAAAAAACTAGCAATAAACTCAGCGCTAAAAAACTAAACGGCCATTTTTTTTCTTTGCCGATGAAGTCATTGGATAAAATAAAAATCGTTGTCAGCAAACTCCAAATCAGCAAAATATTTGCAACGTTGGGAACCCAATATTTATTGCCGAAAAAAAACATCAGAAGTGCCGCCGGCATTATTACAAATGGCCCCGAAGAAATTCCAAAATGAAAAGGGAAACTTTGATCAAAAAAGACCGCAGAATAGCCTTCGCCATTGACCAAGCTTTTTGCAACTATCGAAAAAAACGCATCATCAAACCAAATTGGATAATGCAAAGTGTGATAGATTTGGATGAAAAGCAAAAAAGCTACTAGAGCGCTTAAAAGAAATTTTGCGGCATATTGCGACGAATCAGTCATTGGAATTTACTTAGTTGCAATCGCGCCCAGATTTCCAATCGGCAACGAGATTGCCAAATGCCCGATTTTAGTTTTTTTCAAAAATTCAATCAGCGCTTTTTTGGTGGGAAATTTGGGGAATAATTTTAACCAATAAAAAATTGGGTAAGTGTTAATTATAGGAAAAACTTTAATGTCTTTAAAGCCAGCATTTTCAAGCATTCTGCGCAAACTCTTTGGTGAAAAAAGTTGCAGATGTTCGATATCGTAAATCGGCGATTTTTCGCCTAAAATTTGATTAACTCGACCACGAAAATTATGCGTTACGACAAAAAATCTGCCGTCTTTTTTAAGTAAAGAATAAGCATCGCAACTTAATTGCAGCGGATCAAAAACATGTTCCAAAGTTTGAAAACAACTCACCAAATCGAATTGATTTTCTTGATAATTTTTACGGTCAAAAAATCCCTGCCGAATAAAAGGCTTAATTTGCGAGTGCGCCGTATTAATTGCCGACACCGAAGGTTCAACGCCGCACAGGTTTTTTACGCCAACTTTTTGCAACTCAAATAAAAATTCGCCGCCACCAGTTCCAATATCAAGAGCCGAAGTAATTGCCGATTTTTGCGGTAAATATTTCGCGTAAGTTCTAGCCGCGTAAGCCGCTTCAATATTGCTGTCGAAGGCTGCTTCTTGATATTGCGAATCGGTAATTTTTTCCGACAAAGCTGGATTGGCATAAATTAAGTCACAATCTTCGCACAAAAATAAACGCAGATGAAAAGGCTCGGGTTCTTTGCGCGAAGAAAAACTAAATTCATTAAGTTTTTCTTGTTGGAAATTTCCCTCCAAATGCAAGTTGGAGCTGCCTTGACCACAAATTGAACAAAAGCGCGAAATCAATTCCATGTTATTTTTTCCCAAAAATATTTGTAAGACCAACACTGTTTAAAACATTGCCGCGCTTGATAATATTCTTGCGAATAAAATGCGGACGACCCTTCACTTCTTCAAAAATTTTTGCGATATATTCGCCTAAAATACTAATGGCAAAAAGATTGAGCGATCCAAAAAAAGTTACCAAAATTAAAGTTGTAGTAACTCCGTGCGGAACGGAATCTGGAAAAAAATATTTGAGCAAAATCTGCGCCACCATTGAAATTCCCGAGATAAATAACATCGCCCAGCCAAAAGCGCTTAACATATTAAGAGGTACGTAACTAAAAGAAAAAATTCCCTTTTTTGCCCAGCCGATATTTTTAAAAATATTGTTGGTAGTGCGACCAAATTTTCTTTCGGGACGAACATAATCGACGCCAGTTTGTTTAAAGCCAGCGTAAGCGCGAAGGCCGCGTAAAAATAAATCGCGCTCCGGAAAACGCAGCAAAACTTCGACCACTTTTTTATCCATCAAAGCAAAATCGCCAGCGTCTTTTGGAATATTGATGTAAGAAAATGCCGCAAAAATTCGGTAAAAAATTTTGTAAAAAATCTGCATATAAAACGGCGCGTCGCGCTTAATTCTGCGACCATAAACCACCTCAAAACCTTCAATCCATTTTGGCAAAAATTGTTCGATCATTTCTGGCGGATCTTGCAAATCGCCATCCATAAGCACGCAACTATTTTTCGTCGCCAAATCCAAGCCGCTTTTAAACGCCGCTTGCGAGCCAAAATTTCGGGAATGCGAAATACCAACTACGCGCCAATCGTGCTTGGAAATTTCGGCGATCACTTCTTCACTATTGTCGGGCGAGCAATCATTCACAAAAATAATTTCGTAATCGAGCTTTAGTTTTTGCATCACTTTGGTAATGCGTTCATACATTTCGGGAATAGCTTGCGCGTCTTTGTAACAAGCGATGATTGCCGAGATTGAATGTTTGCGATCTAAATCATCGAGCGGTTTTTTTGTGGCACTTGGTTTGGAATAATTTTCTAAATTTTGCTCAACCCAAGAAGTCATTTTCTGCAAACCTTCGCGCAGAGAAATTTTGCTTTTCCAGCCTAAAATTTCTTCGGCCTTTTTGGGATTGGCGTACCAATCTTCAACGTCCCAAGCGTGCGCTGGATAGTTAAATTGTGGCTCGCCCTCAAGTGTAAAAATTTCTTTCGATAAATTCGCGATGTCAGAAATTGTAGTTTTTACGCCAGAACCAATATTAAAAGATTCGCCAAAAAAATCGGGCTGCAGCGCAAAAGCGGCGTCAATAAAGGCTTCACAAGCGTCATCGATATAAATAAAATCGCGAGAAATTCTAGGATCAGCGAAGCTGTTAAATTGTTTTTGTAGTCCGCTTAAAACAATTTTTGGCAATAAACGCGACGAATCTTCATAAGGCCCATAAACCGAATAAAGTCGCAGATTTGCAGTCTTCAGACCTTTTTTCTTGCCGTAAAAATAAATCAGATTTGACTCTAGCGCTTTGGAAACTGCGTAATGGCTATTGGCATTTAGCGCAACATTTTCAGCAGGTGCACAAGCAGAATCGCCATATTCCGAAGAGCTGCCAGCATTGATGAAACAGTCCACGTCGCTTTCAAAACATTTGCGTAAAAACTTCTCAAAAAAAGTGACGTTAGTTTTGTAAATCAAATCGACATCGCTTTGAAAAGAATACGCGCCGTAAGCCGAACAGTTGAAAATTGTTTTTGGTTTTACGCGCTTCAGCAAAGATTCTTGATTTTCATCGAGCAATAAATCGCCTTCAAAAATATTAGCGGAATCAATGTTTTCAAGACGCCAAGCTGGCAAATGCGAAGTGGTTCCAAACACGTCGTTGCGATATTTTAACAATGTATGAAAAAGATTGGCACCAATAAAACCACTAGCTCCAACCACTAAAATTGGACCTTTGAGACTAGAAATTTTTTGGGAAATATTTTGTGACATTGATTTTTGAAAAATATTATTTCGAGATTTAGTTAGCGAGCGACGGCGTGGTTAACTCCCGCAAAACTTGATTTATAGTCAACAGCGATTCTTCACGATGGAAATTTTGAGAACCATAAAAACCCGATACATAACCTTGCGCGTGAAGATGTGAAAATGATTTTGGTACAATTTTTTGCTGTAAAATCAGACTCGAAATCATTTGCCCAATTCCACCTTGCGCAACATGTTCTTCTAAAACACAGAGTTTTTGATTGTGAATTTCAGCAGCTAAATTTTGTGGTAATTCTAAATTTTTCGAAAGCTCGCAAACCAGCCAAATTGTTGGACGTACAGATTTATTTTGGCTGATAAAATCGTGCAGAAAATTACTCGCAATTGATCCGCAAATAATCAAAACCCCAAGATCACCTTCCAAAATTTTGCGCCACGGTGCGTAAGAAATTTTGTCAGATTTTTTAGCCAATCCCAAGCGTAAGTAACTCGGTTTTTTTAAGTGACTGATGCGCGTAATCATTGCACCTAAATCTTCGTCGAAGGCTGGAATGAAAGCGTGCATATTTTGTAACGTCAATAGTGCGCCATAATCTTCAAGCGCGTGATGCGTTGCGCCCATTACGCCGTAGCCGTATCCACCGCCATTTCCCACGATCGTAACTGGTAAATTATGCAAACAAATATCGTTGCGAATTTGTTCAAAAGGTCGCGCGAAAGCAAATGGTGCAATGCTGTAGCAAAAAACTTGTAAACCAGTTTTAGCAATTCCGGCCGCAACCGAAATCATATTTTGTTCAGAAATTCCAACATTAATGAAATGGTCGCCCATCTTTTTTTGAAGCGGCTCGAGCGCTTTAAAACCAAGATCTCCCGTCAAAAAAACGAAAGGATTTTTTTCGAAAGATTGCAACATTTCGGTGCAAAAAATTTCTCTCATAAATTTTCAATCTCCTGTTTTGCCTTATTGTAAAGATCTGCGCTCAGCGGCAAATAGTGCCATTCCATGCGGTTTTCCATGAAAGAAATTTTGTTACCTTTTGTGGTATTCATCAAAAATATTTGCGGACGAGATTTTCTTTCAGCAAGTTTTTTTAGATCGTTTTCGTCATGCCCGTTGATCTGGGAAATTTCAAAATTTAGTGCCGAAAAAATATCGCGTAATTTTTGTAAATCGAGCGAAGCCACGTTTTGCGTGCTTCCAAAACCCTGAAGTCCGTTACAATCAATAATCACCGTGACATTTTTTAACTGCTGATGATGCAAAAAAATCAGCGCTTCAAAATTACTGCCTTCTTGCCATTCGCCGTCCGACATCAAACAAAAAATTTGTTGATCGCGATTTTGTAATTTGTTTCCCATCGCCATTCCGCAAGCAAGGCCCAAGCCGTGTCCCAAGCTTCCCGTCGCAAAAGGAATTTCATCAATCCAATTTGTGGGAGGATGTCCGGCAAGTTTGGTATTATCTTGGTGAAAGGTTTTTAACTGTTCTTCCGAAATTTTTCCCAAACTCCATAACACAACATAAAGCGCGCCCGCAGCGTGGCCTTTTGAAAGTATGAATCGATCATTTTTCCCCAAAATAAAGTGATGCAAATAAAGCATGGCATCAAGAGCCGACAAGTTTCCACCGATATGTCCTACGCCGCTTTCAAAATGCATTTTAAGTAAACGCAAGCTGGCTTGTTTTTGCAGATTAAGGAATGTCATTAATTTTCTGGGAATGAAATTTGATTGGATCAATTTCAAAACTCTCGATCACGCAACCTAACTTTTCAACAAATATGGGGCGATTAGAGTATATATTCAAATTGACACCGCCTAAAAGATTTGGCTTTTTCTGCTTGCATCTATCACATTTTTCTAAACTTATGCAATTGTGATTCGGCCCAGCGCTAGATTTCTTAATTTAAATTTCATAAACAAACTCTTTAACCTCCAGTGATCACACACAAAGTTAAAAATCATAAAAAAAGAG
>CAYSUM010000030.1:0-10794 GCA_964434225.1 uncultured Rhizobium sp.
AGGAGTAAGGATGAGGAAATATTTGGGTGGGACACAAGATTTTGTTGCACAATCGATGAAGTTCTTGCATGACCTCTCAATATTGCGTCACAAATATCTGAAGTGGTCATAAAAAAATCCTCAGCAAGTTTTATTAACTCCAAAATTTCTACCCTGCTAATTTTACAACCTTGACTTTGCGCCTTGGAAAGAGATTTCAATAATTTATCCTGCAACGGTCTAAGCTCTACAAGAGTAGCTTTACGATATTTTTCATTTATCTCTTCTTTAGTTTTCTTATCCAAAAAAAAGTACTTAAAAATAGGTTCGATCTTCACAATAAAAAGCATTGTAGAAGAGAAAACGGCAAGGATGGCGAGAAAAATAGATGCGGTGGCACCATATTGATAAGAGCAAATGTTTATCAGATTGATAGGCATTTATTCCTCTTTATTAATATCTTGAAGAACGGACTGAATAGCACTCATACCAAAGGATTTTCTTTCGAGTGGTGGTTTTTCTGGAATTTGAACCGAGTTTTCTTTAATCGTATTTCCATCGGAAATATTTCTAACAGGAATATTTTGCGAATCTTGGCGATATTCTTCTTTAGAGAGGATGATTGCTGGTTTGCTATTATTAAGTAGATTTTCAGCTTCTTTTTTAAATTTATTTTCTGACATATTTTTTTGATTTTTATTAAAAGGAAAAGTGCATATAAATGCGTTGATCACGCTTTATTTTATTATTTTTTGTCCTCCATTTGGTTATAAATTATTTGCACCTTCTATTACTTCGTAAATGCTTCTAATACCAGTGGTGTTGTCAGAAAATCCAAAAGTACCCCATCCACTATTAAATTGCTGAATCTCTCCAGTGTTGACGGGCCTGTCGGTTAAGTTTAATTCTTGAAACAATTGAGTAATGTCATCCATTTTCATTCCCATTCCGCTTAGGTAAATACAAAGCCACCAACGCCCTTTATCTACACCCAATTTATCAATCAGAAATTTGCTAATTTTTAAATTGGCTTGGCGATCATCTTCAACAATTAATTGGTACAATTTTTGTTCTACTACCTTAAGTGCAGACATAAAAACCAAGCTTATTCCTATACACCAATAAATATATCCTCTCCTATTTTGATCACTACATGACGCAGCATGACCAATAATTCTAAATATTTCTTGTATTTGTCTTGGGGTCGCATTCAAGGCCGTGACTAACTCAGAAATGTTATCGTTTAAGTTGGGCCCTGTTTTCATTAGGCTAATACGGATGCCCTCTTTTTCTAGGTATTTTAGAGCATAGTCGGAGGCAAGATTATGTAATCCATTTTTATTGAGCTTTGGTAAGGCAATTGAGCGCTGAACAAATTTGCGAAAATATTCCTCGAACTTCAAATCTTGGCCAAATAGAGCACGGGCTGAGCAGCTTAAATGGTGATAATCAACCGCCAATACAAAGACCATTCCATGTATATCAAAAACATGTTTTATGGTTTCCAAATAGCTAATTGCGTAATCAGGACGGCATCTATCTAACTCATCAACAAAAATAAAAGCTTTAGGATTTTCGCCGCCAAAAACTTGCTTCAAAGCTTCTTTCATTTTGTTCAAAGCTTCAGATTTTTCTTGATAAAGTTTTATAAAATCAGGCTTCTTTTTCTTTTTTGATTCAGCAAATTCTCCAGCTTTTATAGAATCGACTCCTGTAAGTTTTTCTGCTACTTGATTAGCGAGCCCAACCGCAAGCCAAGCTAGGTCTTTCGCAGCTTCGCGTAAAACCTTGCTTTGTGTTGATTGTTGATGCTCATCAAGAGACTTAATTAAGCTGGATACTATTGCTAAAAGAGGATCTCCGCAGTAATCGCTTTCCCAAGCATTTAGTGTAATAGTGATTGGAAGATTTTCGTCTTTTTTTCTTCGCTCATCAATATCATTCTTCCACATGGAAAGGAATGTGGTTTTTCCATAACCAAATGGAGCAGTTAGACTGACAACTAATCCACCTTCCACAAAATCATTTTCTATCATCAGAAATTTTTCTAGCTTCTCGCTAAAGGTTTTTAATCCGAATTTGTCATTTTTATCAAAAGTTGCGCTCATATTTTTAGTCGATTGTAAATTTTAGGTTACCGCAAGATTATGGCGTAAAATTGGCTTCGAGATATTTCCTCGCAAAGTCATAATCCATATCGGTGTTGTGCTTTTCTTTGAAATAAATCTCCAAAAATTCCGCCTCAAATTTTTCTGGATAGAAAGCATAAATTACCCTGATGCCACTTCTTACTCCTTTGCCTTTCAAAGCTTTACAGGCGAATTTTTTGATTTTGTAAATCTGAACAGTTTTGCGATCAAACTTCGGCACCAATTCAACAGCTTCATTATCTTTATTTTCGATGTGAAAAGCCTCGATGGCATATTTTTTTACGATTTCTAAATCCTCCTCAAGGCTACGATATTTACGGATTAGTTTTTTGATCTGTTTTTCAAATCTATCATGCCGTTGAAATTTAATCTTTTTCATAGTTACGAACAGAGGTTTCTTTGGTGCGGTAAAAAACAGCTTCGTAGGGGATATCTTTGCCTATTTCGGTTGAAATCCAAGGCACGTCTAAATGTGAAAAATCAGAAAGTTCTTTGGCGGTTTTATGTCCAAGTCTGGCTATTTCTTCATCAATGTGTTGCAGCTCACGTCCTGTGAATACCGATAAATCAGGACTTACTACGGGCATGTATTTTTTCTGATCTTTGTCGAAAAACTTTGTCGTCACTTCTTCAATTTTTCCTTCCTTAATCATTTCTTTTACTACTGCAGAAAATTCACGAGGAGTCGGGCCAAAATGATTTTTTATATAAGTTGCTCCAATTAACTGTTCTTCAAATTTTTCGTAATAATCGAAGTCACAAAAATATAAAATTTTATAAATTACAGTTTGACCAACATTGGGTAAGGCACCGATTTTCTGCGTGATGTAGAGCAAGGCATTTTTGAATTTCTCCACATTCTTTGCAGGAACGCTAATGCGCAGTATTTGCTTGCTATCCACCTTAGCTGATTTTTTCAGCACAACTTCAGTTTGTCCTGCATCACCAAAAATTTCCGCAACGCTAATACCAAGATTCATTGCTAACTTATCCGCCTCTGAGACACGTAGCTCCCTTTCACCAGCCAAAATCTTTATCACAGTTGGTCTTGAGAGCTTTAAGATTTGTGCAAGCTCGGTTTGAGAAATTTTATTTTTTGAGATGAGATTTTTAAAACTATTATTCATGAGATTTTCCGTTTTATGAGTAAAATTTAACCGCTAGGAGGAAAGTTATCTCTTGATCTCGGATAGGTATTTCCTTCGGTAGAAATTGTTCCGTTAAGACGTTGAACTTTCGTATCCAGTCCTTGGTTCCTTGCTATCTGATTCATTCTTTCCAAACCCTCTAGCTTGGTATCAATGTGAGCAATATCTCTTTTGCTACCTGGTTTGTGTATGCGCCATCCATCTTGGTCTGGTGAAAGCCAGATTTGATTATTGTTATTTTTTTTTAGCCATTTTTTGTAAGAAAAAATTCTATTAGTAATTGGGGGCTAAGTCTAAAAATGTAAACTATGTTGTCAATATAAATGTAAAAATCTTTTACATTGTGCGATTTCAAATTTTTATTTGTACCGCTCTTTTATGTTCGTCGAACATCTAAACTACAGGTTGGAGATTCTTTCAAATAGATACAAAACGGTGAACGTGAAATGGAGAAGCGGAGACAAAAATTCCTAAAAAACCTGCAAAAATTTCTCTCTCATTTTGCTGAAAAGTTCGCAAAACGTATCGAATGTCTGTGATTTGATTACTAACTTTGAAGGTAAACATGATGGGCTCAGTGTTAGAGCGGCGCGGGAGGTTTGGTGACTAGTTCGAATCTCAACCGGTAGAAATTTAAAAAGTGGTCTGGAGCCTTATGGCTGTAGGGTCGGGGAGGTATGGCGGAGGACGCGACCCCATTTGCGAACTTTTCTCTGTTTTTGCGAAGTCAGTATTTACAAGGGCTTGAAGGCGATTTCAACTGCACTGAAAAGTTAGAAGCCTGACCATTGATTGAGACGAAAGAACCCTTTTGCAAACTTCTCACCAATCTTCTTCTAAACAAATTTTTTAAGGAAAGGTTGTTAAATAAAGGGTAAAACGATGTATTTCTTCATAAAAACCAAGAAAAACAGAAGATTTGCTTGACTAGTTGTGAATTTCTACATAGAAATACTTGTTTACCCTCTTTGGAGGGGTTTTTGTGTTGCTCGTTAGTTCCTAAATTTTGTTAAATTTAGGATGCTATTTTAAGAGAACTTTTAATCAAAGTGTCAATGGTTTTAAAACACATGTAAATAAAACTTAAGTAAAATGAATCGTTTTAAACTAATCATCCACTTAGTTATCGTTTTACTATCCATCTTTCACTATAAGATTCTCAGAATCAGAACAGATGGAATAGAAGAAGATCCAGATAGGATCTTCAAAGTTGATAACAAGAATTTGGCATTACATCAAAAAAAGTTTTGTTCTTCTTCAATTTTAGCTTTCATCAGCATTATTAAGATTTCCTTAAAACATCTTTTTTTCCATAAAGAAAATCGCTCTGGTTTTTTTCTATCCAACCTTACCAGATGTTCATTATTTTTCCTGGCAGTTACTCTACTTACAATTTCTCTTCCACATAATTCCTTCGCACTCACCGATCAAGAGCGAGCACAACAAGAAGACATTCAAGCCAAACAAAGAATCGAAAGTGAAAGGCGTGATCTGATCCGTCAAAAAGAATCCGAAGAAATCAGAAACATTGGTAAAGCCAAGGAAGAAGCTGCTAGGCCATCAATTGATGAAACTCTTCCCGAAGACAAAACCTGCCGCACTATCAAAGAATTCAGAATCTCTGGCAATAGTGAGGTATACAGCTGGACCCTAAACCGCAAATTCATCAAGCCTCTACAAAAGCTAGCTTCTAAAAGAGAAGCACCTTCCTGTTTTACAAAATCTGATCTCATTAAACTCGATGATCAAATCGCCAAATATTACCAGCAGCAGGGTTATGTTTTGGCTAGGATTTATTTCGACACTTCCGAGCTATCATCAGGAATCCTCAAGATAATCATCGAAGAAGGAAAATTAGAAAAGCTGGAAATTCGTGACAATAGCAAGCTTAACAAAGTTTTACCATTTCGCAGATCAACTGAGAGATTCTTTGCCTTTCCATCCCTTTGGAAAGATAGCGAAATCAACATTCGTGACATCGAACAAGGTCTTGATCAGATCAACCGCCTAAACTCACAAAAGGCCAAGATGGATTTTGCGCCAGGAAGTAAAGCTGGTTACAGTAATATCATCATCGAAAACCAAATCAGTCATCAGGCAACCGTCTCACTTAGCACCGACAATTCCGGTCAAAAAAACACTGGCAGAATCAAGCGCAAAGCTTCACTCAATTACGACAATCTCCTAGGCCTTAACGACAACATCTATCTCAACTATTCCGAAAGTAACGGTACTCCTCTTTTTGGCTCTAGCAAAGGATTCAATAACGCCATTGGCACTGACGATAACAGCAACACCCGCTTCTCAAAAGCCTTCTATGCAGCAACCTCAATTCCTTTTGGATATTGGACCACTGGCGCAAGTTACTCTTATTCAAACTATTTCCTCACAACAGCAGGAACGCTAACCAAACTCCGAACTTCCGGCAACAGTGAATCTACCAGCTACTATCTGGATCGCGTTTTATCCCGTGGTCAAAAATACAAAATATCTCTCAAAGGTGAATTAACCAAAAGCGACACTGACAGCTATCTTGAAGGCACTTACATTCCAGTTAACAGCAGAAGAACAACTGAAGCAAATTTCTCACTAAACAACGTTTTCTACATTCCATATGGCAGTATCAACATCCAACCAAAATATAACAAAGGTTTAACAGCTTTTGGTGCGATGAAAGATCCGCGTGGCCTATCTAAAAACAGTCCACATGCTCAGTTTGAAACTTACGGACTTTACGCTCAAAGTAACGTAAACTTTAAACTTCCCAAAACTACCATCCCACTCAATCACAAACTCACTTTTGATTCCGTTAAAAGTAACGATAGCCTCTATGGCGCAGATCAATTCACTTTAGGAGGAAGATATAGTCTGCGCGGTTTTCAGGAAAGTATAATCTCTGGCGATAGTGGTTATTCAGTCAAAAACGATCTTACTGTTCGTCTTTCTGATTTAGTTCCAAATTCAGTCCTTAGCTCTAAACCAATGAGCTTTGGCAGCAACTACTCCGCCGCTTCAGCAATCTCCAAACTTCATCTCGGTCTCTTCCATGATTTTGGCTATGTTCGCAATCATGTAATTGACAGCGCCAATGACGAAGGTTACATGAGCGGCGCTGGTGTTGCTTTGAATTATTATGGCAATTTGCTCAACTGGAATCTGACTTATTCCAAAGGTCTGCATTCCCCTGCATATCTACGAAATCTCGACAATCTTTCAAAAGATAACGAGACCATCTACTTCTCACTCAGCTTTAACCTCGGCCTATTATGAGAAGAAATCACCGCAATTTTAAACCAAACGGCAGACCAAGCCCAAAAAAGATGCACTCATTAAGGCGCAATAACTCGTTTTCATATGGCAATAAGATTCACAGCTTTTGGTACGAAACTTGTCGAAAATTTGTAAGCTTTCTTACCATTATCAGCTTTCTATTTTCTCAAATCATCACTACCACAGCTTATGCTGCCAACCAAACCGATATCCCTTATCTTGTTCCCGATGGTAGTACTAACACAATAACTGATCGCGCGCAAAATGGAACGCCAATTGTAAACATAGCCCCACCGAACCAAGCAGGCGTTAGTTTAAACAATTGGAGTCCGTATAATGTAACTAGCGAAAACCAAATTCTTAATAATACCAAAGGTGCAACAGTTGACACCCAGCTTGCTGGTCAGATTTATGGTAATCCCAATTTTAATCCAGATGGAATAAATCCAGCCACTATCATCATTAACCAAGACCTCAGCCACCAACGCAGCAGCATAAATGGTGCAATTGAAGTTACCAATCCTGCTGAATTAGTCTTTGCCAATGGTAGCGGTTTTGACGTGGTTGGTTCTACTTTCATCAATACTCCCAAGGTTACTTTTGTAACTGGTGCGCCAAACATAAATCCTGGAACCGGAAGATTGGATGGTTTTAACATCTCTAACCAAGCAAATTCTAGTGTAATCATCACCGGAGTTAATGTTCCTGGTTACCTAAATCTTGGCATTAATGGCGGAGATGCTGAGCTTAACATCATCAGCCGTGCGGTGCAGGTGATGGCTGATATTCACACTAAAGGCGCTCTTAATATCAAACTCGGAAATGGCACTTACGATTACCAGACTGGAAATATCACCTCCGATGCAAGTCTTGGCGCTACCACCAAGCCAGCCTTTGCACTAGATAGCTCTTACGTTGGAGGAATGTATGCCGGATTAATTAGAATCATCGCTACTGAAGATGGTCCAGGAGTAAGACTGCGGGGAGATCTAGTTAGTGCTGCAAATATCGATCTTAATTCTGTTTCTAATATCGAATATGAAAGAGCTGATGCTAAAACCAATCTAAATTTCGAGAGCACCAACGGCACTATCACCTTCGGAAAATATGCCACTTCCAATCGCGCTGCGATCACTAATGTCTTGGGCGATATCACTCTAACTGGTAAAAATGGAATCGAGCTAAATGATTCTTCTCTTACAAGCAACTTCTATGCCGCAGGTTCAATTTATCTAAACAGCGCTAATGGCCTGATTAAAAACAACAGCACAATCAAAGCTGATGCAACCTCTCAGGCTAACGGTGGATTGTTCATCAATTCTGCAAGCTTCGAAAACACCTCACTAGCATTCTCTGCAAACAAGCTTTCGATTATTACAACCGGCCTTACCAAAAATACCTCTGGCTCAATTGAAGCTGTAAAATCTATTACAGTAAATTCAGGAAGTTTCGTTAACTCGTCTTTGATCAAATCTGGAACTGATGCGTCTTTAACCAGTACAGGAAGCTTCACTGATACTAACCAAATCAAAGCCACTGGCAATTTATCAATTACTGCCGCTACTGGAATTGCCTACTACGATCTTTATTCCGGCGGAAATTTAAGCATCACCAATAACACTTCTGATGACATCAATCACAATTACAAATCCTATTCAGTTGGTACCACGACAATTACCAACAATGGTGGCAACATTATCCTTGGTCTCGCTGCCGATCCAGTCGCAAATCTTCCCACTAACCACAATTCTGGATCGCTTTACTCGAAGGGAAATTTGACCATTGCAACAAGCCTGAATGTTACCAACAACAGCGATATTTTTTCCGAAGCAAAAATTAATCTTACCGCACAAAACCTCACTAACAACATGCGCATCATGGCGATTGGCGCAGGAACTGGTACAAATAGTTCCGACCTGACCATCAACCTTGATTCGAACCTCACCAATTATGGTCTGCTTTACGCCAATCAGAACATAAATCTCAATGTTGACGGTACAATTACCAACAATGCCGCAAATAATAACGCTGGAGAAATTTTTGCTTTAAAGGGTAACGTCAACATCAATGGCAAGCTCTACAACACGAGTTACGGCAATGTTTCTAAATACGATTTCTTCACTCTCTCATTCGACAAATCCGTAGAAATTTGGGCTGATCTTTTGGCGAAAGGTTACATCGATTCTAACGGCAAAATCACCGATACCTTCAAGGACTTAACTTCATCTTCAGGAATGAATATTGATGGAAGTTTAAGTGCCTACAAAGACGCTATTTACAACATTCTAACCGGTCTTTCTACGAAGTTGGTGCAAGGCGATTCAGTTTGTGTAACATCCAGCTCATGTAAATTTACCGACAATAACGACGGCTCAAAGACAGTTACCAACAGTTTAGATCGCATCGCTAAAGACTTTGATAACAAGGCTTCAGATATTTACACGGCTCTACGCAATAGCGGCTACATCGACAGCAACGGCAAAGTTTTACAAAAATTCTACGACGACACTAAAACCGCTGGAGCCGACGGGCTATCACTCGGTAGCGACACTGAAATCTCTTACCTCAAAAACGACATTTACCAACTCCTGCAAGATGCCAGAACTGGCAAGGTAATTGAAAATACCTTCCTTGGAATTTCTGGCTTAAATTCTGGACAGGTTGTTTCTGGCTCTAACCAAGGCTCCAATCTCAGCAGCGCTCTAATTACCGAGCTAAAATCGAAAGGCTACATCGATGCTGATGGTAATGTAACTCTGACTTTCCCTGCCAATGCCGATGATTTGGCAGCAAATCTCAGCTCCGATTTTACCCCTTACAAACAAGCCATTTTCGATCAAGTCAACTCTGCAAAATCAGTAAATAAAGCATCGGCAAGTAACTTCAGCGGCATCACTTATCAACCAATCAACAGCATCAATAACTATAGTCTGCTTTATGCCAAGCTAGTTGCTGATGGTTATGTTGATGGCAGTGGTAATTTCACTAGTAAATTTACCGACGACAGCAATGCCGTTACAGTGAGTGGTGATTTAGCCAACTACAAAACCACCCTCGAAACCATCTTCGCTGCAAAAAACACCGGCGATTCAATTACCGCTTCGGATTTCACCTCGGTTACTTACCTTGCAATAAACAACATCAATGATGGGGCTGCACTCGTCAATCAACTCAAAACCGAAGGTTTTATCGATGACAAAGGCAATATCACCGAAAAGTTCTACACCGATGGAATTTCTTCATCCACTTCCTCTCTCGCCAATTATCAAGGATCAGTCAGTACAATTCTTAGTGGCATTACCCAAGCCTCACTTACTGATTCTTCTTTCCGTAAAATTACTAAGTCTCTTGATAACTCGGCAGCGCGCTTGGTTGGAGAATTGATTGAAGCTGGCTACCTCGATGAAAATGGCAAAAAAACTGCCAGCTTCAACTTTGCTGATGTAAACGCATTTGCGACAGCGTTTTCTTCAGTTGCAACCGATGGTGAATATGAAGTAGCAAAGACTGCAATCTTTAATACCCTAGCTGCAAAGGATAATACTTACAGCTTCAGAGACTCTGACTTTTTGGGAAGCGGTTTTGATTCAGTCGTCCTCTTCAACGAGAACCAAATTCTGATGAATAACCTTATCACGGGTGGTTATATCTCATCTGATGGTGATATTAAGCAGTCCTTCCACAGCCTTTCTGGCAATTACACCAACCTCAATCTTGATTCGCGTTTCTCTGGTCTTAAAGGACAGATTGGTGGCTTGCTTGCTGCCGTTGCTCCATCGGAAGTTGCAATCACCAACAACAATCTCGTAACCGCCGCTTCCGGCAGTACCAGAGACAAAGCCGGTCAAATCTTCGACAAAATGGTCGCCAAAGGCTACTTCAACGCGAAGGGAGATTTTACGCAGAAATTGATGGATGAAGTGGTGAATTATTCTGGAACTGATGCACAAAAAACTGCTCAGCTTCAACTTGATGAATTCTCCGACTATGCCTCAGGCGTCTTCCAGCAGATCAAAGCAAGAAACGGCACGACCAGCATTAAAGGCTATGCTACAAAAGTTGAGAACCTTAACGGAGGAAAAATCTCCTCTTCACTTGGTGACATCAATATTAAAACACTAACCTTCAATAACATCGCCAAAGACAGTGCTAATGTTAACACCAACAATTATCAGTTTAACAATGTTGTAGGTAATCCAGAAAACGGCGTTGGTAGAACAAGTTACCGCGGTATCGGTTGGGCTTGG
>CAYSUM010000031.1:0-9007 GCA_964434225.1 uncultured Rhizobium sp.
TTATTGCAAGTAAGAGGACTTGATCCGTTTTGAATTAGAAAATCAAAAACCTCTTTATTTCCCGTAGCAGCTGCAAAGTTTAATGGGCTATCGCCATTAAAATCAGTTTGAAAAACAATATCAGGCCTTCTTGCGACGATCTCTTTTATCACATCAATTTCATTGTCCAAATTTACAGCAAGAAGAAGTATGTCGTTTTTTATTTCGACATTTTGTTGCAGTAAATATTTAGTAACGTCGTAAGCCTTGTTGCCGATGGCCGACCTTATTGGCGAAGTAAATGATTTTTCTCCAAAAGACTCCCTTTCAAGTAATTCGGCATTTGGATCGTATCCGTTTTCAACAAGCTTCTTAACTAATTCTAAGGCATTCTTTTTGCACTTGTTAATTAGAAGGTATTTCTCTTTTTCTGGATCGACTTTCAGTCCTTTATCGATCAAGAAAATGCATAATTCTTCTGAGGATAAATTGCTTAAAAGGTTGGCATTTTTGTCGATATTATTTAGCTGATCTGAAGTCATGGCTTCAGCTAAAATAAGAGCTCCATCTATATTATTTTCGTAAGCTGCTAGGACCAGCGGGTGTTTGTCCCCATAATAATCGTTACCGTTACTCTTTGGAAAAGTTTTGTCACAATCATAGCCATTGTCGCACAAGGCTTTAAGCGCAACATTATTGTTTTGTAAAACCATTTTGGCCACCACTGGATAATCTCCAACTTCTGCATGCAATTCTGCAAGTAATTTAACAATTTTGTTGTTGCGCAATTCCCCAGCAAAAGTTAGCAGATATGTATTAGGATCTTCGTTGAAAGTTGAATATCCCAACGACTCACAATCGTATTTAGCGTTAATATTTAGGCCGTGATTTATCAGCATTTTCATCATTATTTGATCATCGCAGCTAAAAGCTTCTTTTAAAAATTCATTCATGAATTTCGGCAGAAATTTTTCCAATTGCGGATAGTTTTGCTGCTTTTGCAAAAAGCTAATTATCTCCTGCCTACGATATTCATTTATCACAAGAGAGGGATTTGCTCCGCGCTTCAAAAGATTATTTATGAGTTGGTTTTTTACTTCAGGATCTTTGGAAAAACTGCACATTACATGTTCGATGACATGCACAGGATTGGAATAGTCATATCCCTTATCAACCAGATTTGGATCTGCGCCGCGATCAAGAAAAAAATTAATCACATCAAGATTACGCAACTCAATGGCAGAAAAAAACGAAGAGTTGTAATCAAGTCGCGTTGCTGATTTTTTTTCTAATAATTCAATTAATCCGATGTCACCTTTCCACACGGCAACTTTTAGAACTTTCTTAATCGTCTCTTCATCATCAAGCATTCCTTCCATTTGATTTAGGATAACCTGCGCAACTTTGTTATCGCCAATATTATGAAGAAATCTCTGCAAGTTTGGAATTTTGTTAGCTGATTTTTCAATCACTGCCGAAATCTGACTTTGAGCTAAATTGTCATTTAGATAGGCAATCAAGCTTTCTGCAGTTTCGAGCGAAGAAATTTTATCCACTTTACCAACTAGCCAAATGATTCTTCCATCAAATTTTCCCCACGGCTTAAGCTCTTCTAAAACCCTTTCATAATTTGGCTGATTGTCGCCAAGTCTTTGGCAAATTTGTTCAAGAATTTCTGAATGATCATCATCTTCATAAGCTCCGATGCTCTTTATTATTCTTTCAACTAATTCAGGTTTGATTTGCTCGACCAATTGTGTTTTTGCAACATTCTTTAAAAATTTTTTTAGGTAAATACCTTGACATTGAAACTGTTCAGGGTTTTGCAATAATACATCAAAAGCTTGGTTTATTACAGCACCACGATTGAGCAGCGCATTCATCACCTCAAATTTTTCATAAGAAATTGCCAGAATTAGCGCCGGATCATGGTTGAGATGCAGCGATGGAGATAACTTGCTTTCAAGAAGCTCAATTAACTCAATATTATTTTCCTTAGTTGCCACTTGAAGAATATGATCGGCAATTTTTGGATCGGCAATTTCTGCTTCGACTTGATTTAAAATACTTACCAAAGCATTTTGATCTGAAAAGCTGCCCAAAAACATTTCGAGATTTGGAATTTTGTGAATTGATTTTTGCATTACCTTTGGCAGTAAATCTTGGTAAAAAAAACTTTGTTGAAGGTATTTAATCAAATCTTGAGTTATTTGCGGTGAAGAAATTTGCTCTACTTTGTCTATGAGCCAAATGATTCTTTGATCATAGTATTCCCACGGCTGAAGTTCGTTTAAAACCCTTTCATAATTTGGCTGATTCTCGCCAAGTTTTTGACTTAGAGCCGACATCGATTCCGCATCAAATGCCATTTCTACCTTTATTAACTTTTCAACCAAATCAGCACTTACCTGATTAATTATCTCAAGCTTAGTAAGGTTTTTTATTACTTCGGGCAGAAAGTAGCTAGAGTAAGATTTGTCTAAGATTAGCTCATTTATTGCCGACTCTAAATCAGCGCCACGATTAAGCAGCGGATCGATCATATCAGCGCTTTCATTTGCAATTGCGCACCATAAAGCCTTGTTAAAATCAAGCTCGACTGATTCAGCTAATCTATTCTCAAGCAGATCAATTATTTCAACGGCATTTGCGTTTGACGCCACCCACAAAATGTGATTGGCAATTTCTGAAGTTTTAATTCCTGCCACTTCAACTTGCTCTAAGAGAGCAAGTAAACCATTTTTATCCCATATTCTACCAAAAAAATTTTCAGGATTGAGAATTTTATTGGTCGATTTTTTAACTATTACCGAAACTTTTTCTGCAAATAATCTTCCGCCTTCGTTCTGGCGATTATGCAACAATGCATATTCTATAAGTTTTTTTGATGTTTCGGGAGAGGAAATTTTTTCAGCTTTATCAATCAACCACGCGACCAGAAAATTCCCTGGTTTCCATGGAGCGATTTCTTCTAAAACCCCCTCATAATTTGGCTGATTCTCACCAAGTTTTTGGCAAATTTGACTTAATGTTTCTATTAATTTTATCCCATCATCTGGCTCTGAGGCTCCGAAATACCTTTCGTCAAAATTTAAATTCTTGATTATTTTTTCGGCCAAATCTGCGTCAATCAGTTTTATTTCTGGCAGTCGCGCAATTTCTTCCAATGACTTTTTTATACTATCGCTCGCGTAAAACGACGATACCTTGTTGCCATTTTTTTCTAAACTATTGCGCAGATCCGAGACTATTTGAGACTCAGACCTTTCTAACTTTGTCGCTCCTAAAGGTCTCATAAAAATTGCTTCGTATTTTTTTGTGGGCAATTGCTTGGTTTTTAACTTTGCTTAATCCCCTAAAACCATCTTATAAGCCAGCAAAGCTGAGTTTCGCGAGGTGGAAATTTCGACGATTGGTTTGGGATAATTTTTGCCCAGTTCAACGCCGGCGGCTTTTAGAATTAGAGGTGGAGCTTCCCACGGTTGGAAAAGAAATTTGTTGGGTAAGGCCGCCAATTCTGGCACAAAACGCTTGGTATATTCGCCATCGGCGTCAAATTTTTCGCCCTGCAAAACGGGATTGAAAATTCTAAAATATGGTGCGGCGTCGGCGCCACTGCCAGCAATCCATTGCCAGCTGGCGCTGTTATTAGCAAGATCGGCATCAACCAAACAATCCCAAAACCAATCTTCGCCGTGATGCCAATGCAGCAATAAATTTTTGACCAAAAATGATCCAACAATCATGCGCACGCGATTGTGCATATAACCAGTTTGCCATAATTCGCGCATGCCGGCGTCAACAATTGGATAACCAGTTTGGCCTTTTTGCCAAGCTTGAAGAAGTTGCGAATTTTCGCTCCAAGGAAATCTGTCGAATTTTTTCTGAAAATTTTTGCGCGGCAAAGTTGGAAAATGATAAAGCAAATGATTGGAAAATTCGCGCCATCCCAGTTCGCTTAAAAAATGATCGATGTCTTTTTCTAAACCATCCAAAACCAGTCGGGCCTGCGTGGCGTAGAAAACTTGATTGGGTGAAATTTCGCCAAAATGCAAATAAGCAGACAAGCGCGAAACATTATTTTGATGGGGATAATTTCTGCCTTCTTTGTAGTTTTTTAGGCCGTCATCCAAAAATTCGTAAAGGCGATTTTGCGCGACCGCTTCGCCAATTTTCCAAGTTTGGTCGATTGGCAAATACCAATTTTTTTGCGGCATCAATTGCAGATCATTAAGCGTCAGCGAATTTTTATCGCGCGACAAATCAAGTTTAGGCGGAACTGGCAGCGGCATTCTTGGCGCTTCTTTTTTCAAACAACCGTTGCGATAAAAAGGCGTAAAAACTTTGTAAGGCGTGCCGTCACTTTTTAAAACTTGCCACGGTTCCCATAAAAGCGAGCCGTTGAAGCTTTTAACTTCGATGTTTTTTTCCTTCAAAATGCTTTTGATAGCGCCGTCTTGTTTAATGCGAAAAGGTTCGTAGCAACGGTTCCAATAAACTGCTTCAACTTGGTTTTTAGAAATTATTTCGAGCAAAATTTTCTGCGCATCGCCCACGTAAAAATTTAATTTTCCACCAAAGCTTTCATTCAAACTTTGTAAACTGCGATGCAGCCAGAATTTAGAAGCGCCACCAATTTTAAAATCCTGCGCGTTGGCGTCGTCCAAAATAAAAACTGGCAAAATTTTTCCAGCTTCTGCGGCGGCAAAAAGAGCGGGATTGTCAGAGATCCGTAAATCTTGGCGCAGCCAAACTAGCGTAGTTTTTTTAGTCATTTTATAGTACGTTTTTCATTTCCAGATCGACCTTAATTTTTAGGTCTTCATTTTGATCAAAATATTCCACACCAGTTTCACCTTTACCAGCATCGTTAAAATAAATATGCGACGACGAAACAATTCCCGACATTAAATTCCACGTTGGATCAACTTCCAACCATTGACCGTTTTGATAAATTATATTCCAGCTGTGACCTTGGCATTCCAAATATTCACCGCACGCGGCACCTTCAACAATTATTGAGGGAATTCCACCAAGTCGCGCCAAAGCGTCAAAAAGCCGCGCATATTCAGTGCAGACGCCAGCGCGATTTTGGATAATTTCAGGCAGGCTGGGTAATTTTCCTAAATAGCGAATGTCGTAGCGCAAATATTCGTTCACAAATTTTCCAATTTTTGCGTAAAGCGCAATATCGCCGTAACGTCGATCAGACTTGATTTGCTGCAATATTGTTGACAGTAATTTGGTTTCTTCGCCACTGACATTTATATAGTTTGCAGCGTTGCGCGCCAAGACACGACGCTCTGCAAGTCCGGTAGTAATTCTGGCATTATTGCTTACAACAATTTCTTGTTGCGCTGTATTAAAAGTTAAAGATTTGATGTCAGAAGTTCCGCTTTGTTGCAGCGGCGCAATGCCGGAAGCGATGTTGTAATTATCAACTTTTTGATGAGTGCTGCGAAAAAAAGTTGGAACTTTTACCACAAATTTCCCCAAAGATTTACTGGCGCTGATTTTAGTTTTTACCGAAACATCCCAAACGCTGCGCGCTGGAGTTAATTTGATAATTTCTTGAACGCCATTGTTGGGCACAATATTGCTGTAAACAAAACTATTACCACTTTTGGTGAGATTGGGATTGAAAGTTGCCGATTCAAGATATCCAGGAAAGTTGAAAATTACCGCGGCTTTGGCGCCAGCTGCGAAGCTTGGTACTGAGATTGCTTCCTGCCTTAGAAATTGATTTAATTTGTCATAAGTTTCGTCGTAAGAAAAATAAACCGAAACCTCTTCGCCATTAGTTTTGCCCTTAGGAAACTTGATGCTGAGTGCATTGCCTGAGAAAAAATAATCGGCGCTAATCGCAAAATCAGCAAGTTTGTTATCGTTAATGACGCGGGTGATTTTGATAGTTTGTCTGGGATCAAAAGAGATGGTGAAAGAAGCCATCGCGCTATTTGCCGGCAAATCTTGAACGCGGCCACGAATTACAATTTCTGAACTTTTTCCGCTTGCAGTTAATTGCGCGTTTTCCTGCCAACTTGAAATTACTAATTTGGCGTTAGCTGACAGCGGGGAAAAAACGCAAAGAAAAATCAGGATTCTGGTAAGTTTCATTTCAATATTTAATTGGAAATTTAAAACCCTCTTTCGCAAAGAAGGTTTTATTTTTATTTTCACTAATTTCATGTCTTGGATAATCTTCACAATCGCTGCGACAATATTGCAAACTTTTCGCACGCTTGAGCAAAAAAATCTCAATAAAAAACTTGATCTGTTCACCGTTTCATGGTCGCGATTTATTTTGCCGCTTCCTGTTGCGCTTGGCTTTGTGCTTTATACTTTTTCTTTAGTTGATAATAAATTTATTTTTTTGTGCGCCTTCACGGGATTTTTTCAAATCGCCGGAAATCTATTTTTTCTCAAAACAATTCAGTCGAAAAATCTCGGCGTTGGGATTGCATTTTACAAAACCGAAATTTTGCAATCGCTATTTTTGGGAGTGATATTCTTCAATCAAAGCGTTTCGCTAATTGCTTTCTTCGCAATTGTTCTTACCAGCATTGGCATGGTTTTGATGTCGAATTTAAAACTAAAAAACTTCCGCAAAAATATTGATAAAGCAGCAATTTGCGGCGCGTTATCTGGTTTGTGTTTTTCATTTTCCGCCTTTGGCATTAAATTTTCGGCACAAAGTTTAATCAATTACGGATACAGCGATTTCAATGCCGCAACTATTGTTTTGATGTGGGTAATTTGTTTTCAAAATATTTATTTCTCGATCGTAAAATCAGCACAAAATCGTTTTGTTTGCGACATCAAGAATCTCTTCGCTGCTGAAAATACCTCAACAATTTTAAAGACGGGAATGTTCAGCATTTTGGCTTCATTATGCTGGTTCAGTGCTTATGCCATCGGCAATGTGGTTTACGTTAAAGCTGTTGGCCAAATGGAACTAATCCTTGGCGTTTTGATTTCTTATCTGTATTTAAAAGAAAAACAAAAAACCGCCGAACTCTTTGGAATCGCGCTTACGTCGCTTGGAATTTTAACTTTAATTTTATTTCACTAGTCAAATGTCGATCACAATTAAAACAGAATATTTAGGCGAATTACGCACAAAATCAGTTCACCTGAAATCAGGAAACACTTTAATCACCGACGCTCCAGTTGATAATAAAGGAAAAGGAGAAGCATTTTCGCCAACGGATTTATTGGCAACTTCGCTTGCGACTTGCATGTTTACGATTATGGGAATTGTCGCGAATAATAATGGCTGGAATATTGACAAAACAACTTGCGATGTGACTAAAATTATGTCATCAATGCCGCCGCGCAAAGTGGTGGAAATCATCATCAAATTTAATTTTGTAGATAATAATTTTGATGAAAATCAAAAACAGATATTGCGCGACGCGGCTTATTCTTGCCCAGTTGCACTTAGTTTGGCAGCGGATTTGAAGAAAACTGTGACGTTCAATTTTTAAAATGACATCCAACTAAAACTAAACTACAAAATGAAAAAATTCGTTACGATTTTCTGTACAACTTGCGCATTGGCAAGCTCAGCTAACGCTACGGGATTCTACCTTGGCGCTGATGCGTTACTTGCTAACGCCAATCATCAAGCCCGCAATCTTTCTTCAATTTCTGGCCCACAAAATAACGATAAACAAGCTGCCAATAAATATAATTACGGCGTTAATGCTGGCTTCAGGCTTGATTTATTAAACTTATACGGATCGGCGGAATTATTTTACGATAATCTTCAAACTTCGGCAAAAAATTTTAATTCAAATTCAGGATCAACAAATAACGAAGGCAGCAATATTCAGTTGGATAATCGCTACGGCGCCAAGGCTAATATTGGTTTTGCAATTTTGCCAAAAATCACTCCATTTCTAACTTATGGCTTAACTAATTTGCGCTATAGCAGCAATGTTTTAGCCAGCCATCAATCATCTGCAAAAACACAATTAACGCCACTTTACGGCGTTGGATTATTGCTTGATTTGCCTTTTGGAATTTCATTAAAAGCTTCCTACGATTATCAGCAATTCAACATGCAATATGCGCAATCGGGAGCCAAAGTTAAGACTAATTTGGGCGTGGCAAAACTTGGCGTGATCTATAATTTTTAAAAAATTTCCGATGAAAAAAATTTTCGCAATTTGTCTTTTATTGGCATTAACTTTTTGTACGCCACAACATTCAGCAAACATTACAGCAACCCTTCCCGCTGGCAATTACACGCTCGACAAAACTCACGCTAGTTTAATTTTTCGCGTCGATCATTTAGGATTTTCAAATTACACAGCGCGCTTCAAAAATTTTGACGCCGCTTTATATTTCAATCCCGCCAATCCAACAAAATCAAATGTTACGGCCACGGTCGATGTATCTTCTCTTGAAACTGATTTTCCCAATACCAAAAAAATTAATTTTAACAAAATGCTGCAAAGTGCTAATTGGCTTGGCGCAGCACAGTTTCCAAAAATTAAATTCATTTCCAAAGAAATTAAAATCACCGGTAAAAACAGCGCCGACATTATCGGCGAACTCAGTCTTCACGGCATCACTCATCCATTAACTCTAAACGCCACCTTCAACGGCGGCTATACTAGCCATCCGATGGACCCAAGCAGCGCCAGAATTGGCTTCAGCGCCAAAGGCTCTCTCAATCGTAGCGACTTCGGAATTGCCTTTGGCATCCCTGCAACTGGCACTAAAATGGGCGTCAGCGACAAAATAGAAATTATTTTGGAAGTTGAATTCACCAAACCCACCAAAAATTTCATCCCAAAATCGATTCCAAAACCAGTAAAAAAAGGCATCCAATAATTTTTGCCCAACCTTCTTGCAATTAAAATTTCCATAAAATAACTTGCGCCGCCTTGTTCGAGCTAGCTCTCAGACAATGTTGCTTTTTATAGAATAGCTCCCTCTGGTGCAGAGGCAGTTTTCTAAATCTTTATGGAAGAGTGTCCTCTGGTGCAGAGGCAGTTTTCTAAATCTTTATGGAAGAGTG
>CAYSUM010000032.1:0-8696 GCA_964434225.1 uncultured Rhizobium sp.
CTTCTATTTCCTCTTCTATTTCCTCTTCTATTTCCTCTTCTATTTCCTCTTCTATTTCTTCTTCACCACCTTCACCACCAGCCGTCACATGTTGATTAAACTCCTTTAACCCACCCGTTACTACTTCTTGTACAAACTGACCAGCAACCACACTCGCAGCAATACCAGCCACTGGATTAAGAGACGCTGCAGTAGCACCCAAACCAACCACCACTTCGGCGGCAGCTCCTACACTTTCCCCAATAGTTTGTGCTTCAGGACCATTATCATAAACCTTTTTTAATTCTGAGCTCACTGTATTGACAGCATCGTTAACAATCTGCGGACGCGAAAAAAACTCAGATCCTGTTTCTCTAGCTTGCTTCGCTGCTGTAAGTTCTTCTTCAGTAATTTTAGGACTCACCGACGATAAATTACTGTTGGTAGGTTTTGAATAGAGAGTATTAAGAGCAAGAAATTCTTCCCTCTCAGAAGTTGTTTTAAGCTTTGAATATTCTTCGTGCTTTCTCCGTGCCGCAGCTTCTGTTTCCTTAACTTCTGCAAGTTTTTTTTCTGCATCGAGTTGCTCTTTTTTTTGCCGCAACGCCTGATCTTCTGTTAAATGCTCAGCATTCTTATTATGAGAAGCTGCAAATTCTGATTTTTCTTTAATATCCCGTTGTTGTATTTTTGCTGCTGCTGCTTCTTTAGCTTCGAGATCTTTTGTTTTTTTTTCATCTCTAGCAGCTTTGTCTTTTTCGATTTTTTCTCGATTTTCTCTAACTTCTTTTTGTTTCGCTTCTTCTTTTTCTTTAACTAATTTCCGCGCCTCTTCTTGCTGTTTAGCTCTCTGTTCATTGACTTTCTTCTGTCTTTCTTCATTTTCTTTTGACTTCACTTCTGCAGTCTCTCTTTCCTTTTCTTCCCTTTCTAATTTTTCTTGTTTCGCTATTTCACTAGTTGATTTCTTCATCGAGGCTTTTTTTTAATTTAGAAAAATGGTGGGTGGTAGAAGACTCGAACTTCCGACCTCTACGATGTCAACGTAGCACTCTAACCAACTGAGCTAACCACCCCTGAAACATTTAACATTTAACATTTTAGCTTTTAGCTTACGCACAAGTTTGAAAAATCTAAATGCTTAATCTTTAAATGTTAAACAATAAATTCATGAAAAAAGCTATTGTCTTACTTAGCGGTGGACTTGACTCTACGACGGTTTTGGGAATTGCCAAAAATTTGGATTACGAAATTTACGCCCTCAGTTTTGACTACGGACAGCGTCACGATATCGAATTAGAATCGGCAAAAAAAGTCGCAAAAATTTTCCAAGCTCAAGAACATAAAACCGCCAAAATCGATTTAAGAATTTTCGGTGGATCGGCGCTAACCGCTGAAATCGCGGTTCCGAAAGATCATGTTCAAAGTGCTGAAATTCCCGTTACTTACGTTCCCGCTCGCAACACAATTTTTCTTTCTTACGCGCTGGCTTACGCTGAAACCGTTGGCGCTTTTGATATTTTTATTGGCGTCAACGCCGTTGATTTCAGCAATTATCCCGATTGTCGCCCCGATTTTATTGCCGCTTTCGAAAAACTCGCAACCCTAGCAACCGCCGCCAGCGTTGAAAATAAGGGACACTTCAAGATTCATGCGCCTTTAATGCAAATGTCAAAAAAAGAAATTATTGAAACTGGAATTAGAATCGGCGTTGATTATTCTCAAACTCACAGCTGCTACGATCCGATTATTGAAAACAAAAATATTCTCTCCTGCGGCAAATGCGATTCTTGTTACTTACGCCTTGAAGGCTTCGCAGCGGCAGGGGAAAAAGATCCAATCCAATATGTAAAATAAAATGACAAACGAAAAAAAATTTCTCGCCACAATTCCCGAAATTATCGAAGAGGCCAAACAAGGTAAAATGTTCATTTTAGTTGATGACGAAGGCCGCGAAAACGAAGGAGATTTAGTTATTCCCGCCGCAATGTGCGACGATCAAAAAGTTAATTTTATGGCGAAATTTGGTCGCGGATTAATTTGTTTGACACTTACGCAGGAACGCGTTCGCGAACTTAATCTGCCTTTAATGTCGCTAAATAATCAAGCGCGTCACCAAACTGCTTTTACCGTTTCAATTGAAGCGCGCGAAGGAATCTCCACCGGAATTTCAGCATTTGACCGCGCCAAAACTATCGCTGACGCAATAGATCCTAAAAAAGGCAAAGAAGCTTTGGTTAGCCCCGGACATATTTTTCCACTAAAAGCCGAAAAAGGCGGCGTTCTGGTTCGCGCCGGCCACACCGAAGCTGCAACTGACATCGCAACTTTGGCAGGTTTAAATCCTTCAGGCGTGATTTGTGAAATTATGAATGACGACGGTTCAATGGCGCGTATGCCCGATCTAATCAAATTCGCCAAACTTCACAAAATGAAGATCGCCACCATCGCAGATTTGATTGAATATCGCCGCAAAAACGAAAAATTAATTGAAGTAAAAGAACGCGGAACCTTTGTCAGCAAGCATGGCGAGTTCGATTTAACAATCTACAAAAGCAAAGTTGACGGCGTTGAGCATATTGCTTTATCCAAAGGCAAAATCAGCAAAGGCTCGCCAACTCTGGTTCGCATGCATCATTTAAATATTTTTAGCGATTGTTTGGAAGATATTCAAAATCCAAAAACTGGCTCGCTTTTAAAAGCGATAAAAAAAATTGCCAAGAGCTCCAGCGGCGTGATTGTTGTGATTAGACAGCCCAACGAAGCGATTACTCACTTACTTGCGGGCGCGCAAAATCAACCGAAAAACAAAGAACAAGAATTAAGAAATTACGGAACGGGAGCGCAGATTTTATCAGATTTAGGCGTGACAGATATGGTTTTGCTAACGAATTCTAAAAAGTCGGTGATTGGGCTGGATGGCTATAAACTAAAAATCCGCGGCTACAAAAAAATCTAAACCTCCTTTTGCAAAGGAGGTTTAGACAAACTCTATTTCTTCAAAACCGTACGAATAAAATATAAAATCGTGCCGAAGAAAATCGTGATAATCAGAAGCTCAACCAAATGCGGCCAGATTTCATTAATCGCGCCAGAAGTTACAGCGCTGTTTTGTAGCGAAACCAAAACCTGATAAGGATATTTTTCAAAGTTGCGGGAAATCACGTAATTGTTGCGCGGAGAGAAGATTTTGTAATCTAAAACAATTGCATCAATTTTGTCTTTTGCAACCAACCCTGTCACTTTCAAAAGCTCGCGATCTTCAGAAAGCAAGTCTTTTTTTGATTCCATCAAGATTTTATTTTTACCGTCCAGAATCGTAAAATCAGTTCTGCTGCGTCTCGATAATTTCGAAAATATTTCAGCCAAATCAGAAACTTTAAAACCGATCGCCACCGTTCCGATGTAAACACCTTTATTATTTACCACACCAACGCCAGCAGGAATTACAAATTGACCACTTGCCGCACCAACTGTTGGAACTCCAGTAAAAATTTTCCACGGAGTTTTTTCAGTTTGTGCCAAATAATCACGACCCGAAACATCAACTGGCATTTTCACCAAACCAAATTCGCTGCTTATTGTTAGCATTTTGCGAGAGTCGATCCAAAAGAACATTCCCGTCGATAAAACGTCACGAACCGAATTATAATCAGTATCTGAGCTGTTAAAAGATTTTAAAATCGATTCAATTTTTTCTTTCCGGCCACCAGAAATCAAAATTTTGCGGTTGATGTAATTCAAAACTGATTCGGTGTAATCCAGCGTGTTTGTAAAACCAGCTTCAATTTCATAAGCGGTGGTAGACATTTTCATGGTCTCGCGCTCTAAATAAGAATCAAAACTTCTGCTGGCAAAACAAAGTATGGTTAAAGCCACGATTACGTAAGATGTAATCAAATATTTGGTTAGAGCTTTTTTGCCGATTTTGTCGGAACATTTAATGAGTTTTAACATGTGGTAAGTCCTTTAAAAATTAAAATAGGGGAAGGAATTTTAGGCGCCTTATACAGATTAATGTCAAGAAAAGTTCTGTGAGTTGTAACAAGAAGAAACTGACAATCCTAAGTTTTTTAAAAAGTCTGCAAGTTCGACAAAAAGTTTGTTGCAATAGCAACCTAGTTTATACCAAGCCACAAATCTAAAGCAGATCAACGATCTTCTCAATCATCACATCACCCAACTCTTCCAAACTTTTAATCGCAATTGAATTACGATAAAATTCTTCAGTCGAATGACCAATTCCAATACCAACAATTTCAATTTGCGATTGTCCGCGCGGCGCATTTTCGATCTTATTAATCACATGATGCAAATGATCGGATAAAATATCGCTGTCATTAGCTGAATTTGTTGAATCATCGACGGGCGTTCCATCGGAAATCACCAATAAAATTTTTCTTTTCTCATTTTGTTGCGCCAAGCGCGATCTTGCGAATAACAAGGCTTCGCCGTCAATATTTTCTTTGAGCAAACCTTCTTTCAACATTAATCCCAAATTAATTTTCGCCTTTTTAAAACGCTGATTAAAATGTTTGTAAATAATGTGACGCAGTTCGTTCAAACGTCCGGGATTTTTTTCACGACCCAAACTTTCCCAGAGTTTACGCGCCTTACCGCCTTTCCAATCGGCCGTAGTAAATCCAATAATTTCAGTTTTGATGGCAAATTTTTCTAAAATTCCAGCAATAATTTCGCAGGCCATTGCGCTCATTACTATTGGATTTCCACGCATTGATCCCGAATTATCGAGTAAAATTGTCAGCGCGGTGTTTTGATATTCGTGATTTTGGCTGTTGATCCAAATGTTCTCGGTGAGAGGATCGACGACCAATCGAGTCAATTTTTTACGATTTAAAATTCCGCGGCTAGCATCAAATTCCAGAAAAGTATTTCTCTTCGAGAGCAATTTTTTCTTCAATTTCATCGTCATTTTTTTTGAAATTGAATTTAGCTTTACCATCTTCAAATCCAACTGATTGCGCAGAAGTTCAAGCTCGTTTTTGCCAATAAGTTTTTGTGGAAAAATTACTTCGTCAAATTTTGTCGTGTAAACTTTGTAAGGATTTTTGAACTCGATTTTATTGTTGTCCGATCCTGATTCATCTGCCTTCACCGTCACTTCGCCTTTTTGATCGTCATCTTTTAAATCAGAAATTTTTTCTTGCTGCTCAACAATTTTTTCGCCATCTTCTTCACCATTTTGCGCCAAATTTTCTTCAACATTTGCATCAATATTTTCTTGGCCAAAACTGCTTAAATCATTTTGCGATTTTTCACTTTCGCCACTCAAATTATTTGGCGATTTTTCTTCATCTTGACTTTTTTCCAACTCTTCTTTTTCTTGACGAAGAAGCTCCAAAACCTTATCCAAAGCTTGCGCAAAAGCTTCTTGATCTTCAGTTTTTTGGGCTAAATTTTTAATTTCTGTAACAATTTTTTTACTAAGATTTTTTTCTAACTCAGCAGCAAATTCAAAAGTTTGAGGTAATAAATTTTGACCAAAAACTTCTTTTAGTAAAATTAAAGAAAGACTTGTCGAACCGCTAAAAATATCATCTTCCACCTTCAGCAAAATATTTTTTACCGCACCCAAATAAGAATTTTTTACCCGCGCAATCACACGAATTTTTTCAAACTCGTCGAAAAATTTTTGCTCTTGCGGCTCGTATTTTTTTTCGTCGTACAACTTTTTGTCGTGCGCCATCAAATAGCACGCAGCCAAATCTGAAGAGGCTCTCGGCAATTTATCCAACTGCGGCAAAACCACATTTTTCTCCCCAGAAATCGTATTTTGATTCCAAGAAAAAAAATTATTTTTTACCTCGTCACTAAATTCAACTTGCAGAGTTTCATCAGCCACCATTGCGCGCAAAGTACTAACTAGGTTTTCTTTGAGCTGATTATTTTGAGAATTTTGTGATTTCATTTGCTAAAAAATTTCGGCAAAGCCGGCCGTCGAGTAAAGGTTTGTTTAGATAAATTCCTTCTTTAGGCGCTGTCGCGCAAATCAACTTTTCGAGGTAAACTAAAGGGTGATAAAACTATTTTGTATTTTCATAAACTTCTTTGGAAAGAGGTTGGTCTAACTTTTTAGCTCGCGCTTTTTTAATTTCTTCAGAAGGAGCGGTAAATTTATTCACAACAAATCTTACAACTGGCAAAGCAAGTAAAACTCCCACCACTAAACCAAGAGGATTGCCAAATTGACCGCTTGCAGAATTGGCTTGAATTGGCGGCAATATTTCTGTTCGTGGAAAAGTTTTTTGATGAGGATGTTGTAAATCAGCTTTTTCAAAAAGCTGAGGTCTTGAATCATCAACAAGACCTTCATGCGAAATAGAAATTTCAGAAATTTTACTTGTAGAATCTGCTTCATTGGAAGACGCATCACGCTTCTTTTCAACTGCATCCAAGAAACCTCGAATAATTGGAGTCCAAGGGTGCAGAACTTCTTCGATGGCTTTAATATTCGGTGAATAGTGTTTTATTTCTTCTGACGAGGAAAGATATTTCCATTTTTGAATGTCGTATCTGCCGCAAATACCGAATTCATCAGGATCAACAGTGATTGCCGTAGGATGCTCCGAACTCCACCATCCGTACAAACTGCTTACCCTTGTATCTACAAACCATTTGCGGTTGCGCTGCAAATAGTTATTTAGACTCTCAACCCCCCTTCTTGACCCCCTTTGTATTGCTTGCGGCACTATTTGCTTTTCAATGACTTCAAAAAACTCTTCTAGACTTTCTTTGCTTTCAGCCATTGATGCTTTTATTGGCAGCGCCTTAGATCTAGCAGCCATATATTCCGATCCAATAAATACATTAACTCCTTGCGGAATATTATTTCCGTAATCATCTCTTATTTTGGATACCACTTCGTTGGTGGTAAAGACATTGTGAGTTTTTCCTGATTCTAAGCAATTTTTGTAAGATTCCCACATTTGACGCATTTCTTGATTAGCAGAAATTAATTGGCGATCTTCTTTGGTTAAAAACTCTAAAACCCCTAGCTCTCCGTGTTTTTGGTAATAACTAATAATTCGATTCAGTCCCAGATCGCTTCCTTTTAGAAAATCTTGTGGATTGTCTGGAAGACTTGAAGGCTTGTCGTGCATCACATCAAGATCTTCACAAATATTTACACTGTTAAAATTTTGATTAGCAAAGCCACGAATAAATAAAGCCTTTGCAAAGTCTGCCTGTAAAGACACTGGCAGCAATTCAAAATTCGTCTCAGGGTCCAATTCCAAAAAATTAACCTTGACGGCAAAACGCAATTTTTCGTAAACAAAATGCGCATCTTCTTTGATTTTTGGATCTTCAATAACACGATCAATCAATTGATTGATTGTTATTAACTCAACTCCTGTGCTCAAAACAAAATCGTAATAACTTCCATCGTCCTTGCGTGAAGTCAATTTCATCATCTCAATACTCTCATCATCCACAATCAAAAAACTCTCAAGATTATCTTTTTCCGGATCAGTCATTTTAGTCATCCAGACAATATTTTCAAGAAGTGGCAAGTAAGTTTTATCAGATCCAATAAGTGTTTTTGCGAGATAATATTTTGGTTTCATAATCTTTATTTGATTAAGTTAATTAAAATCTGCGCCAAATTTTTAATTTGAAATTTTTTGTGCTCACTCAAAAAAGTAATACGAAGTCTGGCTTTTTTGGCCTCAACAGTTGGTGGACGAATTGCTGAAATTAAGACTCCTCGTGCTTCAATTTTTTTTGCAATTTCTAAAACTTTTTTACTATCGCCCAAAATAATTGGCACAATTGCTGATTGTGGTTTTGGCAGATTCATTAACTGACAAAAATATTGAGCATTTTCGAGTGCTTTTTTGCCAAGATTTTTTTTCTCAATTATTTTTAGCGAAGTCAAAGAAGCTGCTAAAATACAAGGTGGCAGCGCCGTTGAGTAAATTGCTGATTTAGCAAAATTGCGTAGGTATTCGACTAAATTTTTCTCTCCCGCCACGTACCCCCCAAGGGTACCAATAGCTTTGGAAAAAGTGCCAATTTGCAAATGATTTTTTGCCGGAGAATTTTTTTGTAAAAATAAATCATGCGCCGCATCGGAAACTAAAATCGCGTCAAATTCGTTGGCTAGTTTTAGCAATTCTGCAATTTCTCCAACGTCGCCATCCATTGAAAATACTGTTTCGGTGACAATTAAACATTTTTTGAACTTGCTGCGATTTTCTTTTAAAATTTTATGCGCGTGGGTTACGTCGTTGTGCAAAAAACGCATCAATCTTGCGCCAGAAAGTTTACTCGCATCAATCAAGCTCGAGTGAATCAAGCGATCTGCCACAATTAAATCGCCTTCGCAAACCAAAGCCGGAAGCATACCAATTGCGCTGGCGTAACCTGACGAAAAAACAATCGCGTCGTCACAATTTTTCATTTTAGCAATTTGTTTTTCTAGCTTGCTGTAAAGCGAATTGTTGCCAGTGACGTAACGAGAAGCCCCTGCTCCGACACCGTATTTATTGATTGCGTTGATTGCAGATTTTTTTACCGAAGGGTTTTGTGAAAGTCCGAAATAGTCGTTCGAACAAAATGAGATAAGATTTTTTTTACCACGTTTGATCGTGGTCGCATCAACGACATCTGATTCTATCAACTGGCGATAGAGGTTTTTGTCTTTTTGGTCTTGAAGAGATTTTGCGTAAAAATTTTTCATTTTAGATCGATTGCCA
>CAYSUM010000033.1:0-8552 GCA_964434225.1 uncultured Rhizobium sp.
CTTTAACCTTAACGCCATCACGAATGAAGGTTGTTTTGTTGCCGCTGCTGTCTTTGGCTTCAAAGAGGGAATCATAAATTGAAGTTGGATTACCGTTTTCATCAACATAGACAGCATCGGTTGCTATCATGCCGGAATTGGCAAGTTGGATGGATTTGTCGCCACTAAAAGTGTTGAAACTTTGCTGTTCAACAATTTTGGGAATTATAATGGAATCACCAACACTGATTAAATTTGGGTTTTCGATATTTGGGTTGGCTTCAAGAATTTTGTCGACAGTTGTGTTATTGTCTGTGGCAATTTTGGAGAGGCTATCGCCGCTTTTAACGGTGTAAGACGATTCTTGATTGAAGCCAATTAGGAAATTTGGGTTGCCAACTTTGGCTAAAACATAAGGGTTTAGGTTGACAATTCCCTGTATTTCGGAATCGAAGTTTTTGAAGAAGTCGGAAATTGAGGTGGCGGTGGAGGAGAAGAAATCTATTACGGTGGTGAAGTTAGATGAGAATGAGCTTTCTGGTGCAGAAGTTACTGAGCCGTCTAGGAGTTTTTGTTTGGCGTTTTGCAACGTTTCCATTGGGTTGTGGTAGGTTTTTTGACCATTTTCATAAGAAAATTCCTCATAATGAAGATGAGGACCTGTACTATGACCGGTTGATCCCACATAACCTATGATGTCGCCGGCTTTAACATGAACCTCATTTTCATTTTTAAATCTCTCCTCCAGCCCATCAGCAAATTTACTTAGATGTCCGTAAGTTCCAAAATTTTGACTATTGCTGTAATCAATCTCAATTCTTTGACCAAAACCTTTTGAATGATTTTCGTCACTTTGCCAACCGATTTTTTTTATAACTCCATCCATCACAGCTATAACCGGCCTTTCAAAGATCAGCTCGCCATTTACTCCAACAGCATCAAAACCTTTATGTGTTCTACTTCCTCTTATTTCCAAGTATTGGTGAGAAATTCTATAATCACCAGCTAAAGGGTGAAATATTTCGTTATTTGTGGTCATATTGCGTGATGAAATTAGTTAGAGTTTTTGGTTAAGTTTTTTTGCAAATATTCTTTGATTAGGTTTGATTCGGTTATGTAGCAGCCATAAGCTTTTAGGTAAGAAATGTCTTTGTTTGGTTTTGTAGTGCGCGAGGCAAGTCTAAGCCTGCTATCGTTAAAATTGGTTTTTGTGTCATACTGACTTTTGAGTTTATTAAACTCTTTGTGAGTTCTGACATCAACCATGTAAAAGTTGTGATGTTTTTTTATGTAGTTCCTAAATTCCTTGATAGAGGGTTCGTAAAAATTGTCTGAATCGATTTCTATATCGGCAGCTCTGCCAAGAATTTGATAAGAATTGGGATTATAAATTATCATTTCTGCATCAGATGAATACCATTTCCCATCTTTATAAAGATGATAAGACGGAACAAATAACTCACACACTTCTTTACCAATACAAGTAGGCCTTTTATCCCCCACTCTATTGCCTTTCTCAAATATTTCCCTTTGCAACGAATTCATCAACTCACACTGATCCTTCGGATTATTCTTCGGATCAAGCTTATGCTTCTTAATAAGGTCATCCACCAAATCCGCTCTTGCTTCAAAAGCAAAAAATAAAAAGAATAAAGCGGACAAATTAATGATCCGATGTGAGATTAATTTTGTTATTTTGAAGAAGTTGTTTTTCATAAATTTCAGTGGTGATTCATCAATTTTATCTGAGGAATTTTTAAAATATTTTCGAAGTTATCGTTGGCAATTGGTTTTTTATTCCATGGTTTAAATTCAATTTTCTTAACAATCTCCCCATCACCACTCAGCTGGTTTTTAATTGTGATTTGGTCGGTTGTTAGATTGTTGTTGTCGTCTTTGAAGATGATGATCAGGTCACTGCCTGATTTGGTTAGAACCAGCTTGTCGGTTGTATTGTTGGTTAATTTAGAGTTGATTTCCGTTAGTCTTAGAATGTCATTTCCTGCTGTATCAGTGTCGGTGATTGTATCTTGTCCATCGCCAGTTCTGTAAATTATGGTGTCGTTTCCTTCGCCTGTTGTGATGGTGTCGTTTCCAATTCCACCAAGAATTACATCATCACCAGCACCGCCATCAATTGTGTCAGCTCCATCAGCACCAATTACATAGTCATTGCCAAGTTCACCAGAAAGAGTATCGTCACCATCAGCGCCATAAATGATGTCGTTGCCTAAACCACCGAAGGCGAGGTCGTTTTCTGAGCCAGTGCTTATAAGATCATTTCCGGCATCGCCGTAAATAATATCAACTCCTGAATTTCCTGAGATTTCATCATCGCCATCACCACCGCGGATATTGTCATTGCCATCACCACCTTCGATGTAATCAACACCAGCTCCGCCATCAATAATGTCACTCCCAACTCCACCAAGAATCATATCATCACCATCTTCACCAAGAATTGAATCGTCTCCTTCATTTCCTTCAATTCTGTCGTTACCAGCTCCGCCAAGGATTATATCGTTTCCAGCATTACCTTGAATTGTATCGCTTCCCGCTTCACCCATGATTTGATCATCACCATTGCCGCCTTGGATGAAGTCATTTCCTTCACCACCAACTATTTGGTCATTGCCATTGCCGCCAAAGAGATTGTCGTTTCCTTCACTTCCGTAAAGCTGATCATCACCATTGCCACCGAAGATTTCATCATCGCCAGCTCCGCCAACTAAAAGATCAATATCTCCTCTTCCTTCAAGGTGATCATTGCCTCCATAGCCCATGATCGTGTTAGTTCCGCTCTTGCCAACTAAAGTGTCACTTCCTTGCGTCCCATAAAGATCATCATGATAATATTCCCGCGCTATCGCAACAACACCCTGAGGCTCAATACCAATAATCTTATTACCAGTCCCATCCGCCTTAGCCTCAATTTTAAGAAAAGAATAGGGATCAGGATATTCACCAGGGCCGTATTCTTTGCCGCCCATGAATTGGGAAACAACAATAGTCGCAATCATGCCACCTATCGGCCCGAGTGGAGTTAAAGAACCAAGAAAATAAGCAACGCCTAAAGCCGCTCCACTTACAACAGTTGATTGCCATTGGTGCGAATTCATATGATCATCAGCACCAATATCTTGTATACCAGCTATAGCAATATGAGTAAGGGCAACAGCAGCACCGCCAGCCGCAGCCTGTCCCGGAGTTGACGCCTTAATCAATGAAGTTTTAGCCGCAGCTGTAGTTGCTGCGGTCGTTCCGGATGAAGTTGTTGCACCTGCAGCAGTTGATGTAATAGTGGCATTTGCCGCAGCCTGTGCCGCAACTTGTGATGTGGCATTGGCAACCGTAGTTCCGGCTAAAGCATTAACACCCCAACCAATAGCCTGACTAACACCAATATTTGCAGCGGCTAAAAGATAGTCTTCACTGCCCATATCTTTGCCATTAACAATTGCAGTTATGGCAAAACTTACCAAAGCCTGAATCCCGGCATTCAATCCTTCAGTCTGCAAAAGTTTTGTAGTTATATCATCCGGCAATTGATCAATCGTGCCATTGCTAAAAGCTAACAAAGTAGAAGTTTCACTCTGAGTTAGATTTAAATTTAACTGACTTGTTAAATATGAAACGCCCATGTTAGTAATTGGCTTTGCTACATATTCCTGCAAAGCTATCCTCTCTATAACATCGTCCAAATCACCACCACTCGCTAACTCAGCAACTATGTTGGTGGCCATATAAGCTAAGTTTGCATTGTTCTGAAATGGCTTCACCAAATAATTAAAAGATGAACTAGCAAAAGTTTTTAAATGGTTGGCGGCAGACTCAATGGCGTTTATAACCGTTCCTAAATTTGAAGTTGAACCATCTGATAATGTTAAGTCTTCATCGCTTTCAAAAAGATAAAGCGAATTGCCGCTATCGTCTTTTTGACTGAAGATTGGAGCATCGAGCTTGGTATCTTTATCAAAAAACTTTTCGGCTTCGGATTTTAGAGAATCGTTTAAAAGATTTGCGTTTATTGTTCCGTCACTTCCCTCAATTTTAATATTTGAGCCAACTAAGTTTGAGCCTTCATTTTGGATTAGAGATTTTGAGGATTCGGTTAGTTGGTCTTTGGTGTAGTCTTTTGAGGAAACTGAGACGGAGGACTTGCCAGAGGGATTGGTGGATTTGGTGGCGGTGATGGAGGTGTTTTGGTTTTGGGAGTTGGTGGATTGAATAAATACAGTTTCTACTGGTTTTGAATTTGAACCAGGAGCAGCAGGATTTTGTGAACTATTTGGATTTGCAAAGGAACCACCAAAAATTCCACCTAAAGCATTTTGAGTTACATCAGAAAACAAATTATTAGCACCATCACCAATTTGATTAATATATTTATAAACATTATTGCCAGAAATATCTTCTATCGCTCCTCCATAAATCTCTGTTGCTGCAGGCGCTTTATTCCCAGCAACTAAATCTCGAGTTATCTTAAAAAGATCACTGACACTCGCTACTCCTGCGCGATAAGTGGCAACACCCCTAACAACTGTTTCTGCAGCAGTTCCAACGCCGGAAGAAATCACTAATTGATAGGTTGGGGTATTGGGATTTGAATCTTGTAATCTATCGTAGGAAACCACCCAATTTCTTGGAATATTTACCAAATTTTCTAAATTACTAAAATAATGTAAATTGTCCAGATTGCTGTAACTCTACTTCTGGAACTGGAATTACGGGAAGTGGTGGTAGGTTATTGTCGTTTGGCATGGTTTTTAGTTGGTTTGGTTGATATTGCTTGGAAGTGGTTTTTCTAATTCATATTCTTTTATAAATTTCTCGGTTTTATCTCTTTCGGTGGCGATTTCTTCTTTTGTGGTTTTTATGATTTTTAATGGATGGTTTTTGATGAATTCTGAATTTTCTTTTAACCAAATAGCAGCTAGATTTTTTGAATCATCTATTTCAGATCTTTTCATCAGTGCTATCATCTTATTCAATGATTTTTGGTGTATCTCATATTCATGAGTCAGCTGTTCAGAATGCATAGTTGCTAAATACATCCACTTGTAACCCTCAATAAAATTTTTCTCAATTCTGAACTTATTCATCCAATCATTGCCTAAAAAATAACTTGCGCCAAGAGCTGACTGCGAGCCTACATCCCCCGCCTCCGCCGCCCTCTTCAAATATTCAAAAGATTTTCTGTAATCATGAAATTTAACCCAACCTTCTTTTCCAACGGCAAGATTGTCTGCAATATAAGAGAAAGATTTAATCTTCTCTTCTTGAGTCATTTTATCTTCAAAGTCTTTTAGCTCTTTTTCATATAGGCCATGTTCTTTTTTGAAGGAATTAGTTTTTTGATCAAAATCTCTGCTGTTTTGATTGGCGTAAAAAAGCATGTAATGATAAATGTTGTTGGGAGCGTTATCATTTCCTTTATTTGCAACCTTCAAAGCATCGTCGGCATATTTATAAAACAGGTAATAAGCGTAGAGCTCCTTGTAATCGCCTGTTTTTAATATTGATTGATAGCATTCATTCTTAACGCGATCCATCTCTTTTGTTTTATGATCAATATCTTCTTTGCCTTTTATACTTAAGATCAAAGACCTTATTGACTTATTAACAATTGGCTCAACTAACTTTTCACAAATTCCTTTTTTCTCCCAAAACTTCCATCCCGCATTTGCCTCAAAAGCAAAAGTAACAGATAAGCAAAGCAACAAAAATCCAGTGGCTGCAGCTTTGAGAAGATTTGATTTCGCTGTTTTGAAGAAAATATTTTTCATAAATTTCAGTGGTGATACATCAATTTTGTCTGAGGAATTTTTAAAATATTTTTAAAGTTTTCGTTAGCAACTATTTTTCTAATTTCGTCTTTGTTTGAATTGCTGTCATCTTTAAACTGAATTATGAGATCATCACCACTTCTGCTTAAAACTACTTTGTTGGTTGTGTTGTTTGATAGTTTAGAATTAATTTCAGAGAGTTTTAAAACATCATTCTCGGTGCCGGTCCCTGAGCTTGTCGAAGGGTCGGTGATTGTATCTTGTCCATCGCCAGTTCTGTAAATTACGGTGTCATTTCCCTCAGAAGTTGTAATTGTGTCGTTACCAATTCCACCAAGAATTACATCATCACCAGCACCACCGTCAATTGTGTCAGCTCCATCGGCTCCGATTACATAATCATTTCCCAGTTCACCAGAAAGAGTATCGTCACCATCAGCGCCGTAAATAATATCTACGCCTGAATTTCCTGAGATTTCATCATCGCCGTCACCACCACGGATATTATCATTGCCTTCGTTTCCTTCGATGTAATCAACTCCGGCTCCTCCATCAATAATATCGCTTCCGACTCCACCAAGAATCATATCATCACCATCTTCACCAAGAATTGAGTCATCTCCTTCATTACCTTCAATTCGGTCATTGCCAGTTCCGCCAAGGATAGTGTCGTTTCCTGAATTTCCTTGGATTTGATCGTTGCCAGCTTCACCCATAATCTGATCATCGCCATTGCCGCCTTGGATAAAGTCGTTGCCATCTTCTAAGCTTCCTTCACCAGAAATTGATGCGCCGGTTCCGCCAATTATGATGTCGTTGCCATTGCCACCGAAGAGATTGTCGTTTCCTTCAGTTCCGTAAAGCTGGTCATCACCATTGCCACCGAAGATTTCATCATCGCCAGCTCCGCCTATTAGAAGGTCGATATCTCCTCTTCCTTCGATATGGTCATTACCTTCGTAACCAGCTATGGTATTGGTTCCACTCTTTCCGATGAGGTTATCACTGCCTGATGTACCGTAGATATCATCGTGGTAATATTCGCGGGCTATTGCGGTTACGCCTTGAGGGTCAAGTCCTTGGATTATGTTGCCTGATCCATCTGCTTTTGGTGAGATATTGAGTGAAGCGTAGGGAGTTGGATATTGCCCAGGTTTGTAGGTTTTACCATAATTCCCGCCAAAGAGGTTGTAAGCTCCAATACCGAAGTCACGATAAAATCTTCCAGAGCTGCTAATAATAAAATCATCAATACCACGAAGTATTTGTTTGAAATTTTCTTCAAGACCTTCACCTGAGGTGATTTCTCCTTTAAGAATTAAATCTTCTAACCCGTCATAAATTTCTTCAATTCCATCCCACTTACTGTCGAGATTGTTTTTAACTGGATTGTAAAGAAGATAGCCAACCAAATAGCCGATTGCATAACCAGCAACCGTTCCAATCGGACCAGCGGCACTGAATATTCCAGCCAAATAAGTTCCAAGCGCATGACCAGCATAAGCAGAAGCTGCCGCTGCAGCCGCACTCGTTGCCGCATCTTCATATTGATCAGAATTCATAGAATGATCAGCTTTGAAGCTATCATAAAGCGACATTACCGCAGCAACGGCAGCAACACCCTGAGCTCCACCGCCAAAATGCTTGTAAAGAGCGGCGCTTGTTAAGGCTTTTGCCGCTGCTTCACCATATTCGTCACCATCCATTCTATGATCTGCTGCAACCGCAATAGCGAAGTTGATAATTGCTCCAGCCACTGTTCCTTGAACAAATTGTGCGGTATCAGCTCCAAGCGGTCCGGTTGGAATAACGGAAGCCAGTTTTGCTGAAGCGTCTTTGAGGAGGTTTTGGATTAGAACTGAGTTAACTTGGTCTTGGGCAATATCAGTGATGTCTTTGCCCTGGATAAGATCAGCTAGGATTTTACCGGCTAATCTTTGGGCGGCGTTGTCGCCATTAGCATCTTTGGTTGAATCTTCGGTTGAGAATAACTCTTTGAATATTGGCTCGAATATGCCTTCGATTTGGTGGTTGATGAAGCCGATTAAGGATGAGGTGGCGGAATCTATTACATTAATAACGGCGTTGACTGCAACCATAGTTCCGTCTTTGAGTGGAACTAAAAAATCTTCAACAAGACTGAACTCGTTTCCATCTTCAGTTTTAAAGGTGGTGATCCCGTTTTCTATTTTGGCTTTCGTTTCTTCATCAAGCTTGACCATTTCGTTATTTTGGAGCTTCGATGAAGAGTTGCCTGATTTTATTTTGTAATCATTAAGCAATTCCGTTACTGATTTTTCCGGAATTGACATTTGCAGCTTTTCTTCAAGGGCAGTCTTGGAAGCGCTTAAGAAATTTTGAAGTGGCTTGATTTCGTTTAGATCTTTACCTTGGTTTGAATAGATGTTTTCTATTGTGATGTTGCTGTTGCCTTGGGTTAGAGGATTGTTTGATCCGTTGTAACCAGAGCCATAATCCACCTGCAAAACCGCGTCAGAGCCAAGGGATTTGAAGAAATTGAAGAATGTTGGGGCGTTGTCTACTAGGTCGATACAGCCAGCGGAGCCTGCTGATATGCCGCCATGAATTGAGAAATCCGTTCTGCCAAAAGTGTTTGTTCCTGCTTGAGGCTCAAGCCAGACTCGTTCAGTTCCCCAAGAACCTTCAGTTCCTCTCCAAGTGCCTCCACCAAGCGAGCTTTTCAAGTAGTTCCAATTACTTATGTCAGTTATATTTTGAGACTGTCGCAAACCCAACCCAAAATCTCACTTAAAATTCCTTCGTTTT
>CAYSUM010000034.1:0-7840 GCA_964434225.1 uncultured Rhizobium sp.
GGTGACGTGGCGGAAAATTTTTTGATTCGAATTTTTCGTGGCTCGGGTTTGGATGGATTATCAACGATGGCAGAAATTTCTGAGGTCTTGGGAATCAAGCTTGTAAGGCCACTTTTGGAATTTGAAAAAAGTGATTTGGAAAAATATTTACGCGCTAAAAAAATTAAGTGGTTTGAAGATGAAACAAATTTGGACGAGAAGTTTTTGCGTAATAAAATCAGAAATTTTTTTGCCACTTTTGAAGAAAAAAAATTGATTCACAAGCGCATTAAAAATGCTTCGGATGAAATTGCCAAAATGCGCGATTTATTTGATTCGTTGATGATGGCGCAAGCAGCGCAGATTCTGGAGTTTAAGACTGGTGAATATTTTTTAATCGATCACAAAAAATTACAAAAATTGGATGAAAAATTTGCGCTAAAAATTTTAGCTTTGGTGGCGATGGAAATCGGTGGAAAAAAATATAAACCGCGGATGAAAAATTTGAGAATTTTTTACGAATATTTGATCAAAGATGAAAAAATTAAACCGCGTAATTTTTATGGATGCGAGATTAAACAATATGATGAAAGATATCTTTCGTTAAAGCCGCAAGATGCGAGAAAAAAGATTGAATTACGAACGATTTTGAAAGATTTTTTTTAAGAGTTTTTTTTGATTTTTTCTTCAACCACCACAAAGAAATTCCCGTAATTGAAAAAAGCAGTGGCAATAATCCGACTGCAAAAGCTAGGGTTTCGCCGTAAATTCCAATTGCAGTTCCGTCGTGAATTGAATGCCAAAGTTTGCTGCTTTCTTTGGTTTTAAAATAAATCAGATAAATTCCGGTAATGCTTGTGGTTGTAAGTGGAATCAAAAACCAGAAACCGATAGCGCCGTGCAAATTGCGATGAAATTTTTTGCCTTTATCAGTGAATTTAAAGGTGAGGGCGCGCTTTAGCATTCCAGATTTTGGCCACCAAATTGTTAGGCCGCTGACGCACATAAATAGCATAACGATGCCAAAAATTCCGACGGCATTTTTACCGATTTTGCTTAAAAAAAGATCTTCGTGGAATTTTTTTAAGAGGCGGAAAATATTTTTGCTTGGGTCATTAACCTCAATAATTTCTAGTGAAACGGGATCAATTATAACTTCGGCAACTGGTTTTTTTTCGCCATTTTTAGTGAAGCGAACTTTAGCGAAAGCGCCTTTTTGTTCCGGCATTTTAAAAGGTGCGGGATTTAATTCGGGATCGACAACATTTTGAGCGGCAGCGATTATATCTTCTTCGGAGGCTGGTTCGCCTGCAGTGAGATCATATTTATAATTTAAAATCGCGTTAGAAATTTCGCCGCGAAAGGCCATAACCGAGCCGGTTAAGCCTTGCAAAACCAATGGAATGAACAAAACAAGCGCCAAATAAAGGTGCAGTTTTTTTAAGATTTTTCTCATAAATTTTTCTTAAACTTCGGCCCAGCGGCGTATTAAATTGTGATAGATTCCAGTAAGATGAATGGTTGATTCATGGCTTGGCACATCAAGATTTAAAAGCCTGATTGAGTTATCAAGATCGAAAAGCAAAGTTCTTTTAGCATCGTCACGGATCATGCTTTGAACCCAGAAAAATGACGCGATTCTGACGCCTCTTGTTACTGGCGTAACATGGTGCAAGCTGCTTGCGGGGTAAAGAATCATATGGCCTTTAGGTAATTTTACTTTATGCGTGCCATACGTATCTTCCACCACCAACTCTCCTCCATCGTATTCCGAAGGATCGGAAAGAAATAAGGTAGCAGAAAGATCGGTTCTCATTTTAAAAGGAGTGCCGGCGATGTTGCGAATGGCGCCGTCAATATGTGTGCCGTAAGTTTGGCCGCCCGAATAGCTATTAAAAAGTGGCGGACAAACTTTTTGCGGCAATGCTGCTGAAATGAAGGTGCTGTTACTTTCAAGTGCAATCATAATTTTCTCTCCTAAAAGTTTAGCCTCATTCGAAGTTGTCGGTAATTGCACATTATTTTTAACCAAAGACGAAAGATGTCCGGCGGTAGCTTTGCCATCGATCCAATCTGCTTTGTCTAAAATTTTACGAAATTCATCAACTTGAGTCGCGGTCAAAACTTCTGGGATATGAAGTAGCATGTTTAGAATTTAACTTTGGTTGTAAGCAGAACTACGCGACCTTCGCCCGGAACCGCTGCTTGAGAGCCGCGAAGTTGGTCGAAATAGTATTTGTTGGTAATATTGTTAATGTTGAGTTGCAGATCGATGTTTTTGTTCACCGCATATTTAGCCATCGCGTTGAACATCATGTAACCTGGAATTTTTCTAACAGTTCCAGTTACTGGATCGGCTGGTAAGGTTCCGGTAACATAACGTTCAGAAAGATAGTTTCCGCCGCCGCCAATCTCAAGAGTTGGAGTCATTTTATAGGTCGCAAATAAATTGATGCTATGCTCTGGAGTGTTGGCTAGTGCGCGGTTTTTATAATCAGGATTGATTAACGACTTAGTCACGCGGCCATCTAAATAAGCGTAGCCAACGATTAGCTGTAATTTATCAGTAATTTTGCCAGTGATTTGACCTTGAAAACCGTAAACGCGCTGACTTCCCGAAAGAGTGTTGCTGGTAAGGCCGGTATTTTCCCTAGCATTATCTTTGTCGGCTCTAAACACGGCAAGGGTGGTTGAGAGGCGTTTTTTCAGCAAATCCCACTTAGTTCCTATTTCGTAAACGGTATTTTTTTCTGGCGCGATACTGGAAGTTGTGGTTGCAAGTGACAGCGATTCGGCGGACGGATTAAAAGAAGTTCCGTGACTGATATAGACGCTGCCATTTTCTGCGGGTTTGTAAACTAAACCGCCATTGTAGCTCACAAGGTTATCTTGGCGAGTTAGAATTGTTCTGGCGCCGGCGAAAGTTACACTGTCATAGCTGGTTTGTAATTTATCAAAACGTGAACCAAGAGATAATTCCCAAGATTTACTAAGTTTGATTGTGTCGGCAATGTAAGCGGCAATCGTGTCTAACTTGGTTTTAGTGTAAGTAGATGAGGTGTCTTTTACTGAATAGCTAAAAGGAATCAGACTATTTGGATCTTCCAGAGTTGTTGAAGGAACTTTGTCGTAAGAAATTGAAGTTGGAGTTGAAGATTCGCTTTCAAGCGCAACGCCAACAATCGCATTATGCTCAAGTCCAAGAGTTGAGAATTTGCTCGAGATGTCAGTTTGATTGCCCATATAGCTTTCAACTGAAGTTCGGGTTTTGATGCTACGAACAACTGCGTTGGCGCTAGTTGTCATTTGTGGTTCCGTAGCTTGAGCATCGCGGAAATAACGCGCGTATCTAGTTTGGTTGCGCAAGGTTGAGGTGTCGGATAAATCATGCTCAAACTTGACGGTGGAAATATTAACGTCGGTTTTCAAATGGTCGTTATTTTTGAAACCGTAATAGTTGCTGCGATCGGTTTTAGCTGGCTCGCCTTTGAAAAATGGAATACCGTAATCGGGAATATTATCTTCGGCTTGATATAAATGGCTGATGTTCAAGCGCGTGTCAGTTCCAAGTCCGAAAGCCAAAGATGGAGCAAAACCAACTCGGCGATTTAGAACTTCATCACGTTGCGCTACTTTATTTCTATTCGCCATGACGTTCAAACGGAAGGCGGAATTTTTGCCGATTTTAGCGTTAACGTCCGCGGTGCCGCGAGTGGTTTCGTTAGTGCCTAACATCAAAGTGCCTTCATTTTTTGTTCCTAAAAAGGCTTGTTTGCTATTTTGCTGAACGGCTCCACCAGTTGATCCGCGACCAAATAATGCCGATGACGGACCTTGAACAACTTCGATATTTTCTAAGTTAAAAGAGTCGCGGAAATAGCTTCCGAAATCGCGCATGCCGTCGATGAAGTAATCATTACGAGCCGAGAAGCCGCGAATGCTGATATTGTCGCCTTGACTACTAGCTTCGCCCGCTGCCAAAGAAACACCGGGAACGTTACGAAGAGCGGCGGCAACTGTGGTTACACCTTGATCGTCCATCAATTGACGAGTTACGGTTGAAACGGTTTTTGGTGTGTTAACCAATGGTCCGTTTAATTTATAATAAGACGACTCGATGGAGTTGTAATTGGTGCCATTGAAGTTGCTGTTTTCAATAACCAAAACTGTCGGAAGTTCGGTTGTTGGGCTCGATTCTTTGGCTTCAAGACTGAAAGGGGAGATTGTCGAAATACCAAAAATTACTGTGCTGGTAAGTAAACGTGAGACCGAATTAGTTTTCTGTTGGCTTGCAAGCGGAATGAAAGTTTGCGGCATTTTTTAAAATTTTAATTTGTTATTTTGGCTCAGTGACAAAGCCAATATTGGAAAGACCTATATGCTGCAGCTCTGCAAGTAGGTGACTTACTTTGCCATAATTCACATCAACATCAGCGCGAATGTGAATTTGTTGCTTGGGATTTTCTTTTGCCGTGGCGCTTAATTTTTGTTTAAGTTCGCTTTCAGAAACTGGCTTATCATCAACAAAATATTCTCCAGCGCGGTTTACCGAGATTGTAATGGTTTTTTCTTCCGTGATTTGTGCGGCGCTTTCAGCTGGTAAATTCAACTTAATATTGCTGTTGAGCATTGGTGCGGTGACTAAAAAAATCACCAGCAAAACCAACATTACATCAACCAGCGGCGTCATATTTATTTCCGAGAGCGGCGCTTGCAATTCTTCGCGTTCAAAAGGACTTTGCATATTCTAGTTCTTTTGAGTTTCGTTGGATAAATAGACCGTCATTTGTTCGGCAACGTGACGCAGATTTTGTACCAAAAGACGATTTAAGCGAATGAACGCGTTGTAAGCGAGTACGGCCGGAATTGCGGCGAATAAGCCAACGGCAGTGGCGATTAAAGCTTCACCCATTGGGCCGGCAACTACAGAAATTCCGGCATTTCCTTGAGCGGCGATACTTTGCAGCGCATTATAAATTCCCCAAACCGTTCCAAATAATCCGATAAATGGCGCAGAACTTCCGATGGAAGCAAGAATGGTTAAGCCTTTGTCGAGATCGATTCGAACTTCATCAAGGGTTTGTAATAAATGCATGGTTAAGATTTCAGTTTTAGCTTCGTGTGTTTCGTATTGTGGCAAAATTGTTTCCAATTTTTTTACTTCTTCGATCAAGAAATTGGTGCAGCCTTCAACGTTTTCAAAGCCTTTGCGAGCTGGCCAATTCTTGATTGAGAGATGTTCGTTTTGAAATTTTTGGAAAGCGCGATTTTCGCGGCGCAATCTCATTGTCTTCCAAAAAATAAGATACCAACTGGCAAATGACATCGCGGTAAGAAGCAGAAAAACAGCGATAAGAACTGGATTTCCTTGAGAAAAAACGTGAGAGAAATTCATGGTTAGATAATTTTAAATTCGACAGGAACAATTACATTGGCTTGAACAATTTCACCGCCGCGACGCGCTGGAATAAATTTCCATAATTTTACAGCTTCGAGTGCGGCTTCATCTAAAGCGCTTGATCCGCTTGAGCGTGAAATTTGAACTGCTGCTGCGGTGCCGTCAATTTTTACGGCAACGTTGAGCAAAACTTTCCCTTGAACACCATTGCGCTTTGCTTTGATTGGATAATAAGGCGCAGGATTGTTTAAATAATTAGCGTTGAAAATTGGATCGCTTTCAGCAGCTTTTGCGGCAGTTGAATTTGGATCTTCGCGACCAGAAGTTTGTTTTCCAACCGACTGATTTTTTTCGGCTTTGCTTTCAACTTTCTCAAGTTTGTCTTGCTGTTTTTGTTTAATCGTGTTTTCGCGCTCAACACTTACAGCGGTTTTTTTATGAGAAACATTTTCACTTTTTTTATTTGAAGCGGAAGGCGCAACAAAACTTACTCGAATTGCTTGTTGATTCATAACAATTGGACTTGACGGAAACATTGCCCAAGCTGCAAGTGAGGCGTGCACTAGCGCCGCAGAAATGAAAGCAACAAGATGTGAATTTTGATAGTTTGTGATAATCATTTTCAAAAAAAATAAATTCGGGACACGCAAGCTAATTTTGACGAAAATGATAGTCAATATCAAAAATGAAAAAGTTTATCATATATTATCTCGAATTGGTCTTTGTAGAAAATGGCGGGAAATTTCTGATTTTTATTTTGTGAAATTTTTTTGCCTGCATCAGATTGCAAAGATTCGTCGATCATAAAAATTTCAAAAAACTAAAAATGAAAATCGTCAACTCTCAAATAGACATATATATACAAAAAATCGCGCAGGAAAAAATTGCAGGATGTTTGGTATTTGGACCAGAAATTTCGGTGGTGAATTATCGTTTCGATTTAATTGCTAAAAAAATTGCGCCAGATTTGTCGGATCCATTTCTGGTTTCCAACCTCAGCAAAGAAAGGTTGGTGGAGGACAAGGGAATTTTATCTGATGAATTTTTCTCTTTTTCAATGCTTGGCGGCAGAAAATTAATTTTAGTAAAAGATGCCGATACAGCTTGTGGCGCAGCTCTTAAAATTCTTTTTGAAGACGCAGAATTCGCAAAAAAAAGTGAAAATTTTATTTTAATACAAGCTGGCGACCTAGATAAATCATCGGCTCTTCGAAAATTATGCGAAGATAATTCTAATTTTGCCGCGATTGTTTGTTACGAAGATGACGAGCGCGTAATCAAAAAATTTATTGAAAACGAATTGGCGATCAAGCAAGTAAAATCAAACTCTCAAGTCATCAACATGCTGGTAGAAAAGTTTGGAAAAAATCGTCAAATTATTCTCAGAGAACTTGAAAAAATTATACTTTATTTAGGCGAAGAAAAAAATCTAACAGCCGATGCAATCAATAAAATCAGTGGTTCTGAAGCCGAGATTTCTACTGATGAATTTATTTTAAGTTTCACTTCGCAGAAATTTGATACCGCTTTGGCGCAAGCAGAGAAGCTGTTTAAGGATGGTTTTGAACCGATCGTTTTAATTCGATTTTTGTCAAATTATTTGCAAAAAATTTATCAAGCAAAATGCGATATAGAGTTCGCAGGCCTTGATTTTGAAGGCGCAGTGAAGGCTCAAAAATTATTTTTTAAAACTGAAATCGGGTTTCGTAAGAGTTTAAAGACGCTTTCTTTGGATTTTTTAACTAAGAATTTGCAAAAACTTTCCGAGTTAGAAATAAAAATTAAAACCTCATCACTCTCGCCAAAGCTTCTATTTGTTCGTTTCGTGCAAGATTTAAAATAATTTAAAAATAATTCATTAAACCTGCTTGACATTGAAGAAAGGGGAGCTTAAGTTGCCCGCCCTCTTCTGAACTGAAGAATCAATTTCTCTTTATTCGATGTCACTCCCGCTCTTTCAAACGAGCTGGAAAGTCCAGTAAAATTCAGATAAATTTCGTTGTTTTAAATCGTAAATAATCATGTTTTTTTGCTTTTTTAAAAAAAGCAAAAGAGAGAAAAATAAAGGCGATAGCTCTGTCGATGTTATACATTTGAGCTATCTCTTTATTACTTTCGAGTTTTAAAGAGATTCAAGCTATGATTAAATTCTCAACTTGAGAGTTTGATTCTGGCTCAGAACGAACGCTGGCGGTATGCTTAACACATGCAAGTCGAACGGGCATAGCAATATGTCAGTGGCAAACGGGTGAGTAATACAGAGGAATCTTCCTAGCAGTAAGGAATAACTTTGGGAAACCAAAGCTAATGCCATATATTACCCTTCGGGGGAAAGATTTATCGCTGTTAGATGAGCCTCTGCCGGATTAGCTAGTTGGTAGGGTAATGGCCTACCAAGGCAATGATCCGTAGCTGGTCTGAGAGGATGATCAGCCACACTGGAACTGAGACACGGTCCAGACT
>CAYSUM010000035.1:0-7237 GCA_964434225.1 uncultured Rhizobium sp.
GAACCAGATTTTTTTTAGTCTGAATTTTTTAGGAAGTTGGGTTTGCGACAGGCTCGTTATGCATTGGCGTGTTGGTTGAAAGTGCAGGTGCAGTTTCAGTTGCGCCGTAGCCTTCAAAAATTCTGACACCGAATTTTTCCGACCAAACTTTTCTGGTTTCTTCATCAAGTTTTTCAGCCCCTGCAAAGACATAACGAATTGAATAGAAGTCGTAAGCGTTAGCAAAACGCGCATAGTTTGAAAGGAAAGTATTGGTGCCAAACATGATTGTAGCGTTGGTGTCGTAAACCAATTCTGGTACGATGCGATAATGCAGTGGGGAAGGGTAGAAGAAGGTTTTTATTCCAGCTAAAATTGGTAACAATGTTCCGCCAGTTAAACCGAAAGAATGGAAAATTGGTAAAGCGTTGAAGACCGTATCTTTACTTGAAAAATCAACGCGGGAAGCAAGTTGAAAACGATTGGCCTGAATATTCTCATGACTCAAAACCACGCCTTTTGGAGCTCCTTCCGAACCAGAAGTGAAAAGAATTACGGCCGCGTTTTGAGCGGAAGTTGGTTGGTAAAATTGTTCAGCAAAACATGCTTTAAGAAGGCCGCAAATCTTGTCTAAAAATCCGATTTTTTTGGCCGTCTCTTCAAGATAAATTACTCTGATTTTTTCGCTTTCTGCCGCTTCGACAAGTTTTTGTAATTTTGCGCCTTCGATAAATTTCTTGGCGGTAAAAATGGTTTTGATTTTAGCGACTTGGCAAGCAGCAACAAAATTGGCGCCACCAGTTGAGAAATTGATCATTGCTGGCACGCGATTTGCAGATTGCATGGCAAAAAATGTGGCGATGCTGGTGTTCATATTTGGCAGCATCAAGCCAACATATTCACCAATCGCAGTTTCTTTGGTGATTTGTTTTCCAAGAATAAAGCTGCGCGCAATTAACTGTCTGTAAGTCAAAGGTTTGCGTTCAACATCAACGATAATTTCATGATTTTTACCGTGAATTTTTGAGGCATCTAGCAGCGAAGAAAACAAAGTTTTTTTGTAGTCTGAGCTTTCAAACAACATTTCGGTCATGATGTCGTAAAGCTTATCAGCATTTGCTGCGCGACGATCGCGACCAGTAATTTCTTTCGCCACTTCAAATTTTTGCGGCGCTAAAATTGTAATCGTAATTTTGGGGAAGGCGTGAATTTTAACGCGACCTTTAAGCCGTGAAAAAGGCGAAAACTGCGCGCCATCAAGACGCACTGGCAAAATCATCGCGTCCGTTTTGTCGGCAATCATGCCAGGACCTTCATAAATCTTCATCAATGAGCCAGTAACTGTGATTCTTCCTTCAGGAAAAATTACGCATCTTTTATCTTTTTTAATTTCATTGATCAGGCTTTTAACAGCCATTGGATTGGTTGGATCAAGGGCAAAAGTTTCGGCTAAGGCAAGAAATGGCTTCATCCACCATTGTTTGGAAATGAAAGTATTAACTGCAAACATTGGTCGATTTGGCAGAAAAACGGCCAACAAAATTGCATCCAAAAATGACAAGTGATTAGCGACGATCAAAACGCGGTTTCCAGCTTTTTGATAGTTTTCCAAACCTTTGATTTCGACTTTGTAAAGTTTTGTTAGAGTAAGGCGAAGTAAGTTTTTAAGCATGGGATTTTAAGTTTTGGTTAACAATTTTGCGGATGAAGAAAAAGACAAAAATATTGAAGATTCCAAGTGTTAAAAAGATTTGGATTAGAGTTAGTTTTAGTGCTATAAGACCAACAATCACAAAGCTTGAAGCCACCATGAATAAAGCGTTAAGAACATTGTTTGCAGCGATGATGCGTGAGAGATATTTATTGTCTGATCGATGTTGCATGATGGCGTAAAGTGGAACGATGTAGATGCCGGAAAATATCGCGATTCCAAGCAAACTTAGAACTATAAAATAGCTGGCAAAGCCGCTGCTAAAAAATTCTGCGAGGCTGATGATGTTGTTGGGAGTTTGATAAAGATTGCTCGCCAAACAGAAAAATAAAATTCCAAGCGAAATGCCGATTGATCCAAGTGGAACAAGGCGTCCGTTGATTTTTCCTTTAAGTAATTTGTTGCACATGACAGATCCAACGCCGATGCCAATTGAAAAAATTGACAGAAAAAGTGTGACGATAAATTCATCGCCGTTGATGATGTTTTTGGTGTAAATTGGAAATTGCGAAAGAAATGTGAGTCCAATAAACCAAAACCAAGAAATGCCAATTATTGAGAGCCAAACCGCGTTTTCTTTTTTGGCAAAACCGATGATTTTCCAAGTTTGCGAGAAGATGTTGAAGCCGATTTTTAAACCAGAATCAGAGATTGGAGTTTTGGGAATGAAGCGACTTGCGATGTAACCAATTAATGCAAAAAATACGATTGCAGCACAAACAATTTCGATGCCATTTTGCGATCTAATCACAACGCCGCCAAGAATTGTTCCGAGCAAAATTGCCAAGAAAGTTCCGCCTTCGACAAGTGCGTTGCCACTTACTAGTTCATTGTCTTTCAAGGTTTCTGGAAGAAGGCTGTACTTGATTGGACCAAAGAAAGTAGAATGAACTCCCATCAAAAGAACTAACAACAAAAGCAGATAAATATTTTCGAAATAAAATCCGACAAACGCAAAAATCATGATTACAATTTCGGCGATTTTGATGATGTGAACAATTTTGGATTTTTCGAATTTATCGGCGACTTGTCCGGCTAAAGCAGAAAAAAGAAAGAAAGGTAAAACAAATAATCCAGAAGCGATGGTGACCATCAGCTGTGCATCCATGTTTAGCTTAAAAGAAATGTCGTAAGTAAACCAAATCAGAAATGCGTTTTTGAAAACGTTGTCGTTAAAAGCTCCGAAAAATTGGGTGATAAAAAGAGGGAGAAATCTTTGTGATTTGAGAAGGTGATTTTGGTTTTGCATATTGGTTTAGTGTTTAAAATTACCGTTTTTTAAAAAGTGTAAAGTTTGGTTCTGAACTTCTTTGTTTGATGGAAAGAAAGTGTGAGATGCGCTGACAACAATATGATCCTTCATTCCTTCTAACTTGGTTCTTTCAACCGCAACCTTGCCATCGTTTTCTCCGGGAATTATTGCTGATGAAATCGGATCAATAGTTGCATTTCCCGCAATAATCCCAAGTTCGTAATCCACTTCACCAAAAAGGTGCTTTACCGCACTTTGATCAGTAATTAGCTGCTGACCAGCTGGTCCAAATATTTTTTTGTAAGGCCAAAAGTTTTTTACAAAATCTGCAATTTCACTACCTTGATTTGGAGGTGCTAGTTGAACAACTTTTCCAAGATTTTTGTAGTTATATTTATGGATTAATGCACGAACCATTAATCCGCCCATTGAATATCCAATGAAATGTATTCGCTTGTCTTCGGTAGTTCTTTGGGAAATTTCTTTATTTATGATTTTTGTCAGATCTTCAATCGTATAAGTCGTGGAGGGGTAACTTAAATTGATCACATCAAACCCATCTTTTTGTAGGTAGGTGGCAAGTTTTTGCATATGCTTATTTGATCTTGCGATGCCGTGCAAAATCACAACATAATCACCATCATTCTTGAGCTCTGAAGCTTGAACAGTGTTTGAAACCAACAACAGATTACATGTTAAAATAGAGAAAAATTTGCGGATCATTTTTCAAGACCTCGCAAATAATTTTCTATTAAAGAATCGGTCAAAACTTCGACAGACTCAGTCCCCGCAACATTCAATTTTTGCGTTAGGCTTAGCACACAAATTCCGTGAATACTTGCCCAGATTACTTTTGCATGTTTTAAAGCTTCTGACTTTTTACTGATAAATTCTGATAATAGACCTTCAACAATACTAAAAAGATTTTCTATTCTTTGATTATACCACTCAGGCAAATCTAACTCGGATGGTACGTTATATTCAAATAGGGCACTCCAGCTATTATGATTTTTATGAGCAAAGTCGATATAGAGCTTTGCTAGCTGTTTAACGGCTTTCGCATTTTTAAGTTTTGAATTCAGGCCTTCTTCAATAAATTTTCTCATATCATCAAGTGTTGCTGCATTGATGTGCAACACGATGTCATCATAACTCTCAAAAACATTATAAAGAGTTCCAACCGTGTATCCGATTTCTTTCGCAATTTGACGAGTGCTGAAACCAGAAAATCCTGATGACTTTATAAGTTCAGAGCCAGCACGAATAACCATTTCTCTGATCTCTTCTTTTGTGTGATCATTTCTTCTTGCCATTTTATTTTACACTGTTTAATTAGATTAATTGAACACCGTTAAATTAACTTTTATTTTTTTCTGAATCAACAATTAATTTATGATTATGAATCATATAGATCGCCATATTGGAAGCAGAGTAAGGTTCCGCAGAAAGGTTTTGAATATCAGCCAATATTCATTATCCTATGATTTGGAGATCTCGTTTCAGCAGCTTCAAAAATATGAGAGTGGTGAGAATCGTATATCGGCAAGTAGGCTTTATGAAATATCAAAAATCTTAAAAGTTTCGCCGTATTTTTTCTTTGAAGGACTGGATGGTATTATGGCGGATCCAGAGATGCCTAAGGATCTCAAGACCCTTAAAGCAATACATGTAATGGAAAAAATCAAAAATCAGAAAGTTAAGGATAAGATTATTAACTTAATCATGGAGTTGGGGGTCTAAAATATGGAATTTTTCATCAATTTAATTTGCGTAATTTTATACAGCTATCTGCTGGGATGCTTCTGTAGCGCATACTATCTCATTAAGATATACAGAAATCTGGATATAAGAAATATTAGCAGCGGAACTGTTGGTGCAAGAAATGCCGGAAGAGTTCTTGGCAAGAAAGGATTCATTATAACCTTTATCGGTGATTTTCTTAAAACCGTTCTAGCGCTTGGTGTGACGATTTATTTTTTTAGGTCAGATACAAATTTTTCTATTCTCTTCCTCTCAAGTTCAATAGCGGTGATATGTGGTCACTTATTTCCTGCGCAACTTAAATTTAAAGGCGGCAAAGGAGTTGTTGTTTTTACCGCGATAATTTTTGTGATAAATTTTTTGGCGCTGCTGATTTCTTTAAGCGTTCTTTTTGTACTCCTGCTAGTTACACATAATCAAAAACTTAGTATTTCTGCAAGCGTGTTAACCACGATACCAAGCAGCTTAATCTTGATGAATCATTATCCGCTCTTTCTTGATCCGGTCACAATTCTGACAATTTTTATTGCGATTATTTTGTTAATAATTTCTCACCTAAAAAAAGTGCATGCTAACATTTAAAATAGCCGATACAGAAGAAGAATTTGAGCAAATTTTTTGTCTAAATTATGAGACATTTGCCTTAGAAATCCCTCAACATCAACAAAACGAATCACGTCGACTTGTAGATAAATTTCATCAACAGAATACCTACTTCATCTGTAAAAAAGATAATAACGTGATTGCAATGATTGCTTACCGAAATCAAAGACCATTTTCTCTTGATCATAAATTGCCAAATCTCGATTCATATTTTCCATATGGAAAGACCAAACCTTGTGAATTAAGGCTTCTTAGCGTCAAAAAAGAATATCGCGGCGGTAAAATATTTTTTCAAATTGCGCTGCAACTAATGCAATATGTTCTGAACCAAGATTGCGACATCGCCTTGATATCAGGCACCACAAAACAAGAAAAACTATATAAACATATCGGTTTTGTTTCTTTTGCTCATTTGGTTGGTGACGAAAAAGCTAAGTTCCAACCAATGTTTATCACTCACGAAACAATTGCACTTAAGATATGAAAACACCAATCAGCTTTCTTTCTGGTCCTGTAATGATATCATCAAAGGTTTCCAAGGCTTTTGAAAAAGCTGCAATCTCACATCGCTCTCCTGAATTTTCTAAATTGCTAAATGAACTACAAAACAAGTTAAAAATTATTACCAAAGCAAAATATTCCACTTTGATGATGGGCAGCGGAAGTCTTGCTAATGAGGCAATTGCGGCAAATTTGTCGACCCTAAAAAACGAATTTGGCTTGATAATTTCTAACGGAGAATTCGGAGAAAGACTTATAAATCAAGCAACGCGCCACAATTTAAAATTCCATAGCTTAAAGAAAAATTGGGGAGAAGTTTTTGATTATCACGAAATCGCAGAAATTTTGCTGAAGAAAAAAGTTGATTGGATTTGGTTTGTTCACTGCGAAACCTCAACTGGGATGATGAACGATTTAGAGAAAATTTTAACGATCGCTAATAAAACAAATACCAAAGTTTGTGTCGATTGCGTCAGCTCAATTGGTATTTATCAACTTGATCTATCAAAAATTTACTTAGCTGCGGCTTCTAGCAACAAAGGATTGGAATCATTCGCTGGCATTGCGATTGTCTTATATAATCATCATCCAAAACCTCAAAACACAATTCCTCAGTATCTTGATATTGGGTTTTATCGCGCAAAAAATGGCATTCCTTTTACCTTCTCTTCAAATTTGATAAATGCCTTGAATGCCTCGCTAGAATTGATGCTGCAAGAAGATAAAATGCCAAAAATTAAAAAACTAAACGATGATTTGGTTAATTTTCTAGAGCAGCAGAAAATCAAGATTGTGATTAATGAAAAAGTAAAATCATGCGCAATTACCACTATCCAATTTGATCAGGCTAGGCAATCAGAAGAGTTTGGCAAGTTCTTGGAATCCAAAGGAATTTTAGTTCACTATCAAAATAGCTATTTAAAGGAAAGAAGCTGGCTACAAATCGCTTTTTTTAGCGGCTCAATAAAATTTTCTGACTTAGAAAAACTAAAAAATCTAATTTTAAAGTTTAGAAATTCTGATAATACTTAGATCATATAGACTTTATTGATAGCGGCATTCCTTGTTTTTTATGCTAATAAAATCTTTCTCTTTTTTGTCCATCTCAAGCATCCACTGTTTTTTAACTTTCTGCCAAGTCTTAATGTATTCGCATTGATATTTCTTATTAGGCGGCAGCCAATCAGATGGGTCTTTGTCGCTTTTCGAACGATTAGCACTTTTATTAACAGCAATCAAAACTTCCGGATCATCAAAATCATTCGCATATTCCATCTTCTTGCTTTTTGACCACTCATGGCCACCGCTTTTGTCAACTTCTCCAAGCGGGACAAAATGATCAATGTCCAGGTCACCTGGATTGGTGAAATATTTGTCGGTGTAAGGATCATACCACTTTCCTTTAACAACCTCGCAGCCTTTTTTATCCA
>CAYSUM010000036.1:0-7076 GCA_964434225.1 uncultured Rhizobium sp.
GTTAGCCACTCCACTAACACAGAAGAATCTAAGCTAGACAGTAGCAATAAAGCGAAAAAATCTGTTTTAATTAAAGTTTAGATTTTCTTTAAGGTACTGTGACGCCTTTAAATACGCGGGTAACGCGCCACCCCAGGCCTTTTCTACCGACAGAATTTTTAAAAGGGTGCGCACTTGGTGCGCATTTTTTGCCTTCAAGGCTTGTAAATAAAAGGTTTGTCTGGTGCGCACCAGTGCGCACCTAGTTTTTATGATATTTCTTGGAGTATAAAATAAAGCTTCTTATAATGCGCAATATAGCATATATCGCTTGCTATATTATACTTTATTCACAATGAAAAATACATCAGAACTACCAACTCCAATTACCAAAGCTTTACGGAAAATGGGGCAAGATATTTCCGAGGCTCGTCGCCGTAGGCGCATTGCAACAGAGTTAATGGCGCAACGTGCTGGAATTTCGCGCAGCACTTTAGCAAAAATTGAAAAAGGCGATCCAGCAACATCAATGGGTAATTATGCCTCTGTGTTATTTGTGCTTGGCATGACAGGTAGAATCAGTGATTTGGTTGATGCTAATCATGATTTAACAGGCAGGCAAATTGATGAGGAAAATTTGCCAAAACGTATTAGGCCTACAAAAATTAAAATAATAAAATGAGTAGAGAAATTTTTGTTCACATCGCTTTAGGCTTCGATAATATTTTTGTCGGCAGACTTTGGTTTCACTCAAGAAAAGGAAAAGAAAGCGCCTCTTTTGAATATGATCGAAGCTGGCTTTCCCATCCTGAAAAATTTGCGCTTGAACCTGCTTTAAAACTAATCGAAGGCGTTTTTCACACCGGAGCAGATCAAAGTGTTTTTGGTGCAATTGGCGATTCTGCGCCAGATCGTTGGGGAAGAGTTTTGATGCGTCGATCTGAAGGAAGACGTGCAAAAAGCAACAAAGAAACCGCTCGAACACTAAGCGAAGCTGATTATTTACTGGGTGTAAATGATGAATTGCGTCAGGGTGCTTTGCGATTTTCTGAGAAAATTGATGGCGAATTTTTGAGTCCAAAAGATAAGCAATCAATTCCGCCACTTATTGACTTGCCCAAACTACTTGCGGCATCTGAAAGATTTATCGACGACAAAGAAAACTTAGAGGATCTGAGATTGCTTTTAGCGCCAGGCTCGTCTCTTGGCGGCGCGCGTCCAAAATCATCGGTGATGGATAAAAATGGCAATCTGGCAATCGCTAAGTTTCCAAGAAAAGATGATGAATTTGCGGTAGAAAAATGGGAGGCTGTGGCGCTAACTTTGGCAAAAAATTCTGGCATCGCCACACCGGAATTTAGTTTGATAAAAATCGGCAAGAATCCGGTCTTAATTGTTAAGCGTTTTGACCGCATTAAAAAAATTCGCATTCCATTTCTTTCAGCAATGAGCATGTTGCAAGCGCGAGATAATGAACAACACAGCTATCTTGAAATTGCCTATGCTTTAGCACAAAACGGTGCAGCTCCTAAAGAAGATATGAAACAACTTTGGCGGCGCATAGTTTTTAATGTGTTGATTTCAAATACTGACGATCACTTACGCAATCACGGCTTTCTTTATGAAAGCCAAAAAGGCTGGCGACTTTCTCCGGCCTATGACCTCAACCCGACACCAATCGAAATCAAGCCGCGCATTTTAACAACCGCGATTGATTTAAACGACACAACTGCATCGCTTGAAACAGCCTTGTCAGTTGCCAAAGATTTCCGATTAGAAAAATCTGAGGCGAATAAAATTATCAAAGAAGTTGCTAAAGCAGTTTCCAAATGGCGCGAGATAGCCAAGAATTTTGACATCACCAAAAAAGAAATTGAGCGCATGGCCTCAGCTTTTGAGCATGAGGATTTGGAGATGGCAGAGAACTTATGAACGGCAGCCTTTATAGATATAAAACATTTTCAGATTGGGATGAAAACTGCTTTCTTTCTGAAAATTGAGCCAAATTTTCTGGGATTGTATTTTTTAGAAAATTGGATTTGCGACGGGCTCATTTATTACCACCCAATACCGCTGACTTAAAATCTGATACAAAAAAACCTCGCGTAATATTTTACGCGAGGCGATCTGTAAGAATAATCTTGCAAACTAGAAGCTGTAAGAAACTCCAACTTTCATTACTTTTAATTTTGATTCTGCTTTTCCGATACTTGGGTTATCAGGCATATTAAGGTCAAGAGACTGTCTGTTATATTCTAAGTTGAGAGAGATGTCTTTTGAAAATTTGTAAGACGCTCCAACGCCGTAAAGATATCCAGACTGCGAATCATTCTTTTTAGCAACGCCTGGCCAATTAACTTTGTAGCTAACATTTGAAATACCACTTGTTGCGTAAAGAGAGAACTCTTCAGTAAAATCATAACCCAAATCAAGTTTTGCGCCATAACGGTAGTCTAGCGAGATGGATCCGTCATCCGAATCAATTGCTTCCAATCCTAATTTGTCAAAAAATACACTCGGAGCCAAGAATATTTGATTGTAGTTGAAGGCATGCTTGTAGCTCAGGCCCAAACCAATTGAATCGTCTTTAATTTTTCCGTAATAACCTTCGTCGCCCTTGTAATTATTTTTTACAGAGGCTTTTAGAACATCAACTCCCACATAATTTCCCTCAGTTTTTGCTGAAGCTGATGAAGTTGCAAATATTGCAGCAAGCGATGCGATGGCGATAAGTTTTTTCATATTTTTTGATTTAGTTAATTGTAGGTGAAAAGGGTTTGAAATAGATTAGAGCAGCTCTAGGAGTTACTCTTTCACGTCAAACAGGCTTTGGTAAAAAGCCTTTTTTCAAGGTATTTTTGCAAAAAAAAAGGCAAGGTGTTTTAGCGGACTTTACTCAGCGACCTAAACGGCAATTTTGCTTACGAAAATTACCTAAAACACGCTCAAAAAAATCACCCAGAAAAAGTGATTCTGAGTAAGAAAAAATTTTTGCAGGAACTGGTGCGGGGTAAAAAAACTAACTGCTGTTGCTAAAAAATGGATTGCCGCGCTGCGCTCGCAATGACAATAAATGGAAATTTCGCTATCTGTCGCTAGAAATTCTACGAGCCTATTTAGAAATCCCACATCAAAATTCCTTTAAATTTTTGTAGTTTTTCCGCATCATTTTCTGGTTATTAATCCTTGTTAGAGCTATTGTTTTCTAGGTTTCGTTACCGATTCTTTTCTTGCGAATCAGTCTTATAGCGCAAGCAGATTCAAAACCAATGTCTCTAAATCCCATCAGCCAAATCAGCAAAATTTCCTGCCTCGCGCCATAATTTTTTATTACCAATCACGTAAAAAACTTCCTTCGCTCTTGTGACAGCAACGTTGAGTAAGTTTGGCTTTTTTCCAGCCCAAATTCTGCTGCCGCTTTGTTCTGGCGATGCAGCACCTAAAACAAAGATCACCGCTTCGGCTTCTTTGCCCTGAAAGGTGTGAACTGTGCCGATTCTCTCCCTGAGCCATGATTGCGAGTCACTTATTTTCCAGCGCTGCAAAATGCCGCTTTTGCTTACGAAGCTTCGCAAATCATATGCAACATCCTTGAATGGGGTAATGATGAATAAATCAGGAGACCCGTCACTCGCGTTAATTTTTGTCAGAATTTCAATTAATTTTTCACCTTCAGCTGCTGACCATTTTTGCTCGGAAACACTTTCCGCATCAAACCAAGCCGACGAACCTAAAGAGTCTCTAATTTTAGAAGCGCCAGATTTTTTTGCGTTAACCATCAAACCATCGTAGGCAATTGTGTTGGCAATGCCAAACATTGGATCCTCGCAACGCCTGTGAACCAAAAGCGGCACGCCAACTTGGCAGCCATTTAACTCGGCAAAATATGGAGTTGCTGCGTCGCACAAAGTTTGAACTGAAGCCGCTGGCGCATTAAAAGAATTTTCCTCAACTTCAAATTGCTCACAGATGCTTTTGGTTAATGACTCTGAAAGCGTCACTACGGGTTCAATTTGCATTGGATCACCAACTACAATTGCCCGCTTAGTTTTTAAAATTGCGCCAACTGCCGATTGCGGAGAGGCTTGTCCAGCTTCATCAATTAACAACCAGCCCAAACTTTCTTGCGGCAACTTTTCTAGCATTTTTCCTACAGAAGCAAAAGCCGTCGAAACTGCGGGCACTACCAAAAATAGCGAAGACCACAAATCGGAAGCAAAATCATCCGCCTCGCTGCTACTTTGAGAGCTGGAAAGCTGCATTAAAAAAATTCCTAAATTGTGAAGAAGTGGCTTTGCAGCAGCGTCGATGAAATATTTATGCAACTTCATCGCTTGAGTAAAAAGTTTTTCGCGCAGCAGTTTAGTTTCCGCGTCACACCACGGCGCAATTAGATGAAGAGTTTTGCGACTTTGGTTAAAAAGTTTTTCTTCAACGGCGTGCAGGCCTAGTTTTTTGCGATATTCTTCCGCCTTAATAAGCTTTGGTTTTATTTCTAAAAGTTTGGCATTTTGTCGCTTCCAAGCCAAAGACTTGAGTGGCGAAAATACTAGGCGACAAAAGCTTGGTCGTAATTTTTGATGCCTCTTCAAACTCGCTTCTAATTTTGGTAAATCGCTACAATCGCTTTCTAGCAAATCGATTTCTCTAAAAAATTCCGACACCTCTTCAAGCTCAGCAAGTTTTGCGTTAACTTCTGCTAAAGTATTTTGGAAATTTTCTCGCGCCTGGCGCCAAATGTCCAAAGCCTCATTTTCATTTTTTGGCGGAGAGTTTTCTAAAATAATTTGCGGCATGTACTCAACATCTTTGCCGGTCTTTAAATCTTTTTTTGTGAAAACTTTTTTGCTGTCGCAGGCTTTGGCCAAATAATTTTTAAAACTGCACTCTTTATCCCACCAAAATGCTTGAGAAAATTTGTAGCAATTTTCGCTATTTCCCAAAACTGCCGAGATCATTCCCCAGCTTTCGCGATCAATTAATTTGTCTGATAAAATTTTAAAATAACGCAAATCATCCGCGTCAGAGGCTATTGCATTTAGGTTTGGCAGCTCCGCGCTAACATTTTGCACCGCATTGTTGTTTGAAGAAGCAATCAGAATTTCAAAGCCTTTCAGCCTTTTATCCAGCGTGCTTAATTCATAACTTCCCCTGCCCGCTTCAAACCTTTTTCCGCTTTGAGTGAAGGCTTTAGATGGATCATTAAAAGCACACATCGCTTGCGCTCTTTTAACAACAATGCCAGCGATTACATCTCGCAGCAAAGTTGTTTTGCCGGTTCCAGGAGGGCCGTTGACAGCAAGGATTCCGCCATCTTCGAACTCGCTTAAAGATAAATTAACTGCGGCTTGTTGCAGCAAAACTAAGGGATTGTGATTGCTTGCCGGCCAACAAGCTGGCGGAATTATCTTTGGTGAGACTGCTGTTTTTAAAACTGAACTTTCTTTAAGAATGTTAAGTTTTTTTGACGGCTTTTCTAAACCTAAATAAAGTTTTAGGTTTTTTGGAATTTGGCTCAGCTCTTCATCCCTAGTTGTATGTACATTATTTTGTGATTTTTTTTCTTCAAAAAAACTTAAGAAAAAAGTTATTAAGCTAAGAATAAGCTTGGCAAAAAAACAAAACAGAGAAGCTAAAAAATTATTTTGTGGCGCCTCGACTTCTTCTTTAAATTTAGCAAATGGCCTTGATAACATTGGCCTTGCAAGACTTTGCTTTGCTTCATTTCTCACAAAAAGATTGGCCGCCCTTGTCAAATCTTTAAGATAAAAACTGTTAAGAATTATTGAATTTGACGACTCTTTTTTATCAGCATTTTCCTCGCTCTTGATGGCAAAAAATTTATCATTTGCGAGCTCACGCGGCAATTTCAAAACATCGATCAGATATTCGTAGGCCTCTTCAATCAAAGCGTAATTGATCGGCATTCTGGCGCCGTTGTCAAAATTTCTGCGCAAAAAATCGTCAAACTTTTCAGCTAGATAATTTTCTACTTTTGGCCAATTTGCTAAATCTTTTAAATTTCCAGTTAAAGCCTCTGGAGCCCCCCAAGCAAAGCTCGATATCGTCACAGAAATTTTATCCGCCGCCAAAAAACCATCTTGGTCAACCGCAATAGTAGCGATGATTGACTCTCCTTTTGATTTTTCTTTTTCGGGATTTTTGTCTGAATATTTTTGCAACAGCTGCAGCTGTGACTTTTCTAAATTGATCGTGCCAACGATTATTTGGTAAAAATATTTTTTACCTTGAGGAGGTTTTTCCGCATCGAAGGCCCAAGGCAGAGGACTGTTTGGGAGTAAAGCTACGAGGTTTTTGAAATTTTCTTTTTTAAATTCTTGGTTGCACAAAACCTCCAAAGCCGTCCAAGTTGATAAAATATCGAGGGCTTTTTGGGTGGAGGATTTTGTCATTTTTAAATTATTTAGTTAGCTTAGCTGCACTGAATTTCGATTTGTTTTTAGCAAGATTTTTTCAAACTTTTTTAACCCAGATATCTTTTTCCACCACATCAAATCTCAAACCAAGATCAAACGCTGCCTTCTGAATGACATTTTTTCTTTCCTGATCTGATAATTTGATAAATTTTTCCATTACGCCGCCACTATTTTTGGTATAAAGTCAGAAACCCATCCAGAGACTTTGGGAGACATTTTTTGTAAAGATTTTTTGTCAAAATCACTCAAGGTTTTGGCGCATTTTTTTATCATGGAATCATATCCACCTTGTTTTTTCCAATGTAGTTAAGAGCGTTCAAAACCATCACTACAACTGTTGGGGTATTTGGTGTTGGATTAATTCTGACATGCTTGAAGTGGATCGCATTTTTGCCAAAATGTTTGGTCATAGATTTGCCATGAGTCCAATAGATATTTTGCGCTGGCACCTGATTTGAAAGACCCAGTATATTGGCAGATAAAGCACCGGATGGATAGATTGAAATACCGGTATTGCGCGCCATAGCATCAAGACTAGGTGGAATCATACCAATGCCGTCTTGCACAACTGGATAGTAATAAATGCCTCTGGCAAGTCTGACAATTGGCTCCTAAAAAAATCTTGTGTCCCACCAATTTCCCGAATCTCTCTAAAAACAA
>CAYSUM010000037.1:0-6551 GCA_964434225.1 uncultured Rhizobium sp.
TTGTCATTCCCTGCCCTGACAATAATAAAATCTCGATCAATATCTTCAAAAACTCTTCGTCACGCAACGAAAACTTCGCGAAATTTTTAACAAAAAAATCCATTTTTTTTTGCAGCATTTCAAAAGGTTTTTTGTCAAATTTTGTGCCTAAAATTTTATGCGATAAATACCAATCAAACCAGCAAGAATAAAAACATAAGCTATCGCCAATTCCCGCTTTTGTAAGTCGTATCGGCGCTGCTTTTAAAATTCTTAAATCACAAAAAACTGCCGTTGGTAAAGTTGCTGGTAGGGTTTTTTTATGGCCCGAAATTGTGATCGAAGCATTCTTCGACAAATAGCCGTTCATCGAAGCGGCTGAAGCAATTATCGCGTAAGGAATATTTTTTTGAGCCGAAGTAAATTTGCACAAATCGTTAATCGTACCGCTGCCAAACGCCAAAATAAAATCGCAATTTTTTAGCGCAGCGACGATTTTTTTAAGATTTTTTTCATCAGCTTTAGGATTTTCTAAAATCAAATTTTTGTGATTTTTCTTGAGGAAATCCGCTGGAAAAAATTTCGCGCAATTATCCCAAATATTTTTATCGCTCACAAAGAGAATTTTTTTATCAGCAAAGCTAAAGCCTTGGGCACTTAGGCCGTAGGAAATTTTTACGTTTTTAGTCATGAAAAAACTTGTGGGATAAAAATTGGTTTTTATGTTGCGCAGCTTCTTACTTAGTTGTCCCCCCGCGTAAATTAAATTCAATTCAAAAATGGAAAATCTTCAACTATTCCTGCTGATTCTGCAGGTTGTGATTGCTGTTGTAATGATCATTTTGGTGTTAATCCAAAAATCTGATGGCGACTCTCTAAGCGGCATTGGTGGCGGTTCGGGCGGTCTTAATTCTGTAATGTCAAGCAAAGCTTCCGCCAACGCACTTACCAAAATTACAATGATCTTAATCGGAATTTTTATGCTTAACTGCTTGATTCTGGCCTCAATTTCCAACGCTTCAAAAAAAGCGATTCAAGAAGAATTGGAAAAAACTATCATTGAACAAGAAACTATATCACCTTCGAAACCAGTTGTGGATGTAGCTCCAGCAGCTCCAAAAGTTGATTAACCTTAATTTTAAAAACATGAAAGTCACAGCTCTAAATCAAACTCACCGCGATCAAGGCGCAAAAATGGTTGAATTTGCTGGCTACGATATGCCAGTTCAATATCCCGACGGCATGTTGAAAGAACACGAATGGACGCGTTCGGGCAATGTTGGAATTTTTGACGTTTCGCACATGGGACAATTCATCGCCGAAGGCGCTGAGGTTGTAAAATTTTTGTCTTACATCACTCCAACCGATTTCTCTTTAAGCACTCCTGCGCTGGCTAAATACACGGTTTTAACCAATCCCGAAGGCGGCATTATTGATGATCTTATAATCACCAAAATCACCGACACAAAATTTTTCATCGTTCTCAATGCGGGCTGCAAAGAAAAAGATGCCGCTTGGATTCGCAAAAATCTACCAGCGGGAATTTCTTTTACCGAACTTGCTGATCGCTCGCTAATCGCGGTTCAAGGCGAAAAAGCTGAAGCAGTTTTGAACAGATTCTTAGCTTCGGGAAACTTGGCCGAATTGCCTTACATGAATCTTGGAACTTACCAATTCAAAAATGGCGAAGAAGTTTTCATCGGCCGCACTGGCTACACCGGCGAAGACGGCTTTGAAGTTTCGATCAAAAATTCTGCTGCGGCAAAATTTTGGTTAGAAATGTCAGCAATGTCTGAAGTGAAACCAATCGGCCTTGGTGCCCGCGATTCACTTCGTTTAGAAATGGGTTACCCGCTTTACGGCCACGATTTGGACGACACAACTTCACCAATCGAAGCTGCGTTGGGTTGGGTTGTCAGCAAAAGCAACACTAGCTTCATCGGCTCGACGAGAGTTTTAAAAGAAAAGGCTGAAGGCGTAAAACGCAAAAGAATCGGTGTAAAATTATTAGATCGCGGCATTGCGCGCGAAGGCACTGAAATCAAAAAAGATGGTAAAAAAATCGGCGTGCTTTCAAGCGGCGGATTTTCACCAAATTTAAAAGTTTCAATCGGTCAGGGTTATTTTGACCCCGCCATTGTCAAAGTTGGTGATGAAGTTCACGCGGTTGTTCGCGATCGTGAAATTCCTGCAATTCTTACTTCACCAGTTTTTGTTGCAGCAAAAACTAAATCGGTAAAAAAATAATTTTTAACAATCAAACACGGAGAGAAAATGAAATTTACTAAAGACCACGAATGGATTAAAGTTGAAGGCGATATTGCAACAATTGGAATTACTGAATATGCCGCTGAAGCTCTAGGCGAATTGGTTTATGTTGAGCTTCCAAAAGTTGGAAATATTTACAAAGTTCACGATGCTTTTGCTGTTGTAGAATCTTCAAAATCTGCAAGCGACGTTTATATTCCAGTTGCTGGCGAAGTTGTTGCTGCTAACGATGCGTTAAATTCTCAACCAGAATTAGTGAATAATTCTTCTTACAATGAAGGCTGGATCGCTAAAGTTAAAATGAGCAATCCTTCTGATTTAGAAGGTTCAATGGATGAAGCTGCTTACAAAGAATTTTTGAAAAATAGCTAAATTTTCAACGCCGTCATTGCGAGAGCGCTTGCAATGACGGCGGGGAGAGATGACCAACTAAATATATAAATCCCTTTCAAAGGATGGCATAAAATTTATTCAAAAAATTATCCGCCCTTCCCGCAAGTAGCTCCTCAATCAAATCTGAAATTTTTAGATTCACTTTTTCCACCAGAAACATTTCCTCTCTTCTAAATTTCCCCAAAACATAATCCGCCGTTTCAAATTCTTTATTCTCTGGCCTGCCAATTCCAAGACGTAACCGCATATAATGTTTATCAATCATTTCATCCAAAGATTTTAAACCGTTGTGACCAGCATGTCCGCCGCCGATTTTCACTTTTATTTTTCCCAAGGCTAAATCGAGATCGTCGTGAAAAACTAAAATATTTTTTGATTCAATTTTATAAAAACTCGCGGCTTCAGCAACAGCAATGCCAGAGCGATTCATAAAAGTGTGCGGCTTAAGCGCGATAATTTTTTTACCAGCAATCACGCCAGAAAAAACTTCACTCTTAAATTTTTTTGATTGCGCAACCAAACCGAAATCTTCAATAATTTGATCAAGCAGCAAAAAGCCGAAATTATGACGCGTTAACTCATATTCAGGACCAATATTTCCAAGCCCAACCAAGAGATACATAAGTTATAAAATTTATTGCAAAAGTGAGACAAATTTTTAGACAGATCAAACGAATATTTCCCCCTAAATCTACCAAGATGCCAAAAAAATCATTAAAATTTTTCTTAATCGCAATTCTTTGCACTGCTTTTGCTTGCGACAGAACTCCGCCAAAAGAGCCATATCTTCTTTCAAGCGATCCAGAAATCAGAAAACTTGAACGCGAAGATCATAAATTTTGTAACTCACTTGATCTAAATTCGGGTGCCGCCAATAAAAGTTTCAACGGCGATTTATATTGGCATTGCCGCCTTTCAATGGCGAAATATAAGCTGCAAACTCACGTTGGTTCAGCAAAAAGTTTGGATTACAACACCAAAATCAGCGACTTAGTAACAAAAATTTCGCTGCATTTTTCGCAGGCTCACGAGTCAGTTTTTATTAAAGAAAATAAAAGAATTGACGCGCGTGATCATGAAAAATGCGTCGCTTTGGGTTACGATTTTGATGTTTCTGACCGTTTTAAAACTGACGAATATTTACTTTGTCGCAAAAGATTAATCGACGACGAACAGCTTGATCCGCCTTACGGAGTTGATGATTATTTAAAATATCCCAATCGTTCCTACAATTTAAGTTTTGTGCTTGATGCGCGCATCGACAGCGAAACTCAAAGATATAAAGATATTGAAGCTAATTATCCAACTTGCTTAAAATTCTTTAACGACAAGAAAAATTCTAAATTATGTTTTGCGGCGCAAGACCAATCCAGAAGATGTTTGAGCGATATCACCATCAAAAAATTTAAGAAAGAATCCGAGCAAAAAACCATCTGCCAAAAACAAGCTTACGAAAGATTTCCCAATTCATTTTTAAGAGATAACGATCAAAGACGAAAAGATATTGAACAAGCCAAAATCAATGCCGATCTTTACAACAATAACAGCTTCACTGCTCTTGGAATTGACGCGTCTGATATTGAATTATTTGAATCGGAAGACACAGCTGACGCTGAGTATGAAGCTCGGCAACGGCAAAAACAGTTAGAGAAAAATGTCAATTCGAAGAAAGGAATTTACAGCAAATATGGCCTGACAAGATTGCGCCAAAAATATATTATCGCTTGTCAGCAAAATGCCGACGCGCTTGTGCAAAAATATGTCGATGACGAAACAAAAATTTGTGTCGATTTTGGCGATTATAAAGCGAAAGAAGATTTGATTTAACTTTAGGGATTTTTATATTTGGCTAATCAAATCAAGTACCTAAACATTTAAAATTTTAGATGAAAAACAACATAAATTCAGAAGCGTCACTTTACGAGGAGTATTTAAAACCAAGTTCGGATTATTTCTTTTGGCATAATAGAGAAACAAATCCAAAAGCTGGATTCAAAATAAACATCCAAGTTCACCCCGATGATCTGCGAAAAGCAGCTCAAATATTGATGGATAAAAATCTTTTTTATGACAAAGCACAATGGGGTCTTACAAATCAAAAAATTGCCAAACTCGACTCTGGCAGGCTGGCAATTATTTTATATGAAAACACCGCAGCGAATAAAGAAACTTGGAAAGCAAGATTAACAGAAATAGAAAAAAGTCTTTTTGAAGCTGGAGTTAGACCAAGACCGTTAAACGACAGATCAGAATTTTGGGCAATCATTAATGACAAGAAAACACCCGGTTCGTTATATTGTTACTACAAAAAAGATAACGATATAACTTGGGATCCAAATTGGGAAAATCCCAAACACGATTATACGCAAGATGAAAACGGTTGGGCTTCTGACAAAAGCGTTGTTGGTTCTGTTGAAATTGAGGGAATGCAAGAAAAGATAGAAGAAAAAATTAATGAAGTACACTCAAATCTGCAGCAAGAGCAAGATCCGAAAAAGAAAAAATTGTTAGAAAATACCATAAAAGCCTACGAATTTTATAAAGGAATTGCGGCGATGGGCGGTGCCGATGCACAAAAAATTCAGCATAATCGAAATGCGGGTGGCTCTTCTCCAAAAGAAGGACAAATGGGTTTAAAAGATGCCCTAAACAAAGCCAATGAGGTGATAGGTGAATATATTACAAGAAAGAAGATCAAGGTTAAGGGTGAGAATATTTTAGAAAGTTCAGCTTCGTGTATTGTAAATGCGGGGAATGAAGATTTGAATATGGGAATAAATGCTGGAGGTTTAAGCAGTGCTTTTCATGAGGATCTTGGTATAGCTTTTTTTGTGCAACAATTAGTTGAACAGAATAAAGAGCGATCAGAAAATGGAGTTCTAAAAAAAGGTGAAGTTGCGGTTGTTGATTTAAGAAATATTGCGGGTGCTAAAGAGAATTCAAAATTACAAAATAAAATAATTATCCACGCCGTTGGCCCCCATAAAGGTGAGTCAATTGAAGCTATGGAAGCAGTATATAATAAAATTTTTGATGAGGCCAAAAAAAGAAGAATAAAAACAATAGCTTTGCCGGTTCTTTCGGTTGGCATTTTTCAGTACTCAAAAGATAACGCATCAACAGCCATTGCTAAATCTATCAAAAACAATCATCAACATTTCGACAATATTGAGATTTGTTACATAGAAACAAAAAACAGAACAGAACAAAATAAATTTCTAAAAGAAATAGAAACAAAAATAGACAAAGCAATTAATGACATTGCACAGGAAGAAATAAATTTCCCAGAATTTGAGAATCCCAAAAGCAAGTTACCGAGTATTGTCGAAGAAACTTCTAACGAAACCTCCACAGAAGAAGAACATCTGGGAGGGCAGAAAAACTTAATAAATGAATTCAAAGAAGGTTTTGAAACCTCAAGAACACCAAGAAGATATCAAGTGGTTTTGGGAATTCTGCAAAATTATCTCGGGGTTGATTTTGCAAAATTGGAAGATCAACAATATAAATATAAACCTGAAAGCGCATCCAAAGAAGTTACTGGAAATCTTTTAGAAGCGATTAATAACCCAGAAAAGTTTCAGGATGTTGTTTTTGATATTGCTAATAAAGAAACTGCTCAATCGTTAGGAACTGCAAGTACGATGCACAGAAGTCTTAACGTAACAGAAACCACCTACGGCTCAGAAGAGCTAAAAAGCTTTAATAAAAAAGCAGCCGAATTTCTTGACTCAAATGAAGATGAAATGTGGCAAAAGATTGCTTCATTTATCTCGCTTGAAGCAATGGCAAAAGATTTGTTGCGTATCAAAGAAAAGTTTAATCTGGAAGATGGTAATGAAGATTTTTTAAAAATCGTAAGCTCTTACAAAATAATTTATGATGAAAATTCTAGCGATGATCAGCTAAAT
>CAYSUM010000038.1:0-2251 GCA_964434225.1 uncultured Rhizobium sp.
CCACCATCTCCCTTAAAGGGTTGGTACGATTTTCTAAAATTTGGTTTTTATTTGGTGTCCGTCTGGTGTCCGTGATTCTCTCTTTTCCCCAATCTGAATTTCACAATCAAAATTCTTAAGCGTTTATAGGCGAAATAAGAGTTGGTTCGTGCTGTTCTCATCTTTATCGAAATCTGCTGATATTCCCTTCGTTCCAATCGCAATTGCCAAAATTACTCGCGATTACCCTTGCCGCCATGCTACGACACCGTTCTCATACTGTCGATTTTGTCTGATTTTCCGAGGCGTATAAAAAGCCGTATGGAAAAGCGTATGAAAATTAATACCGATTTTAATACGGCTGGCATACCGATTTCCATACCCCCCATTTTTTAACTTTGGCTCACATTTTTAAAAACTATGTGAGGACAACAATGAAAAATCGAAACAAAAAACTAGAAACAAGCCTGTGTTTACATGGCATTAACACAATCTTATTTGAAAAAATAGGAGGTGAAAATGACTAAAATTACCACTCCACCAGGCTATTATAGCGAAGAAGAAATGGCCGCATTTTTGGGGAAAAGCGTTTCCACATTGCGCGTAGATCATTGCCACAGAAGAAACAAGGTGCCACCGAAAACAAAATTTGGCAGGGTTATAGTTTATTCCAAAGCGTCCTTTGATCAATGGCTCGAATCGCGAGAAATCAAGCATAGCGCGAAATTCCCTAAAAATTACCGATAATTCTTGAGAACATGTTAGATTTTAATAGCGCAGAAAATCAGGGAGATCTGCCAAAAAAACTTGATAAAGAGGCAATCAGGGCGCAATTGCTCAATTCTGTTAAAGAAGCTCTCTTTTATCTTTTCCCTAAAGGTCATATTAATAACCACCGCTTTCACATAGGCAGTGCCAACGGAGAATCAGGCAAAAGTTTGATTGTCGATCTGAAAGGAGAAAATCAGGGAAAGTGGTTTGATTTTGCCGAAAATGAAGGTGGTGATATTTTCAGTTTATGGGAACGAGCTCGTGGTTTTGGCAAATCAGAATTTGGCGAAGTTTTGATGGATATTGGTGACTGGATTGGCAATCCTTCATATGTTCAAAAAAATCGAATATCTGATTTTGCTTCGCAAAAAGATCTCGAAAAACCAACAGCTAAATGGGATTACCTTGATGGACAAGGAAAGTTAATCGCCTGTGTTTATCGTTACGACACCGAAAACGGCAAAGAATTTCGGGTTTGGGATGTAAAAAACCGTAAAGCCAAATCACCGAATCCACGGCCGCTTTACAACATTCCAGAAATTTTACATGCCAAAAAAGTGATTCTGGTTGAAGGCGAAAAATCTGCTGATCGGCTTATAAAAAAAGGTTTTGTTGCAACAACCGCAATGTTTGGCGCAAATGCCCCAATCAATAAAACTGACTGGTCACCGCTTTTTGGGAAAGAGGTGATTATTTGGCCAGATAATGATTCAGCAGGAATTGATTATGGCAAAAAAGTTTGCGCTCATCTTGCAGGAATTGCTTCATTTATTTCAATCTTAACTCCTCCCAAAGATAAACCAGCCAAATGGGACGCTGCCGATGCGGTGTTGGAGAATTTTGATATCAGTAAGTTTTTAGAATCAGCTCAAAGCAGTGAAATAAAAATTCCGAGAAATTCACTTGAAGAATTCAGAAATGACAAACGCCCGATGCCTGATGATATTATTGCTCCAAGGCTTTTAACTCCTTCTGGAATGCTGCTTATTGGCGGCGCTCCAAAAGTTGGTAAAAGCGATTTCTTAATCAATTTCCTAACTCATATGGCAGCTGGTGAAAGCTTTCTTGGTTTGAAGCCGCCACATCCGCTCAAAATTTTCTATCTGCAAACTGAAATCGGATATTTCTACTTACGGGAGCGAATAGAAAAACTGAAAATTTCTGAAGAAACTTTTTTGAAAGCCTCAAAAAACCTTATCATCACTTCGCAGCTTTACATGATTTTAAATGATGAAGGAATTGCCGCGTTGCAAAAAGCTATTTCGCAGGATTTTCCTAATGGCGGACCAGATATTATCTGCATTGACCCAATTCGTAATGTTTTTGACGGAGGCGAAAACAGCAGCGAAAACGACAATAGTTCGATGTTGTTTTTCTTACAAAATCGCGTCGAAAAGCTGCGCACTTTGGTTAATAGCAATTCTGGAATTATTCTTTGTCATCACACTAAAAAAATTAGAAAGAAGGATGTTGAAGAAGATCCGTTCCAAGCACTTAGCGG
>CAYSUM010000038.1:2351-6412 GCA_964434225.1 uncultured Rhizobium sp.
GAAGTTTAAGCTTCAAACCTCAACTTCAAAATTCGGCATCGTTTGCGTTAAAGGGATGGAATTTCCTTTTGGTGACGACGCACCGCAAGAAGTTTTGCCGACTCATTTCAAATGCCCAAACACCGGAAATACTATGGAAATAACGGATAATCAGGTGATTTGGAATTGTGAAGATGAAGAAAGAGGGGAAGAAAATGAATAGTGTTTTGCGAGCAATCAAATTGCGGAACTTAAAGCCGAACTCGCTATTTATAAGGGTACAGAATTACCGAACTTAGGTTAAGCAAGGGTTTGTGATAACATATTTCTTGCCGATTCTTTATTTGCACAAGTTGGGCAAAGATTAACAGCATCGTGCGGAACTTAGTTTTGCAAAGTTGAGCCGAGGCTTTTGTTTACTGCTTATTTTCAAGTTCGGCAGTTATCCGAAAAGAACTAAGTAAAAAAATTAAGTTTTGCAGCGCAGAACTTCTGATATTACTGCCTTTGGCTGTCTTAACTAAGTTCTGTAGTTGTAAACCCCATATACTATGGGGGGTGAAAACGCCCCATAGTATGGGTATGGGATGCAATAACCAAAAAACAAAAAGGTACTTTGACGAAATTTTTCTCGCGGGTAACGCGCAACCGCAGGATTTTTCTACAGTCAGGTTTTGTTTTTGGGTTTCTTTTTTAATAACAAAAATTGTCTAAATCTATGCCAACCAATGATTCACAAAACAAAAGTTCAAAAAAATCCAAACTCAAACAAGATGCATTTGAGCTCTCAATAAAAGAATATGCCGAGCATCGTGAAGTCTCTGTAGTCGCCGTCAGAAAGGCTATAAAAACTGGTAGAATTACCCTAAATCAGAATAAGAAATTGGATCAGAAATTAGCTGATGCGCAGTGGTTTGAAAACACCAACCCAGCAAAACAAAGAAATTCAGCAGACAATAACAGCAGTGATGCCAAAATATCCTATCACCGCAGCCGCGCCATCAGAGAAGATTACAACGCCAAATTAACTCAGCTTCAATTTGAAAGAGAATCAGGAAAACTTATCCCAATTGAGGAAGTTAAAATATCCGCTTTTAACGCAGCAAGAAGAGTAAGAGATCGCCTCCTTAACATGCCAGATCACATTGCTCCGCAGTTAGTTGGCAAAACCAGCATTTTTGAAATAAACAATATTTTGAAATCGGAGCTGACTAAGATTTTAGAAGAACTGTCTAAAAATCCTTATCAGGATAATACTTTAGTTAAGTGAGTAAATGGTTATTCATTTGTGGTGTGGGTTTTGGGTTTGGTGGATTTTGTGTGGCGATACAGTCAATTTCGACTTTAAATTTAATATCTCTGCATTGAAAAAATTACTCTACCAATCCCAGATTGATTTAAAAAAAGAATTTCTATTCTGAGTAGAGTTAACTAGGGATGGTTAGATTTTTGACTTTTATTGATTTCCTCAAAAACCACTAAATCAAATTTAGCTCCAGTTTTTGGGTGACGAATTGTACGTTTCAAAACATAGTCGAAAAGCAGCGGGTTATATTGATAAATCTCGTTCAAATATTTGCGTTCTTGTTTGGTAATCATGCCATATTTTACCAAGGATTTTGTTTGAATAATTACATTAATTGCAGGCAAAGGATAGTCGCTGCCATTGACTAATCTTCTGTGTAAATTGGGATTTTCTAAAAGAGTGAGAATTGGAGTTGGCAAGCGATTGAATTGTGTTGTTGCCGAGATTTCTCCATAAAGCAGACCGTCATATTTTTTCTCATTCATCAGGCGCATGAAGAGTTCAAAACTTGGAATTTTTTTATTTCCATTATCTAAATCTTCATCACTGCCAAGACTAGCGCAATGTGCCATCACAACTTTCACTCCCATATCAAGTGGTCGTCTAAATAATAAAGGATTTCCTAACTTTTGATCCTCTTCGGCCTCAACTGCTTGTTCCTCTCCAACATGAGTTAGCAAAATCATGTCATGCTTTTTCATCATTTTATAGTATTCATCAATTCGTGGATCTGAAGCATTGATGCCTTGGGCGTTTGGTAACCACTTAATCCACCTAACACCTTTTTTTGCCCATTTTTCTAATTCTTGAACTGCATCTTTGCGATATGGATGGATGGAAATTACAGGAATAAAAATATCGGGATATTTTTCATAAACCCCAAACATGTAATCGTTGGAAACGTAAAATTCGCTTTTGGCATTGTTAATAGTTCCATCGGAATTGTAGTGATGATCAAAAGCCAGGATATGAAATTTGCCGTGATTTTTGTTACTCTTAATCAGTCTAACCAGGCGATCAATATATTCAGCGTTAGCATTTTTTATATCATCAACTCCAGCGGCGCTTAAATAAATTTGAGTTTTGATTCTGTGAAGCGGATGAAACCATGACAGCATTTTTGGATTAACTTTGGTGCCAACTTTTTCATCAATACCAACAAGATGAACGTGATGATCGTGCAGATTTTGTGGATCAACATCTGCATAAGCACTTTCAATCAGCTTCTTTGCTCCATCGCTAATATTTTTTTCCAGTTCTTCGGGTTGACCAGCGAAATTGCCGCCTAGTTTAGTAAAACTACAACAAAAAATTATAAGAATAGTAGATAGTAGAAAGGTTTTAATTTTGGTGAACTTCATAAAATTAGGATTTTTTAATAAGATTTTTTTAATTCGCTTAATGACACTTTTGTAAGAAAGTCATTAATTTCTGCTGATTGGCAGATTTGTCATTTGATGTAAAAGCATTCACATGTCCTTCTCCATTTAAGGCTAAGAATTCTTTTGGCTCATTTGCTGTTTGATAAATTTCTTCCCCAAATTTTATAGGAATCACCGGATCATCACGACGATGTATCACAAACAATGGAATTGGACTAATTTTTTTGATATCCTTTCTAGGAGCATATTTATCGCTAAGAAGTAAGTAGCTTAGCCATTGAAATGGCCAAGTTATCTTATTACGAGATAAGGCATCGCGACCTATTTCTTTGTAAGAGAGAAAAGAGGAGTCAATCACCATGGCGCATAAACCATGACGATCAGATAGATCAGCTACAGTGCGTGTTGCAATAGCTCCACCCAAACTTTGACCAACTATAATGTAAGGTTTATTAGGCCATTTTTTACGAACATATTCAATCGCAATAGTTCCGGACTCTACCGTATTTTTGGGAGATGGTTTACCTAAGCTTGCTCCATAACCTGGATAATCAAAAACAAATAAATCATATCCCTCATCAACTGCCCAATACATCGAGTAAAAATGTGAAGATAAATTCTGAGCATTGCCATGAAATAATATGATGATGGCTTTAGGATCGGTTGGCGCTCTGAAATGCCAAGCTGTTAATCTTTTGTTTTCTTCAAGATCCTGATATATCACTAATTCTTCCGGTTTGTAAGGAAGAGACTTAATATTTGCGTAATTAAAGTTGGTTGGATGATAAAGCACTCCACTGCAATTGGTGAGTGTAATTACAAAGGTAATTAGAAGAATGATTGTTTTCATAAATTTACTCCTTGTTCACCAGTTCCTTAACAGCAACATAATCAACCTTCCCAGTTCCAAGTAGTGGCAGCTTTTCAACAACAATAATTTCTTTCGGCACCGACAATTCAGTGATTTGCTTTTCTTTGAAGTAAGCAGAAATATCAGCGCGTTTCAAGGTTTGGCTTGTTGTCATCAAAACTAACAGTTCGCCTTTTTTAGAATCCGGAATTGCCACAATTGCATGCGCTGATTTTGGATCGATTTTGGCGATGTTAACTTCAGTTGCTGTTAGAGAAACCATTTCGCCAGCAATTTTGGCAAAGCGTTTGGCGCGGCCTTTGATTGAAATGTAGCCTTTGTCGTCAATTGCAACGATGTCGCCAGTGTCGTACCAACCGTCTTTCAGAGGCGTGATGATTCCCGGATTTGAGGATAACAAATATCCTTTCATAATATTTGGTCCGCTTACCAAAAGTTTTTTGCCGTCCGTAATTCCAGGGATTTCTTCAAACTTAGATTTGACTCCCGGCATTAACCTTCCAACAGTTCCTGGTTTGTTATG
>CAYSUM010000039.1:0-6038 GCA_964434225.1 uncultured Rhizobium sp.
GCTTTCCAGCCCAAAGAATTGATTTTGGAAACGTCCATGCATTTGCGCGGAGTGCCGTCGGGTTTGGAGGTGTTGAAGGTTAACCCACCTTTAAATTCGGTAATTTTTTTGACTAATTCTGCGAGTTCACGAATTGTTACATCTTCGCCAGTGCCGATGTTTGTAAGGCCCGTGACGTTTTTATTTTGCATTACGAAAATTGAAGCTTCGGCTAAATCATCAACATAAAGAAATTCGCGCTTAGGCGTTCCCGTGCCCCAAATTTCGACGGAATTTTGTCCGGCGATTTTTGCTTCGTGAAATTTACGAATTAAAGCTGGCAAAACGTGAGAATTTTGTAAGTCGAAATTGTCATTAATACCATAAAGATTTGTCGGCATAATTGGCACAAAATCGCAACCATATTGATCGCGATAAGCTTCGCACATTTTTACGCCGGCGATTTTTGCAATCGCGTAGCCGTAATTTGTTGGCTCAAGAGCACCGGTTAAAAGATATTCTTCTTTAATCGGTTGCGGCGCTAGACGTGGATAAATGCAAGAACTACCCAAAAAAACCAAACGTTTTACGCCAACCAAATGCGAATTGTGAATGATGTGATTTTGAATTTGCAAATTTTCGTAAGTAAAGTCTGCGATCTTGCTGCGATTGGCTTCGATGCCGCCAACTTTTGCAGCGGCAAGAAAAACGAATTCGGGTTTTTCGGCGGCAAAAAAATCGGTGACAGCTTGTTGATTAAGTAAATCAAGTTCGGCACGAGTTTTGGTGATGACGTTGCTATAATCTTGCTTCTCAAGCTCCCGCTTAATTGCCGAACCAACCATTCCGCGATGTCCGGCGATGTAAATTTTTGAGTTTTTTTCCATTACAAAGCCTTAATTTCTTTCAAAAATGCCCTATCCAAACTATCTTCCGAATGCTTGTCTTTAAAGCCTTGAGGAGTTCCTTCATACACAATTTTTGTCTCATTTAAAACCGCAATCGAACTGCAAATTTCATCCATATCTGACAAAATATGCGACGAAAAGAAAATGGTTTTTCCGGAATTTTTATAAGCGATTAATTCTTTCTTCAAAGCGATGCGTGCTTTCGGATCAAGGCCAGACATTGGTTCATCCAAAACTACCAAATCTGCTTCCGACAAAAATACTGCCAAAAGACCAAGTTTTTGTGTCATGCCTTTGGAATATTTTGTGACTTTTTGTTTTAAAACTTCGAAGCGCAAATCCAAATTTTCGCAGATTGCGCGCGCTTTTTGGGCATCATATTTTTTACCGTAAAAATCTAAAACGAAGGTCAAAAATTCTTCACCTTTAAGATGAAGTGAAGGCTGGAATTTTTCTGGCAAGTAGCAAAGTTTCTTTCTGGATTCTGGCAAAAGACGCGACACGCCGAAGATTTCGATCTCGCCATTTTCTTGATCTAAAAGGTCGAGCATAATTTTAATCAGCGTGGTTTTACCAACTCCGTTCAAACCGATAAAACCGAAAATTTCGTTGCTCTTCACGTCAAAACTAACTTTTTCGAGAACGGTTTTATTGTTAAAAGATTTAGAAATTTCGAAAATTTTTAGAGGCAACATTTAACTATTTACGATCAAGAAGATTATTAATTGCGAACAAAGAAATTGTGTAACCGTCAACTCCCAAACCAGAAATTACCGCAGTGACAACATCGCTTAAAAAAGAATTTTGACGAAATTCTTCGCGTTTAAAAATGTTAGAAATATGCAGTTCAATTTTTGGTTTTGGAAACATTTCCAAAGCGTCGCGAATGGCGATAGAAGTGTGCGTATAAGCTGCGGCGTTAATTATGATTCCGTCAAAATTATCGATCGCATCCTGAATAAAATCAACCAAACGGCCTTCATTATTTGATTGCTTAAATTCAATCTCCAAACCCAATTCTTTGGCTAAAGTCTGACAATCAGTTTCGATTTTTTGCAACGAGGAGTCGCCGTAAATTTCTTTATCTCGTTTATGCAAAAGATTAAGATTGGGACCATTTAGAATCAGAATTTTTTTAGCCATTGTTATTCCTGTTGTTGTTAAGGTTAGCCAATTCGATTTTGACAAAAAAGAAAGTTGTCACTGGAATTGATAATCCGTAAGTAATTCCAATCACCGCCAAAGCCAACCACGGCTTGATCAAAAGGCCAATGATGATTGAACCCAAAATTAATAATGTCAGATAAACATATTCATTTTTGATGGGGATTTTTTTGATTGAAATTGTTGGGATGCGGCTGGCCATCAAGACCGCCAAGATTGCAACATAGTTAATTACAAGAATCGGATCGGTGTAAAAACCGTCGCCAAATTCAAAAAATAAAACCATCGGAAGTGTTGCCATTGCGGCTCCGCACGGGGCTGGAATTCCTTTGAAAAAATATTTTTCTAAAACCGGATTTTTTACTTCTTTGGTTTGATCAACATTGAAACGTGCCAAACGAATTGCGCTGCAAACCGCAAAGAATAATACTAAAGCCCAGTCAAGTCCGTAAACATTGTCATAAGTTCCAATCCACATATAAATAATAAAACCAGGAACAATGCCAAAGTTGATGAAGTCAACAAGTGAATCAAGTTGCGCTCCAAAGTCGCTTGATGAATTGAAGAAGCGCGCCAACCTGCCGTCAATTCCGTCCATAAATCCCGCCAGCAAAAGAAAGCCAACAGCTTGGATAAATTGAAAATGAATGGCAAAACGAATTGCAGATAAACCAATACACAAAGCTGCCAAAGTGACAATGTTTGGCAATAATTTTACCAACGGAAAATAAGCACCAGCAGGATTTTTCATTTGTTGAATTAACATTTTGGATATGTTTTTGAATTTTAGTTTGATGAATTCTGGTGTTTTACGAACCCGTTTTTTAGCAGGGATTTTAATTTGCATTAACAAAATGCTCGGGTTAATTTCTATAAAGTGCCACTAAAAAGCAACCAAGATCTCCTCACTAAAAGTCTCACAAAAAACATGAAACAAAACGATCCCCAATTAGCCCGCGAAATGGCTAATTGCATTAGATTCCTGTCAATTGACGCTGTCGAAAAATCTAATTCTGGACATCCGGGAATGCCGATGGGAATGGCCGATGTCGCAACAATTCTTTTTACTGAATTTTTAAAATTTGACGCCGCAAATCCACATTGGATTGACCGTGATCGTTTTGTTTTATCCGCCGGTCACGGATCGATGTTGATCTACTCATTATTATATCTCACTGGTTACCAAGACATCACCATTGAAGATATTAAAAACTTCCGCCAGCTTGGCTCTAAGTGCGCTGGACATCCAGAATTTGGTCACATTGAAGGAATTGAGACCACAACCGGTCCTTTGGGTCAAGGCATCGCCAATGCAGTTGGAATGGCTCTTGCTGAAGAAATGCTTGCTGCACGCATGGGTAGAAAATTAATTAATCACAAAACTTATTGCATCGCCGGAGACGGTTGTTTGATGGAAGGAATCAGCCAAGAAGCGATTTCAATTGCTGGAAATTTAGCCCTAAAAAATCTCATCGTTCTTTGGGATAATAACTCAATTTCAATTGACGGCGACACCGCACTTACAACTTGCGAAAATATGAAAATGCGTTTCGAAGCCTGTAGCTGGAAGGTTTTACAAGTTGACGGACATAATTTTGACGAAATCCGTGCCGCATTAAAGGAAGCGCAAAATTCCAATCGTCCTGTTTTGATCGATTGCAAAACTACAATCGCTTACGGCTCGCCAAATAAATCTGGCTCCGAAAAATCTCACGGTTCACCGCTTGGCGCTGACGAAACCAAAAAAACCCGCGAAGCTTTAAATTGGAAGCACGAAGCCTTCGAAATTCCACAAGATTTAAAAAATAAATGGCTCGATGCGGGAAAAAGATCAGCGGAAATTTCAAAAAATTGGGAAGCAGAATTCGCTAAGTTCGACGCCACAAAAGCTGAAGAACTTAAAAGAGTTTTGAATCACGATTTGCCAAAAGATTTCGACGTAAAATTAAACGCTCTAATTGAAAAAATTGCAGCTGAAAAAACTACTCAAGCCACACGCAAATCTTCGCAAGTTGCGTTAGAATTTTTAACTGCCGAATTACCAGAATTAATCGGCGGCTCCGCAGATTTAACCGGTTCGGTTTTAACCAAAACTGCTTTAACAAAAGCCATCGATAAAAATAATTTCTCTGAGCGTTATATCCACTATGGAATCAGAGAACACGCGATGTCAGCCTTGATGAACGGCATCACTTTACACGGTGGATTTTTACCTTACGCCGGAACTTTCTTGGTTTTTTCTGACTATTTAAAACCCGGAATTCGCCTTTCGGCTTTGATGCAACTTCGCGTCATTTATGTCTTCACTCACGATTCAATCGGTGTTGGCGAAGATGGTCCAACGCATCAACCAATTGAACATTTGGCAATGCTGCGTGCTATTCCAAACTTAAATGTGTTTCGACCGTGCGACACCAAAGAAACCGCTGAAGCTTACGAAGCTGCTCTGAAAGCCAAATCAACGCCTTCTGCGATTATTTTAACCAGACAAAATTTACCATTTTTAAGTCCAGCAAATAATCCCAACACCAAAAAAGGTGCTTACGTTATTTCCGCCAGCAAATCCGCCAATCCAGACGTGGTAATTATCGCGACAGGTTCTGAAGTTTCTGTCGCCATTGAGACTCAAACCAAACTTGCCGCAAAAAATATCGATGCCCGCATTGTTTCAATGCCATGCCAAGAAATTTTTGATGCTCAATCTGAGTCTTACAAATCCGAAGTCTTGGGCAACAATTCCACATTACGCATCGCCATCGAAGCCGCCCTCTCCCAAGGCTGGCACCGCTACATCGGCAACGACGGAATCTTCATTGGCATGAATAATTTCGGCGCCTCTGGCAAAGCCGAAGATCTATTCAAACATTTCGGCATCACTTCTGACAATGCTTGCGAGCAAATTGTTAAAAAATTGAAGAAATAACACTAAGTTTAAAAACCGCGTCCCGTCAAGGTCTTTGAAGAGTTTGCCGATTCTTAAAATCAGCAACTTACATAAAACTCAAATGACGGTTTTTTTAGAGGTTCCTTAAGTTCAATTATTAAGAAGCAATTATGAGTTCAGAGACCGAAAGACTAGCGTTAAAATTCAAACTTCAACTCGCCAGAGGCGTTGTTGCTATTGACAATAATAACCTTCTCGACATTGCTATTGAATGGATTAATCAACATCCAAGCGTTGAAGATTTTGTGTTTACATTGTCGCACTTTCAAAGTCAGGACAATCAGGAAAATATAAAAGCGATCGTTGATTACTGGATGAATCTTTGGCTTAAAAGTCCAAAAACCAGAGATGAGTTGCTAGCAATTTCTGGTCATTTTTCAACAGGCCACCTAAATGCGCTGGCGGTTGTTAAAAAGTGGTTTAGCTCTTTAGATAACAAGAGCTTGGAAGATGCGCAATGCGCTGCTGAACTTCTTGTAGATGAGGATAACAATGTTAAGTTCGACATCTTCGCTTCTTTTGTTGCAACCTACAACCAAAACACCAAGAAATGGCAAGCGAAGGAAGGGGTTACACTAGACGAGATCCGATTCGCTTTTAAGAACATCTTAAGCTATAACGCCAGTTCTATTCAATCTCAAATCGCCACTTCTTTTGTTGCAACCTACGACCAAAACACCAATCAATGGCAAGTGAAGCAAGGGGTTACACTAGACGAGATCCGATTCGCTTTTAAGAACATCTTAAGCTATAACGCCAGTTCTATTCAATCTCAAATCGCCACTTCTTTTGTTGCAACCTACGACCAAAACACCAATCAATGGCAAGTGAAGCAAGGGGTTACACTAGACGAGATCCAATCCGTTTTTGAGAGTATTTCAGGTGATTACGCCAATTCTATTCGATCTCGAATCGCCACTTCTTTAGTTGCAACCTACAACCAAAACACCAAGAAATGGCAAGCGAAGGAAGGGGTTACACTAGACAAGATCCAATTCGCTTTTGAGAGTATTTCAGGTGATTACGCCAATTCTATTAAATCT
>CAYSUM010000040.1:0-5799 GCA_964434225.1 uncultured Rhizobium sp.
GGAAGCGATGTTGATCAGCCAAGAAATTTGGCGAAGTCGGTGACGGTGGAATAATTTAATTGAGGCGCTTGATATGGATAAACAGAAAAATCTTACGATCATCATTCTTTCCTATAATAGTTCGCATATTATCAAAAGCTGTTTGAGTGGTTTTAATTTTGATAAATATGAAGTGTTGGTGGTTGATAACGCCAGTAAAGATGACAGCGTTGAGGTGGTGAGAAATAATTTCCCTCAAGCAAAAATTCTAAAATTAGATAAAAATTTCGGATATGGTGGCGGAAATAATATTGCTTTGAAGCAGATTGAGACTGAATTCGCGCTGATTTTAAATCCGGATTCGATTATTTCTGAAAACGATATTGAAATCGTTTTGGAAGAGATGAAAAAAAATCCAACCGTCGCTAATGCTGGTCCGGTAGTTCTTAGACAATATCCTTTGCAGAAAGAAGAGTACGGCGCCAAGTTAGCCCACATGGAAAAAGACTTTAAACACATCAAAGATTGTTATTGGGAAAAAATTGACGGCAATTATTCGGTGCGATTTATCGTTGGTGCGGCCTTATTTTTAAGAATGTCGATCTTGCAAAAAATCGGATTTTTTGACGAAAAAATATTTTTATATTACGAAGATGATGAGCTTTGTAAACGAATCAGAGACAATGGTTATAAAAGTATGATTGTTCCTGAAGCTAAAGCATTTCACATGGGTGGTGGTTCATCTGCTGAAGTTTCTTTTAGATGTATTTACAAAAAAAGTTGGCATCTATCTTGGTCAAAATTTTATTGGAAAAAAATTCAGAAAGGTAATTTCAGAGCCAAAAAATCATCATTAAAATTTGCACTGGTTTATTTTGTTAAAGCAGTGTTCTCTATGTTAACTTTTAATAGTGAAAAAGTGTTTGCCAATCTTGGCTCTGCTTCTGGTGCTTTTTCATTTTTTATTGGTCTGGGAGCATTCAAAAAAAACGGTATCGCACGCTGATAGTCTTTACTAATGATTGTCTAAATCCCTCTAAAAGTATTTTTTTTGTTGTGAATCATGGTAACTAAACCAAAAATCTCAGTTGTTTTAACTTCTTACAATCATGCTAAATATATCGGTAAGGCTATTGATAGCGTATTGATGCAGGATTTTGAAGATTTTGAATTAGTTATTATCGACGATTGTTCGAGTGATAATTCTGAAGAAATTGTTCAAAAATTTTCTGATAGCAGAATTAGATTTATCAAAAACGAGAAAAATCTCGGCATGGTCAGAACTGTCAATAAAGGCATCGAAACCGCGCGTGGAGAATATATTGCTCACTTCAATTCTGACGACCTTTTCTACAGCAAAAACAAATTATCTAAACAGGTCGAATTTCTTGATGCCAATCCTGAATATGGTGCAGTTTTCACTCGAGCGCAGTTAGTTGATGACAAAGATCAGCCTTTTAAAGATCCAAAACATTCATATTATTTAAAAATGGATCAGCAGCAAAACCAAAGCCGATATGCTTGGTTGGGCTTCTTTTTCTATAATTCGAATTGTTTGTGCTATCCTTCGTCAATGGTTCGTAAATCAGTTTACGAAAATGTTGGTACCTTCGATCCATCTTACACTATCATGCAAGATCTTGATATGTGGATTCGTATTTGCAAAGAAACTGAAATTTTTATTTTAGAAGAAAATCTGACTGCTTTCCGCATCAGCAAAGATTCAACAAGTTGTCAGCAAAATAATCGTCTTGTCTCAGTTTTTGAATTTAAAAAAGTACTCGGAAATTATTTAAATATTTCATCGGTTGAAGAATTTCATAAAATTTTTCCGGAACTACCATGCGATAGAATTGAAGACATAGCTATCTCTGTAGCAAAAAGATGTTTAAATCTGTCGGCAAAACATAAATCATTTGCAGTCGATTTTTTATTCAATTCCACAAATAGCCAAAGTGATTTGGATAATTTAGTGCGATTGGGAATTGATTATAAAAGTTTGATTCATGCTCGAAATAGTGTGATAATTCCTAAATATGAATCGGGGAAAAAAGTTGCCTTAATTCATAATAAAGATCTGCGCGTTGCGTCTTCTCGTATAAGGGGTTACAATGTTTTAGAGTATTTTGGAAAGAATAAAATCAGGCCGACTCTGGAATCCTATGAAGAAAAAAATCGTGCCGAATATGAGTTGGTGATTTTCTGCAAAATGTTTGATTTAAAAAATTATATTTTGGCGCAAAGATTGAAAGCAGAAGGTAAAAAAATCTGCTTCGATTTATGTGATAATTATTTTTACAATCCGAGCGATCTGCAGTCGTACCAAGATTTTCAGATCCAAATTAAAAAGATGATCGAGATTTCTGATATTGTTATACTCTCAAGTAAAGCCTTACATGCAGTTGTTTTAGAAAATATTCCTGAATCGCGAAATAAAATCACCGTTATTGAAGATTCTTTCGAAGAAAAATTAGTAAGCACCCATAAGCCAAAAAAAGATGTGATCAGATGGCTGAAGTTTTTGAAATATAAAAAACTTTCTTCACGAATGGTCAGGTTAGTTTGGTTTGGTAATGCCACTTCTAGAAATTCGGAATGTGGAATGACAACTTTGTTAAAAATTAAAGATTTGATCGAAAGTTATAATAAGAACTATCCGATTTGCCTTACTATTGTAAGTAATGATAAACTTTTATATCGCGACATCATTTCGAAATGGGATGTTAAAAAAACTCAATATTTCAAATGGGAAGCGGCAACTTTTATTGCGATTTTAAAACATCAAGATGCAGCACTTATTCCGATCACAAAAGATCCTTTTACAATTTGCAAAACTGGTAATCGCTTAATTCAGTCTTTGACTTGTGGAATTGATGTTCTCGCGGATTCAATTCCAAGCTACGAAGAGTTCAAAGATTGTTGTTTTCTTGATGATTGGGAAAATGGATTGAAGGCGGTAATCGAAGCTAAAAAAGATAAGAGTCAAAAAAATCAAAGAATTAAAAAAGCCAAAGAAATAATACTCGCTAAATATTCGATCGAAATTATCGCGAAGAAATGGTGCGTGTTATTTTCCAAAATAATGGGATAAATTATGAAACATGTCAGCGAGCTTCTTTCTGGAAAATTCAAAGATAAACCTTGGCTTATTGTGGGGAAAGGTCCCAGCTTTAGTAAGATAGATGATTTGAAGTTAGATAAATTTTATACTTTTGGACTCAATCACGTTATTAAAAAACTCGATGCGTTCGACATAGTTCACCTAATTGATTTTGATGTTTTTGAATCCTGTGCTGAAGATATTTACAAAAAGGTGAAATATCTGGTAATGCCGATCAACCCTCATTTTGGCAACAAAGCCACCGAAGTTACAATTAAAGATCTGGTCGAAAAAAATGAGACGCTCAAAAAACTCTCAGATGAGAAAAGATTATTTTGGTATAATCACTTAAAGAAAGATCTTTTCCTTAACGATAAGAATCGTGAAAGGTTAAATTACGAAGATGTTCAGGTGAAATATTTCAGCGCCGAAGTGCCATTTTATTTACTGGGAATGTTTGGCATAAAAGAAATTTATTCGGTGGGAATTGACGGTGGCAGCTCTTATGACAATAATTTTCAAACCGATACTTTATTAGCAAATGGTCGCACTTCTTTCGATATTCAATTCGATGAAATTGCCAATACGATTGGAAAATTTGATTTAATATACTCGCCGATTAATGCGCAATATCCGGTGAAAGTTTATGTTGGTTCGCAGGAAGAGCAGATGTTGTCAGTAAAAGTTTTGGAATATTCGATCAAAAAAAGAACTAAAGTTGCAGTTGAAGTTTTTCCACTTCACAAAGCTGATATAAAATACGGCATTCCGCAAAACCCTGAAAACAGACAGCGCACGCCTTTTTCTTTCCAAAGATTTACCATCCCACAATTAAATAATTTTGCCGGAAAGGCGATTTACGTTGATTCCGATATGCAGGTTTTAAAAGACATCAGGCAATTATGGAATTTGCCGATGGGTGGAAATGATCTTCTGACGGTTAAACAAAAAGACGAAGCGAATCGAGATTTACAATTCAGTGTGATGCTTCTTGATTGTAATCAGTTAAAATGGTCAGTGAACGATATTGTTGCGATGCTTGATAGTGGTGAACTCAACTATCATAGTTTGATGAAAGAAATGCGCGTTGCAAAAAATATCGGCGTAAAAATTCATCATAGTTGGAATTGTTTAGAATGGCATAAAGAAGGCGAGAGTGCTTTAATTCATTACACTGACATGGATACTCAACCTTGGGTTAGTGTGAAAAATCCCCTGTGCAAAATTTGGATGCAAGATTTGCTTGCAGCAATTGATAGCGGATTTATCGAAATGGCGATGGTGAAAGATCACGTTGAAAAAAGCTGGGTGCGACCTTCGTTAATTTATCAAATTGAAAATAGAATTCTCGATAGTTTGAAATTGCCAAAAGAAGCTCTGGCATTGGATAAAAACTTTATTGCTCCTTATCAAAGAATGGAGCGTGTGAAAGTTAAAAAAGATAAAAAATCAGCAGATGCAGCAACTATTTTTATTGATGAATCAGTAAGAAAAATTCTGAAATCAAAATCTTATAAATTATTTTTAAGATTTGTTCCGTCGATGAAACGTCAACTCAAAGAAATAAATAAAACCGCTATCAGCCTTACAGAAAAGCTATCTCATGGCAAAAAACAAATTTTAAGTCAAATCGATAGCGAAAAAAAAGAAGCGATCATCGCTGAAATTTTAGAAATCAAAAAATCTCTAAGTGAAAAAATTTCTAAGCTGGAAAAAGGAATGTTTACCAATTTATTTGCCTCGATTGGAGCAAAATTGAAGGACCTGAAAAGGTTGACAGAGCAAGAGACAAAAAATATAACTGATCGCAATATCTAAACCTAAACTATTAAGGCCAATGAAAAACAAAGAAATTAGAGAGCTAGTTTTGTTAAAAGAACTCTCAGACAAAATTCTGGAATCTAGCAGCTATAAATTTTTTTTAAGATTCCTACCTTCTTTCAAGCGTAGGATTAAACAGATCAATATACTATCGGCAGAGATAATTGCGAAATATCAAAATAATGATTCTTTAAAATCATCTAAGAAGCACAAGATAGAAGCTGCTGCGATTCTTAAGCCAGAATTATATTCTGGTGAAAGGCAAGTATATGATTCAATAGATGATGTCAGAAAAGATCACGTTGGCAGATATCAGTTTTCGACAAAATATATAACCAAAAATGATTTAGTTTTGGATGCTGCATGTGGTATTGGATATGGAAGTTTTTTGATCAATAAAGAAGTTGGTGCCGAGGTCTTGGGAGTAGATATATCTCATGAATCTGTAGAATATGCTAATGAGCATTATAGACAAAATGATCGGGTTAATTTTATAGTTAGTGATATATTAAAATTGGAACTTCCTGCTCAACATTTTGATGTAGTTACTTCCTTTGAAACTATAGAGCATGTCAGAGAAGATAGAGAGATTTTGCAAAAATTTCATCAATTACTAAAGCCATCCGGACTTTTTATTTGCTCAACTCCAAATGAAAATAAAATGCGCTTTGCTGATGGAAAATGGCCATTTCATATTCGCCATTACACTCCTGATGAATTGATAGATTTAGTAACTTCCAATGGTTTCGAAATTTTGGAGATGCATTCTCAATATGATAAGCATAGTGCAGAAATTCACTTAGGAAAAGATGGATTATTCAACATCGTGGTTTGTAAAAAAATTCGGAATGTCCTAGTAATAGGTTATTAATATTTGTTGACAGTTAAAAAGTCCTTCG
>CAYSUM010000041.1:0-5520 GCA_964434225.1 uncultured Rhizobium sp.
GGCCAAAGCAAAAGCGGCTAAAGTCTTGGGGCTGTTGAATTCTTGATCTCCAACGAGCAGCGTGACGATTTGAGCGGTTGCTGTGGTGACGGAATCTAGTGGGTTGAAAGTTAGTTTGGCGACAAGTCCTGCAGCCATTACAACAATCATGGTTTCGCCGATGGCGCGCGATACGGCCAAAATTACGGCGCCAACAATTGAGGGCATTGCGGAAGGTAAAACCACTTTTTTAATCATTTCAGATTTAGTGCTGCCAAGCGCCAAGGCTCCGTCTTTTAAGGCTTGCGGCACGGAATTTAATGCGTCGTCAGTAAGCGACAAAACAAAAGGAATAATCATTACGCCCATCACAAAACCAGCGGCGAGAGCGCTTTCGGAAGCGATTTCTAAACCAAATTGGGCGAATAAAGTTTTGAAAAAAGGTGCGACAGTAATCACGGCGAAATAGCCGTAAACAACGGTGGGAACGCCAGCAAGAATTTCCAAAATTGGTTTTAAATAATCGCGAACTTTTGATTTAGCGTAAAGACAAAGATAGATCGCCGCCATAATGCCGACGGGCACGGCGACTAACATCGCGATCAAAGTGATTAATAAAGTTCCAAGAAAAACGGGCACGATTCCAAAAGAACTCGATCCAACTGATTGTTCGGAAGTGACCGCCATTTGTGGGTTCCAGATTGTTCCAAATAAAAAATCTGCGACGCCAACGAATTTAAAAAACTTCAAAGCTTCAAATAAAATTGAAACGGTTGTGATGATGGTAATTAAAATTCCAATACCAGCGGTGATAGACAAAACCAGCTTCGAAATTCCCTCGATGTGATTTTTAGAATTGAATTTTTTTTGGTAAAGAAAGCGAGTAAGAAAAAAAATCGCGATGGTAAAAATGCCAAATAAAGCAGATTTAGTGGCAAGATTAATGGGCGCTGAAGCTGCACCAATGCTGATGACAAGAGACCATAAAACAAAACAATAAATGTAATGAATTGGCAATGAGCTGAAGCGTAATCTTTTTGCGTTTTTGATTTGTGATTCTTGGCGCAGCTTTTTAATGTTGCGGCCAAGGTTAATCGCTAAAATCGCAATTAGAATTATTGAAAATAAGAGAAATTGCACTGACTTGACTTGAAGTTGCTTAAATAAGGATTCCCATGCAAGGAGCGCGCATTTTGCAAATTACGATTTTTAAATCAAGGAACCTCTGAAAATCCGTCGAGAAATCTTGGTTTTTTAGGGCTCCTTAAGCAAATTTGGGGTAAAAAAATAATGGCAAAAATTAGGCTTTTTGTTGAAGAAAAAATTTTAGATCTTGGCGTAAAAGTAAAAATTACTGATGCTGATTTTGAATATTTAACCAAAGTAATGCGCCAAAAAATTGGTGATAAAATTTTTCTGTTTAACGGCTCTGATGGTGAATTTGAAGCGTCTATTACGCAAATTGAAAAGAAGTTTTTGAGTGCTGAAATTATTGCAAAAATTTCCGACCTAAAAAAAGTTCCAAATATTACTTTAGCTTTCGCGCCAATCAAAAATGTGCGGATTGATTTTGTTGCAGCGAAAGCTACCGAACTTGGAGTTTCAAGCTTTCAGCCTATTTTAACTCAACATACAATTGTCGATAAAATTAATCTTGATCGCTTCAAAGCCAACGTCAAAGAAGCTTGTGAACAGTGCGAAAGAAATGATTTTCCGCAGATTTTTGATGTCAAAAAATTAAGTAGTTTTTTAAATGAAAAAGATGCGGCGCAGAAAATATTTATTCTGTGCGATGAGTCAGGAGAAGGCGTAAAAGCAAGTGAAGTTTTAGAAAAAATTGATTCAGAAAAGAAGGAAATCGTAATTTTAATTGGTCCCGAAGGCGGATTTTCTGCTGCAGAATTTGTCAGAATGCGTGAGCTAAAAAATATTTACCCAATCTCTCTTGGTCCACGAATATTGCGCGCTGACACCGCGATGATTTCTGCTTTAACTTTGGTGCAGGAATTTCTTGGCGACTTCAATTTGAAACCAAAATTTAAAAATTCTTAAATGAAAAAATATTTTCTGCTGCTAATCAGTTTTTTTTATCTTATTGCCGGCTTAGAAACATCTAAAGCCGCAACCAATTATGAACTAAATGTCGCAACTCTAAACGGCGATAATTTTAATCTAAAAGAAATGCGCGGCAAAGTTGTTGTCGTAATTTTTTGGGCGCAATGGTGTCCGAATTGTTTGAATGAAATGGTGGAGCTCGAAAATTTATATAAATCATATCACCAATATGGCCTTGAAATCATTGGTGTCAGCATCGATCCTCAAAAATCTTTAGATAAAGTTAAACAAAGAATCGCCAAAATTACCTATCCAAATGCGATGATGAATGATGCAATTTCGCTGGATTTTCCTGAAGTTAATGCGATTCCTACAACTTACATTTTTGATAAAAGCGGCGCGCTGCACACCGTGATTAATTCAGCGGGAAAATTGGATAAGAAGATTTTTGAAGGGATGTTGATAGACACTGTTAGCAAGTATTAGCTCAAAATTTCTGCGATAATTTGCAGATGGTTTATGCCATTTGAACTGGTTTTATCTTTAATTTTGACTAGTTCAATACTGGCTTTCCACAAGGCCCAGCCGCGAGCTCGATCCCAAGTTTTGGAATCAAAATGTAAATTTTCTTTAAAAATTTCTCGGCTTTTATTTCTTAAAAATGTCCAAGCAATTACCAAATCGCAAGCTGGATCGCCTACAGCCATGCCGCCAAAATCAATAACTGCCGATAGTTGATGGTTTTTTATCAGAATATTTCCAGCAGCAAAATCGCCGTGAATCCAAACTGGTCTTTGTTCCCACTTCGAGCTTAAAGAATTCTCCCAAAGTAAAATTGCTTTGTTGGTGTCGATCAAATTCTTCAATTCTACAATTGCCGATCTGGCTTCAAAGTCATAAACCGCAAGGTTTCCGCCACGAAAGAAATTGTGAGTGCCAGATAATGGAGCATCGGTAATATCGATCTTGCGAAGTTCGTTTAAAAAATTAGTGAGCTGCAAGGCGATGGTTTGTAAAGTTAAATCATCAAGCTCTAAAGCGTTGGCACTTGTGCCTTCCAGCCATCTATAAATTGACCAATTCCAAGGATAGTTTTGTGAAGGTTGCCCTAGAGCAATCGGTTGCGGAATCGAAAAAGAAAGATGCAGCGCCAATATTGGCAACCATTTCTGCTCTTTTTGAACTTTTGATGAGTAACATTCTGCACTTGGCATTCTTACAGACATCGAATCGCCCAAACGAAAGGTGCGATTATCGTGACCGTCAATTTCAACTGATTTGATCGATAAATGCGACCATTGTGGGAACTGTTCAGCGATGAGTTTGGTTACTAAATTGACAGTAATTTCTAAAGACATTTCATTTAAATCCTTAAATCGCGCTGCAGCATCATCGCAAGCGGATGGCGGTTAATGAGAGTCAGTTTGCGAACTAAGTCGTAGTTTTTTAGAGCCAGTAAAATCAAGCCTCCAAAGCCAATTTCATCCATACCGAAAAGTTCGATAAAAATCAGATGCTTTCATCTCATACACTTTGCGAAAAATCGAAAGGGTTTTTGCCACAAGTTTCGAGCCTTTTGCAATTGGATATAATTGGATATTTTTGTGGATATCTACCTTTTATGGCCTACACTTTGTTTAGCTTACCTAGTTAACAAAATATTTTAAGCATGAGCAATTACCAAGTTACCATAACTAACGAGATACTAAATCTCATCAGCGAAATCGATGAGTTTAAAGGCAAGTGGCAGGCAATTAACACGCTCTCACCCGATCGCTTAAAGATGCTTAAAAAATCAGCAACAATCGAATCTATTGCCTCAAGCACAAGAATCGAAGGTGTTCAATTAACTGATGCAGAGGTCGAAACACTTCTTTCCAAAGTCAGAAAAAAATCATTCAAAAGTCGCGACGAAGAAGAGGTTGTTGGCTATTCCGACGCGATGGATTTTATCTTGGAGAGTTTTGAAGATTTAAAGATAACCCAAAATCACATCAAGCAACTCCATGCGATTCTTCTCAAACACAGTTCAAAAGACATTCGCCACAGAGGCGAATATAAAAAGCTTGATAATCATGTGGTCGCAATTGACGCAAAAGGAAAAGAAATCGGAGTAATTTTTAAAACCGCAACGCCATTCAAAACGCCAATGAAGATGGCTGATTTGATTGAATGGACGAACAAGGCTTTTGAATTAAAAGAAATTCACCCACTGATCATCACCGGAATTTTCATCGTAGTTTTTTTGGCAATTCACCCGTTTCAAGACGGCAATGGCAGAATTTCAAGAATTCTTACCAACTTGTTTTTGCTTAAACTTGGCTACAGCTACATCCAATATAGCTCGCTTGAAAGCATCATCGAAGACAACAAGGACGCCTATTACAAAAACTTGAGAGATTGCCAAATCACCCTCGAAGCAAAAAAAATCAAATTCGAAGGTTGGATATTGTTTTTCCTACGATCCCTCAAAAAACAAAAAGATAATTTAGAGAAAAAAGTAAAAGCTGAGAAAATCCTGCAGGAGAATTTTGGTGAGCTGCATTTAGAAATTTTGAAGGTTCTTAAAAATCATAACCGCCTTGCAGTGTCTGAAATACAGCGCCTATCTGGCGCAAACCGCAATACATTGAAAGTGAAATTAAGAGAATTGGTCGAAATGAAAAAGATTAAAACTTTTGGGAAAGGTAGGGGTGTGGTTTATGAAATTAATTAAAAAAAAGGAGAATGGTGATGAATTTTTTACTCAATAATTTTGCTGCGATAACCGCATCGCTTACTGCTCTAGTCGCATGTTTCAGTTTTGTTTTTTCGCTTATAAAGTGGCTAGATTCAAGAAACAGAGAGCTAAACAATCAAAAATATCTGTAATATAGAGAGCTAATCCGAGTTATTTGTGCGTGCGATGGGGAGCAAAGAACTTCTCCGCCAGAACAATTGCTTTGTATCATTCTTTTGAAGGAATTTAAAGAATATTATACAACAACCAAAGAAATCTTTTCTAATCCTCAACTGATTGACCGTGCAAATAATAACTGGAAAGAATACGTACTGCCAGAAATACAAAAAGTTTTAAAAGAAATTGAGCAAGAACAGAATTAGCGGCAATTTATTGTCAACAATTTCTCCAAATCTCCGATTCACGTTCACCGAACTTTGATCAGCAGTATCAAGGCTTTGTATGATATCCTTTACAGAAAATTATCTAATTTTCTCCATTTTCAAAGAATGCATCCACACCTTCACACAACAAAAAGTTCGCAAATCGTATCTCTTCCCTAGCTAGCGATTTTTAGTTTTATTTTGGATGAATTTATTTTCGGTACGCTTCGATCTACAGTGGTCGGAGGGGGTGTGGAGATGAGTTCGCAATGAAAATCGCAAAAATCTGAAAATTGTCTGGAGCCTTATGGTTCTAAGCTCGAGGAGGCATGGCGGATGGGGCGGGATTCGAACCCGCGTATGATGTTACTCATAACACGCTTT
>CAYSUM010000042.1:0-5382 GCA_964434225.1 uncultured Rhizobium sp.
GCTTTTGGCTCAAATTCTTCTTCAAATTCCGCATTAAATGAACCAAACAAAGTTGCGCCCGTATTTGGGCAATAAAGAAGGATAAAAATCTCCTGCTCGTGAGCGCGGCACCGAGATTGGAATTGAGTTAGTTCCGAAGTTCACTTTGCGCGAGGGAGCAAAGCCATTGGCCTTGTCACCACAATTCTCAGAGAGGTAAAGACTGCGCTCGGAAGTAAAAGCGCGATTCAACAAATCGGTCATTCCATTAATTAAGAATGACTGAATATCTGGGCTTTTGCCCTCAAGAATTTTAGCAAGAATTTCTTGAGATTGTTCAAGTGTAGAATTAGAGTTTTGCATGATTGTTAAAATTTAGGTTAAGACTTGGATTCAGTTGTTTCTAAGGCGAACGAATCAAAGTCGAAGTTAAAAATAAGTTTAGATTTTAGCGATCTTTAAGCCATTTGCAAAACAAATGGCCGCCAAGTATGTGGCGTTAAATCCATCTCCGCTACGCTACAATGGATTTAACGCCACATACTTGGTTTTTTTGATTGATTATTTACTCAATCAATAGGTTTTGTTTTTAGAGAGATTCGGGAAATTGGTGGGACACAAGATTTTTTTAACAGCCGACTAACTATTATGTAACCCAAGGCCAGAGCGGCGGATGGAATGCTAGAAAAGAAGGAGCAGCAAGAGCTGCGGGAAATTATGAAACTCAAAGAGCCGCAGAAAAAGCAGCTAAAAGTTTCTGCCACAATTCCGGGGGCGGCGAAGTTCGGATTCAAGGAAGAGATTATAAATTTAGAGACAGTGATACTGTAAAACCAGGCAATGATCCGTTTCCTCCTCGTGATAAAAAACATTAGTCCTGACGAATGACAGATAGCACAAAAATTAGCGGAGGAATTCAGAACTTAGCAGATAAGAAATGGTTTGAAAAAAATCCTGATTCCTCTGTTTGGGTAAGAATATACACTTCACTTGGACTTCCTCACAAAAACTTTTTTGAGGAATTGTCCAAAATCAAATTTGGCGGAGGATTATCAGGTGAGATTAGATTAGCCCATGGACACATTGAGAATATGGAAATACCTTCAATTATTACTTTCCCATTTCATGCTCTGGAAGATGGTTCTATCACAATAAGTATGGATCTTAGTAAGAAAATTACTCTTCCAAAAACTAATTATATTTTCTTCGTTACGCCACTATCTAAAGAACATGAAGTTAAAACTGCTTTTGATGAAATTGCCTGCTTAATAAAACTACATTTTGGACATAATTTTATTCGAGATGTCATATACGAAGGATCTGTAAAAACAGATGGTCAGATGAGTCATTTTTCCGAAGTTTTTAAAACTCCCTCTCCAAAAGAAGGTCCCTTTATTCACTCTGAAAATTGGCTAGATACAGCTGAAATTAGAAATGCCATAGAGGGTGAAAAAAATCAGAAAATAAAAGAAAGGCTAAAGCTATCTCTCAAATATTTTAACAAAGCGATGCAGGAAGATAGCTTTGGTTCCTATTGTATTGCGATGGATCTTTTTTGCGGAACTAAGAGTTTAAGAGCCATGTCATCAAAAATTCAGAAATGTTATGGATTTAGAAGTCAGCAGGAAGCAGAGAAAGAAACTGGTTTTAAACAAATAATTGAATGGAGAACAAAATTTATTCATCATGGAATTGAACCAATAATTACCGCTGATGTAGAGAGGTATCTACAGCTCTTATACTTAGATGTTTTGAGATTTGAACTAAAGCTAGAAAATAAAAACCATTCTTTAGCAGCGCGCATAAATCCACATTTTGATCTTTCTTCAATCGGAGTAACAAAAAATACTCAAACATGAAAAATTTCTCTCTTTTGTAATCAAATTTTGTAAACCGAATGAACATAAATAATCCAAAATTTTGCCCAGTTTGTGGCCCAGCATTAAACAAAGATATTGGTGAAGAGCGCATAATTTCTTGTGATAAATGTGGTAGGTATAAAATCACAATGGAAGGCCACGATGACTACCTTTCAAAGTCAGATTTTCATCTGGAAAATTCTCATAAAATAATCCATTATCTTAATAAATTTTCATATTTCGGATCTATTAAGACGAAGGAAATTCCTGTGCTGGATCCAGTTAAGCTTTTGCAAATATCTAAAGAGTCTCTACCAATAATTGCGCAGCAATATGAAAATTTGATTCTTTTTATTGGAAATGATCTGAGCAAACAAATTGCTGTAAATGGTCCCAATTCTATAGTTTCCATGCAGCAATTTGATTTGCCTTATACTTGCTACGCAATTGGCTCCGATAACAGAACCATGTTCAACTCAATTGCAGAAGAATTGAGGCAAAATGGAGTAATAACGGTTTCACCGGGCATCAAATTATCTTTCAATGGCTGGATGATTTATGACGAGCTAAAAAATAGTTTTAAACGCAAAGGTTATGATGCGTTTATGGCGATGAAATTTGGTGATCAAGAATTGGATGGTATTTATGAAAAGCATTTTAAGCCGGCGATAAAGCAAACTAACTTTAATTTAAAAAGAGTTGATGAAGAGCCGGAAGCGGGAATAATTGATCTCAGACTTAGAAACAAAATCAAAAATTGTAGATTCTTAATTGCTGACTTAACTCATGAAAATAATGGTGCTTATTGGGAGGCTGGTTATGCAGAGGGCTTGGGTAAGCCTGTTATTTATACTTGCAGAGCCGATCAAAAAGGAAAAACACATTTTGACACTAATCACTCTTTGACCGTTTTTTGGGATATTAACAATATCGCTAAAGCCACTGAGGAATTAAAGAGTGTAATACGATACACAATTCCAGAATCTAAGCAGGAGGACTCACAAAATTAAGTTATGACAAATTCTGAGAATATAGATTTGAAAAACATGAAATCTAAGCAAGACATCGAAAAAGAATTACGACAAAAATTTTGGGAATTACAAAAAAAACAAAATTCTCAAAAACCATTTTCGCAGGAGTTTCTTACTGGTGCGACCTACCACAAAGGAATCGATTCTGATTGGAATAACTTTGTTAATGAAGTTGATAAAGGTCAGGAATTGACTCTGTTTATTTCCTCTGAAGACAATCAAAATGAACAAAAGATTAATTGTCATAATTGGACTTTCCCTTTTGCAGTTGAGATTCGTGGCAATTTTAATGAAATAGCCTTTACCTCATCTATTTTTAAAAAGGGAATCAGCACAACAACATCATTTGTTGGTAGAACAAATTTCAGCCAGTCGAAATTCACTGCTGGTGCAAGTTTTAATGGTGAGTTTGTGGAAGCAAATTTTACATATGCCGAGTTCACTAATTATGTGAGTTTTGTTGGGGTTAATTTTCACTCAGTTGCACGATTTGAGCTTTGTACTTTCGCAAGATGCAATGTGAGTTTTCTTCAATCATCTTTTCTTGAAAATGCTTGGTTCAATTATCTTGATGTTCGAGGTAAAACAAATTTCCGATTTGAATATTGTGAGTTTCGAGGTCGATTCGATTTTTCTAATAGACATAGACCGGAAGATGGCTCGGAAATAACAAGAATTAGTCTGGACGGGTCTGAATTTTTAAAAACTGTCTTGTTCAGACAGGAAAAATCAAATGACTTTAGATCGTTAATTATCGGTGAAATGAGTTTTGTAGGGGCAATTTTTAGAGAACCTTTGGCGATAAGGTTTTTGAATTTGAGGAATCCTCCAAACCTATCAAAATCCTACTTGCTTGACACTAAGAAGCTTTCTGTGATGTCAGAATCTTGGGAGATAAATGATGGAATTTGCGAACAAAAAATTTTATCAGTCGATGAATCAAAATTTCGCTTCCTAAAAAAATATTTTGCCGAGCAAGGTAATCATTTCAAAGAGCAGGAATATTTTGCTTATGAGATGATGGCTCACGAAAAATTGCTGCGCGCCAGAGTTTTTTCTTTTTTTGAAGTTAAAAAGAATTTCCGTGCGTGGTTCAAAAATCTTTCCGAACTGGTTTTATTTTTTACTTACAAATTGATCAGTAATTTTGGAATGAGTTGGGCTAGGCCCTTGTTTTGACTTGTTGTCTCAAGTAGGTTCATGGCGCTAGAATTAGAAGTAATTAAAACCGAATCCTTCAAATCTACACTGATTAATTTTTTGAATGTTTTTGAGTTGGGAGATAATTTAAGATATCCAACGGTTAGTTTTTTTGAAGCGATTACAAAAACTCTACTTCCTCTTTCAGCGGCAAAAGATTTTTCAAATCCTTACGATTGGATTGGAAATATTCATTGTCTGGTTAACGGTATTTTGATTTTTCTTTTAGTTATCGGACTTCGTAACAAATTTAAGATAAAATAATATTTTCTTAGATTTGTATCTTCATTTCTTCTTAATTCATGACTAGCGAAAAGTTTCAACCAATTCACAAAATTGGTTAAACGAGTCTCCAAATCTCCGCTTCACGTTCACCGAGTTTTGACCAGTAATATCAAAGCTTTACAAGCTTCATTTATAGAAAAATTCTCCGATTTTCTCTACTTCTAAAAATCTCTCAGCAAATTTCTCCGCGTAAAATTGATCAAAAAAGTTCGCAGGTTATATCAACCGAACAGGCAGATGATTGCGAAATTTTTCGGTAAATATGATTGAGTCTGTGCTAGAGCGGTAAGGGGAATCTATACTGAGAGTTCGAACCTCATCTGGGTCAAAAAGTGGCTTGGAGCCTTATGGCTGTAGGACGGAGAGCTTAAAAAATTATGGCGGAGCTGACGGGATTCGAACCGAACCTGTCTCCATTTTTAGCATTCAGTATTTATAAGGCTTCAAGGCATCCCATGCTTAACCGAAAATTTAGAGAAATTTTTTCTGGTTTACATACGGCATAAATTACTAAATCGGTAACTGTAACTACGCTGCTGTCCAAAATTTTACAAGATTTGCTAAATGAGACACGTCACTTCCTTTAACAAAAAAGTCGTTCATGCCATTTCTTAAAAATTTGTGAATTTTCTCTTTTTCGCCATCGCCGCTATAAACAATAATTGGAATTCCGGCGTTTGTTTGTCCAGATTTTCTAATTTTTCTTACGACTTCATCACCATTCATTATCGGCATATTAATGTCGGTAATTACTAGATCAGGAGTTAGATTTTTATCGAAAAATTTGTCATGCAATTCTTGCCCATTCGATGCGACCTCAACTTCAAAACCAGATCTCTTTAAAGCATTTGCAAGTAAAAGCCTGTTTACCGGATCATCATCGGCGAGCAATATTTGCTTGGGATTATTTTGATTCACTAAAGAGCTAATGATGTTTTGTGGCAATTTATTGATTAAATTCCACTTAGCCACTGATCTTATAATGTGAAGATTTGCGGTTTGATTTTTTGTAATAACTTCATCAACCC
>CAYSUM010000043.1:0-4955 GCA_964434225.1 uncultured Rhizobium sp.
AAAAACGAAGGAATTTTAAGTGAGATTTTGGGTTGGGTTTGCGACAGTCTCATAAAAGATGCACAATGTCCGACAATTTTGTCATCCGCTTCAACAACAAATTGTCCCTCTGGAAATCTATTAAATTGACCAGTGAGCATTTCAATTGATGTGCTTATCGAGTCTGAGTATGTTTTAGAGCTCAAGTTAACAATCTTGATAAGGTCTTCTCTTGTAACTTTTCGAATATTGATTTTGGCTTTCTTAATTTTACTCATTTTTATTTTTTTAATTATTTAGAGCCCTAATTGTAGAGTAAGACACTTTATTTTGCGCGAAGTATATTATCGGTTTGATATAGAAGTTCCAAACTCCCCAACTCGCAAAGTTTAAGTTCAGATTTTAACTGCTCCAACCTCTCCAGATTCTGCGCCGTAATAAAAATTTTCTTACCTTGCGCCACAAGACTTTGCGCGGTTAAAAACCCAATGTCGCTTGACGCGGAGATGATTAGATGGTTTTGCATTTTTTTGATTGTTGTTGGGTTGTAATTAGATGAAGCGTCATTGCGAGCGAAGCGTGGCAATCCAGTTTTGTTGGAAAATGGATTGCCGCGCTGCGCTCGCAATGACGGGGTAAAATAAAAGTTAGTTTTTTTAGCTTTTTCATGAACGTTGGGACGAAGTCACAGACTACGTCCTGTAAAGGGTATACCGTCGCCAGACTAGGCACTTTGTTCCTCAAACTCTAACATTCTTTTTGCTCTATCCAACAATTGATCGTAGGTTATGATCGAGAAACTGTTGTAATGAGAATTCATGATTCTCAAGGTCTTGTGTTGATCTTCGTCAAAATTATTTGAACGACCAAAAAGCAGAGTGCAGCTAGGTTTTACTATTCCACATTTTTCAAATTTTTTATCTTTTTGAGGATTGGAAATTTCCATCTCGATTTCATGAATGTACTCTAGGGACTGAGATATTGCCTTAGTAAGTTCGGTGGTTGGATAGTAACTAGACCATGAGGCTCCCTCCTTCTCAACCGCTGCTTCTTTAAATAAACGTCCTTCATCAAGATTTGGGTTTTTAATCTCTATAACCTCCAGAAATCCTCCGTAGGAACTGGCCAAAAAATCACATTTTGAATTTTCATTTATAGTTCTTCGATCCAAAATTTTTACGTAATTAGAGCCAAGCAGCCACCTGTTTTTAGAAAACCAATCTTGCCAATTACCGTCCTTTTTATCTTCCAATAAACTAGAATCTTTCAGGCGCTCTTCAAACTCTTGTAAGGTTTTTTCTCTCTCTTTGATTGAAGCTGCCTTGTATAAAGCGTTTATATCAACTCCTAATTTTTTCGCCTCGATAAAAAAATCTTTATTACTTTTGAGGTACGAGATCATTTCGGCGATATCTTTCTTTTCTTTAATTTCCCCAAACGAACTTCCGACAACTATATTATCCGGTAGTTGCGCAAGCTCTTTTTCTGTAACCGAAAAAGCTTCTTCATTAGAAAAATCTATGGAGCATATTTTAGCTAAAAAAGTATAGAGCTGCCTAATTTGTTCTCCCGCCAAACAAGCCTGCCAATCATTTGTAATCCCTCCTATTTGTGCTGGATTTCCTGTTGCAGTACTTAGTCGAGAAATATGTAAAACCGGTACGAAAGCTTGACCCTCTTTTGTTTGATGCAAAGTGACCTGAATTTTTTGCTTCCCCTTCTCGGTTGTATAAAGAGTCACCTTACCACTTTGCTTCATAAAACCCACGGCACTTTCTTCGCTCATTATCTTCTCAACATATCTATACTTCTCTCCAGATAAACTGTTTCTGTGTTGCTTACCGACATAAACTCGATCAGTACTTTTTCTATCGTCATAAACTGGTTTATATTTATTATCGTCTGACATTTTTCCTCTCATTAATTAATGAACTCTTGCCTTCAGCACACGTGATATTTGCAAACAAGTTCACAAATTTATCAAATACCCTCTGCGCTGGACTGGGTCTTCAGACCCAGTCCAAAAGTTCATTTTCATTGTTTAGATTTTGCATGAACGTGAGGACGCAGTCACATACTACGTCCTGCAAAAGCATTGGCGCTAGATTAATTTTTAATTTCATCGAATTCGATGGGATTAAAAATTCCACAAGCTCATCACCACACTAATAAAATACCGACTTACTTCACCCCGTCATTGCGAGCGCAGCTGAGGCAATCCAGTTTGACTGAAAGATGGATTACCACGCCGCGCTCGCAATGACGGGGTGAAATAAAAGATCGTTTTGTTGCTTAGATTTTGCATGAAAGTGAGGACGCAGTCATAGACTACGTCCTGCAAAGGGATTATTTTTTTAAGCCCCACTTAATTAAATATGGTTCCATTGCGAGCTCCATCTCGTCTTCATGATAAAAGTATCCTTCTTTTTTTGCGTCTTCTCGACTTAAAAAGACTTTTTGATTTTTAGTAAAAATCAAAGATTCAGTGCCTAAAGCTAGAATTTTTTTATTAAATTTATTGTCTTCTGGATTGCACCATTTTGAGGTTCCGGATGATAAAAACGCTATTCCAAAAGCATTTACAGCAAAATTAGGAATGCCCATTTTTTTGTTTACTATGCGAGACCATTTGTTGAAGTGATTTATGTCATCAAATTCCAACCAAAAACTATTTTCTTTTTGGACCCTTAATGCAAAAGCCTCTCTTTTTTTGAAGAGATTTCTTTTTGCTTTTATAGGTTCGGAGTCATGAATTTCTGATTTTCTAAACTTAATTTTTTTATCCCTCAAAGAAGCAAATAAATGTTCCGAATCCCCTCTATTATAAAAATCTGGATGTATAACAACTTCATCAATCAGAATATCTAAGTTGATAGGTAGTTTTCTTTTGCCATCTTTTATTTCGATCACAGCCCTGCATTCTCTTTCATCTTTAAAAAGATCTCTTTTGTAAAAAATGGGATTAACAAAACCATTATCAAGGTTCCTTAAAAAGAACCCGTCATAACGACAATAAAATAGCTTACTTTTTGTTAAGTCTGATTGCCTGAAGTTGTTATAATTAACGTAATTAATCCTTCCCAAAAGCAGATTGTGACTTCTAACTTTTTCATCAAAAGCAGCAAACAATCTTTGTGCCGAAGATTTAACCACAACAACCGCATCTTTATCAGCATTTTTATCAGCATTTTTATTGGCCCTCCACATCAACTCGCTTTCTGATTTTGCAGAATACCAGCACGAAACTCCAAACCTGTCTTTAGAATAGTAAAAATCAGTTAGTGAGAATATGAAGTTTTCAACCAAATCATCAATATTCACATCCTTGATAAAATCTTTGTTTTTTTCTTTAATAATCGGTTTCCAAAAATCCTTCTCTAACCATTGTTTTGGGACACCAAATTCTCTTTTGTCTTCAAAATGATTTGGATTTGAGAAATGAAATAGCGAGTCATTTATAAGCTCTTTGAAATCCTTTAACTTCATATATCGCCAAATCACAAAATCTTTTTGGGTTTGCCGAGCGGGAATGTCTGGATAAAGCAGATCAAAGACAGCTTTTGTATTAGATAAGCCAAACTCCACGCTATATTTCGCCCAAAAATCCGCAAATTCTGCAGAATCAGGCCCTAGCATGAGTTTTGATCTGTTTTTATTGGATAGCCCCCGCCAAATATTCTTCATTTTTCTAGATAAGTTGATTTATAAAAAACAATAATTGCATAAAACCACTTGAAACGCAAGTAAAGATATTAATAATTGCCTAAAATCAATTTTTAAACAATTTATGAGCATTACTAATTTCAAATCGGGCAAGTTGGTTCAGCGTTTTCAGTATAAAAGTTTTGAACCGTCTTTGATAAATACTGAGTGGTTGGTTGATAACGCCGAGCTGCAGCTTCTCTTGAGTCAGGCCGATATTAAGCTTGGCGAATTAAACGCTTTTTCGCAGTTAATTCCCGATGTCGATTTCTTCATCAAAATGCACATTTTGAAGGAAGGAACCAAGAGCAGCAGAATTGAAGGAACGCAGACCAACATTGATGACGCAGTGCAAAAGGAAGAATATATCGAGGCAGAAAAAAAGGACGATTGGCTTGAAGTGCACAACTATGTTGAGGCGATGAACGCTTCGATTAAAGCTTTAGATAAACTTCCGCTGAGTAATCGTTTGCTAAAACAAGCGCACAAAAGCTTGATGCAAGGCGTTCGCGGAAATCGCAAAACACCCGGTGAATTTCGTAAAAGCCAAAATTGGATTGGCGGTGCAAGTTTGCGCGATGCGGTTTTTATTCCGCCGCACGAATCTTCAGTTGATGATTTAATGGCCGATCTCGAAAAATTTCTGCACAACCAAAATTTAGCAATTCCCCAACTAATCAAAATTGGCATCGCCCATTATCAATTCGAAACCATTCACCCTTTTCTTGATGGAAACGGCCGAATTGGGCGCTTGTTGATCACGCTTTATTTGGTGAGCAACGATTTGCTGACAAAACCAACACTTTATTTGTCCGATTTTTTTGAAAAACACCGCTCGCTTTATTACGACAATTTAACGCGCGTTAGAACCCACAATAATTTGGTGCAGTGGCTAAAATTCTTTTTGGAAGGCTTGCGCGCAACTTCGGAAAACTCGATTCAGACTTTCAAAAATATCATAAAATTACGAAGTGAAGCGGAGGCAAAAATTGCCAAACTTGGCAAAAAACAAGAAATGGCGAGAGAGTTTTTGCAGCATCTTTATTCAAACCCAATGGTTGATAGTTCTGATGTGGTGAAGCTTTTCAAAATCAACATCTCAACTGCTTTACGCTTAATTGATGATTTTGTGAAACTGGGAATTTTGAAGGAAATTACAGGTCAAAAACGCAATCGCAATTTTGTGTTTGAGGGGTATGTGAAGTTGTTTAGGTAAAATATGAGCCTGTCGCAAACCCAACTTCCTAAAAAATTCAGACTAAAAAAATCTGGTT
>CAYSUM010000044.1:0-4302 GCA_964434225.1 uncultured Rhizobium sp.
GCTTGCTACAATCTTCAATCGACAAAGATGCGTTTGCAGTTTTTAGGATTTCAGAGTTTTGACTTGGTATACAAGCCGCAATTTCCTTGGATTTGTTTGAGTGATGTCTCATGTGTCGAAATGAATTATTGAAAAAAGTTATAATTTGATTTCAGCAAAAAGATTGATCCGCGAAGAAAATGCAAATTAGAAATATAAAATTTTTCAATAGCTTTATTAATAAAATCAATTCTAACCATGAAAGTAGCCCTTCACGAATTTCTTTATAAAAAAAATCGTCAGCAGCAAATAAAAGGTTTTTATTATGTAGTGCGTTATAATAGTATTTCCCAAGCTGCACGCGCCATGAATCTTACGCAGTCAACAGTTACGCTGCAAATTCAGTCTTTGGAACGTGATTTGGGTTTTCAGTTATTAAAACGGAATTCTAAACCGTTTTCTCTTACGGAAGAAGGGGAGGAGTTTTATCAAATTGCCTGTCCGTTGATGCATGAATTTGAATCGGTGGTAGAAAGATTCTTAAATAATAAAAAAGAAAAAGAACAAAAAAATGTTGATATTGCTGTGCATCATATTGCCATATCCTATCTGATGCCGCGCATAGTCTCTATATTAAAAAAATCTAATCCGCATGCTAAAGTGAAGATCAGAAATATTGCGCCAAGTGATGCGATTGAAAGATTAAAGGAGGGCAAGATTGATTTGGCCTTTTATCCAAATCTTACGCATGAGCCAGAAATTAAACAAATAGAGGTTATTTCTTACGATCCAGTTTTGATCATGAATAAAAAACATCCTTTGGTAAAAAAATCGATTAAAAGTTTGAAAGATCTTAAAGATTTCGACCTAATTAGAATTGATCGCAATTTAATTACTTTACCACTTTTCGAAGAAGCAATAAAAACTCATGGTATCAAAGGTAGTATAGAATTTGAAAATGGTAATTGGGAAATGTTGAAGAATTTCGTAAAGGAAAATAACTGTGTTGCCATAGTTTCAACAGTCTGTCTGGACAAAAATGACTCAGATTTGGTGGTGAAGAATTTGGAGAAATTTTTTCCAAAAATGAGTTATAACGTTGCGGTGAAAAGTGGACAAATTCCAAAGCCAATTGTGAAAAGTTTGCTTGATGCGATTAGTGCTGCTGCAAAAGAACTTAGTGGCACAGTGGGATAAAAAACTAAAATAATTTAGGATAATAATTGCCACAGTTAACGGCGATTGACCCTCCTATACAGTTTTAATTTTTATCTGGCCAATACTGCAAAATGTCCAACATCGTCATTGCGAGCGTAGCGTGGCAAACCAGTAAAACCGAACGCTACACTGGTTTGCCACGCTACGCTCGCAATGACGATGTTGGGCATTTGATTGTTGGATAGTCAAATAAGAAACCCCCTGAATTATTGGCATCATCCTTCGACAAGCTTGTGATAACACTACAATTTGCTCATACGCGAGCCTTGATCATAAAAAATATTCATGTTTAAGTGTGAGCTATTGATTGATTCAATAGATGTCATTTTGTTGCTATATTCAGTGGGTCTACAAAATAGATTTATCCTGAAAAGAGCACATTAACCAAGTACGAATTTATGAACGCATCTCTGATTCTTGAAAAACTAAATATGCTTGATGATGTGATGCATTTTATTCGATTTCTTGAAATGAAATTTGTGTCTGATGAAATTCGTTCTGGCGAGTTATCTGTTGCTAAAAAATTTTTGGACCAAGCCTTGATCCAGCTAACTTTTGATTTGCAAAAAAAGATAAACGGTGAGCCTGACGATTTGGAAAAAATTAAAATTAGCGGCAAAATTAATGATGCTTTTGAACAGATAAACGAAATTGGAGATCAGTTTTTGAATAAGTGTTTTCGCGACCTTATTCTTTTTGCCCAAAATTATGAGAGCAATTTATACCTGCCTATATCAGCAGAAAATGATAAAAACCTTAAAAGTTTAAAGGATAAAATTTTACTGATCACTTCTGAGAGGTTTGGTTAATATGAGGGTAGGAAATTTGCGTGGAGCATCATCATCCGCCTCAAAACTTTTTTTATCAGAACAAAAATCCTTAATCAAATCAGAGGCTTTTGCTTTTCTTCCCAGATGCCTGAAGTCTAAATTTGATATGACTTCAGCAGAACCTCCTCATCCAAATTCCACCGGCATAATGCCTCCACCAAAGGTTCTTAAAATAATGAGAGAGGAAGAGAATTTTTCGGATTGGGTAGAATTTCATGGAACTTCTCGTGGCGAAGAAGATGTTCTTCAAGAATGTGTAAAATTTTTTAACAGGCGGGGAATAAAATGTTCGCAAGAAAATGTTTCTCTGAATGATAATATTTTATCAGCAATCGCGAGTATTTATGGAAGAATAGGATTAAATGAATCAAGAAGAATTCTAGTTCCAACCCCAACTTTTGGTTATTATTTTCAACAATTTAAGAATAAGGAAATCGGTTTTAATATTGTTTCAACTAGAACAGAAGAGGGTTTTCTACCAAATCCGCAAATGCTTGAAGATGCCATAATCCGAAGTGGTGCAGCAGCTCTTTTGTTGTGCTATCCAAATAATCCTACTGGAACCGTAATGACTCAAGAATGCGCTAGTGCAATTGCTGATATTACAAAAAGACATAATGTTTTTGTAATATCGGATGAAGCATTCATGAATAATTCTCTATCACAAAAACAACATTTTCCAATTGCTGCAATTGATGGCATGTTGGACAGAAGTCTTACTATCACAAGTGCGGCCAAATCTATATTTACTGGTCGTAAAATTGGCTTTTGTGTTGGAAGTCCTGATACAATTGATGAATTTGAAAAAATTGGGGGCTATCCAACAAAAAGAGATCAGAGAGTAATGATGGCCGCGATCGAAGATAGTGAAGAAAATAGGGAATATTTAGAAAAATGTCGAAGTCATTATTTGCGAAATATCGCTTTGATAAAAGGAAAAACAGAGGATTTGAATCAACAATTTTGTAATCAATTTGGCGAGACAAAAATTTATGCAAAACCATTCATTGCAGATCCAGATGCTGCCAATGTTTATCTAATGGATTTCTCGGGTTTGCGTGGCAAGAAACGCGGTGATCAGATTATGAATACAGGTTTGGATGTTGCAAAATGGCTTTTGGAGGATGCTTCAATTGGAACCGTTCCTGGAGAATGTTTTCTTTTTGATGAAGAAGAAATGTTGGTAAGGATCACTTTAAATCACGGATCCAAAGAAATAGAAATGGCTTTTGATAGCGCTATTGATGCCGTGAAATATATTGATAATTCTCCAAGTATTACACCAATATCAAAGAGTAAGATAAAATTTAACAATTCGAATATTGTTAAAGGTGGCAAAGGAGGGATCGAATAGATTTTGATAATTTTTTAGCATGAAGATAATTCTTTTACTCAACAACGACATCCACTCTGCAACAGCTCTAAATCTGCTTTCTCGCGATTTAGAAAATCACCAAATAAAAATAATTTTATCGCGCAAAGTTGGAAAAGTTGATGATTTGGTGGCGGAATTATTGGCGATGAAAAAAGATGAGCAGTTCGAAATTGAGAAAAATTTTGCTTACGAAATTGCATTTTATTCCAACATAAATTCTGAAGAAGCGTTGGAAGATTTTAGAAAATTTGCACCAGATTTAATTATTTCAATTCGCTTTGGGCAAATCTTGAAATCGTCTCTAATCAATATTCCACGGCTTGGTGTTTTAAATTTGCATTCAGGAATTTTGCCAAATTATCGCGGCATTATGGCCAGTTTTTGGGCGATTCTAAATGGTGAAAAAAAGTTGGGAACGACGCTGCATTATATCAATGATAGCACGATCGATACTGGTGAAATTATTGGATTTTCTGAAACTGAAATTGATTGGAATGCTTCATTAATTTTGAACATCAATCAACTTTACCAAAACGGCTGCGCTTTACTTTCGCAATGTTTGAGGAAAATATCTTCTGGTCAGAAATTTCAAACTATTAATCAGAAATCTTTGTCTGCAGGACGATATTTTTCTTATCCAAAAACAGAAGATGTACAAAAATTTCTGAAAATAATGCCACTGACAAAAAGTGAAGATGTTAAAAAAATATTCGATCTATCGTCATTGCGAGCATAGCGTGTTCGGTTTTACTTGGTTGCCCGCACTATATTATTTCACAATGACGATTATCTGTTATGTACCTTCAGCTAGAAGAGATTTGTAATCCCGTTCAACCGAGGAAGATGGATAGCTAACCCAAATACCCAAATCTAACACCAAAATTCACGCAGCTTGAATTT
>CAYSUM010000045.1:0-3896 GCA_964434225.1 uncultured Rhizobium sp.
AAGAACAGTTAGAACAATTAGAGAAGGACTTAGAAAAAAAACAGTTAGAACAGCGTTTAGAACAGCTAAAAGAAGAACGGTTAGAAAAAGAGCGTTTAGAACGGCGTTTAGAACAGCTAAAAGAAGAGCAGTTAGAAGAAGAGCCTATTCAAGAGGTCGTGCCACTTCTCACTAATGGAGAAGAGCAGGTAAATCAACAGCAGGATCAAAACAATGAAGATGATAAAAAAATAGATCATGACACACAATTTGCTTTAGCAGAATTCAAGCAGACTATTAGTGAAAATTATGTTTCTGGGGACGTTGGGAATCAAACCCTTCCTCAACAGCAACAAATTACAAATTTCGAGAAAGGGGCTTAATCTATTGCAGGAGGGGGTTTGTAACCCCGTCCAATGTACAAACTCAAGATGGCGTTTCGTTTTTAATCATCCAACTTCAAAGCTGCCAAAAACGCGCTTTGCGGGATTTCAACATTGCCGATTTCGCGCATTTTTTTCTTACCTTTTTTCTGTTTATCTAAAAGCTTTCGCTTTCTGGAAATATCGCCGCCGTAACATTTTGCGGTCACGTCTTTACGCATCGCTGAAACTGTTTCGCGCGCCACAATTTTTCCGCCAATCGCCGCTTGAATCGCGATTGCAAACATTTGCCTTGGAATCAAATCTTTTAATTTAGCGCAAATTGCGCGGCCACGGCTTTCGGCGCGGGTTTTGTGAGTGATGAAAGATAAGGCGTCAACGGGTTCGGCATTAACCAAAATTGTTAATTTCACGAGCTGACTTTCTTCGTAACCATCCATTTGCCAATCGAAGCTGGCGTAGCCGCGCGAGCAAGATTTTAGGCGATCGTAAAAATCATAAACAATTTCGTTAAGCGGCAGGCGATAAACTAGCATGGCGCGGTCGCCCACGTAACTTAGCTCTTTTTGAATGCCGCGTTTTTGCGTGCATAAATCAAGCACTGATCCCAAATATTCGTCGGGAGTCATGATTGTGGCCTTAATCCAAGGCTCTTCCATAAAATCGATTTTAGTGGGATCGGGCATTTCGGCTGGTGAATGAATGTGTAAAAGCTTGTCGCCGTTGGCTTCGGGATGGCGCAGGTGAATATTGTAAATCACTGATGGCGCGGTGGTGATTAAATCTAAATCAAATTCGCGCTCCAATCTTTCTTGGATAATTTCAAGATGTAAAAGTCCTAAAAAGCCGCAGCGGAAGCCATATCCTAAAGCGCTGGAAGTTTCAGTTTCGTATTCAAAACTGGCATCGTTTAAATGTAATTTCGCCAAAGCGTCGCGAAATTTTTCGAATTCAGAAGAATCGATTGGATAAATTCCACAGAAAACTACTGGCTGATTTTGTTTAAATCCCGGAAGCGCCACAGCTGTGTCATTGGTTGAAAGCACGATCGTATCACCAACTTTACAGTCTGAAACTTGTTTGATCTGGGCGTTGATAAATCCAACTTCGCCTGCTTTTAAATCTTCACAGAAATATTTTTTTGGCGTGAAGAAGCCAACAGAATCAACTTGGTAAGTGGCGTTGGCCATCATCATTTTGATCTTCTGGCCTTTTTTGATCGAGCCATCAATCACGCGCACCAAAATGATTACGCCCAAATAAGGATCGTACCAACTATCAATCAAAAGTGCTTTAAAATCGCCGTCGGGATTGCCTTTTGGCGCGGGTAATTTTTTAACAATCGCTTCCAAAGTATCGTGAATGCCAACGCCAGTTTTGGCGGAAACCAAAATTGCTTCCGAAGTGTCGATGCCGATTACTTCTTCGATTTGTTTTTTTACGGCTTCAGGATCGGAAGCGGGAAGGTCGATTTTATTTAAGACGGGAACGATTTCGTGATTATTGTCGATTGCCTGATAAACGTTGGCCAGAGTTTGCGCTTCAACGCCTTGCGTGGAATCGACCACTAAAATTGAGCCTTCGCAAGCGGCAAGACAGCGACTGACTTCGTATCCGAAATCAACATGTCCAGGAGTATCCATCAAGTTCAACATGTAGGTTTCGCCATCGTCAGCTTTGTAGGCAAGGCGCACAGTTTGAGCTTTAATCGTGATGCCGCGTTCTTTTTCAATATCCATCGAATCCAAAATTTGCGCGGTCATTTCGCGATCGGTAACGGCTCCGCATTCTTGAATTAAACGGTCGGACAGCGTTGATTTTCCGTGGTCAATATGGGCAACAATTGAAAAATTGCGGATATGTTTGAGAGACATTTAAGATTTATTATTTAGACTTTTTTGCTAGCAAATGAAGGATGTTTTTGCGCGCGATTTCACCAGAGTTGGCGGCGATTTTTAACTAGCTTCTTTCCCAAGATCAAGTTTTTACAAATAATGAAAAAAAATATTATCATCATCTCAGGACTTGTTGTAACGGTTTTGAGGGCATCATATTGCAGAATTTAGTTTGTAAAAACGCTGCGGCAACCACCACAAAATGCATCGCTTGTCAAAGCTAAAACCAAATAAACGCTAAAAATTTATTACTTAATTTTCACAATGTCTGATCACAAACTTCAGCCGGTTCGAGGCACTAAAGACCTATTTGGTGACGAAATTAAAATTTTTAATCACATTATTTCTGTCGCCAAAAATAAGAGCGAATTTTTTGGTTTTGAGGAATTGCAAACACCGATTTTTGAATTTAGCGAAGTGTTCGAACGCAATCTTGGCGAGGCTTCGGACATTGTGTCGAAAGAAGTTTATAAATTTCCAGATCGTGGTGACAACATGTTGACACTACGTCCTGAATTCACAGCTGGCGTGGTTCGCGCCTTAGTTTCAAATGGTGAGTTGCAGCAAATTTTACCAAAAAAGTTTTTTTCTTACGGTCCAATTTTTCGTTACGATCGTCCACAAAAAGGCCGTCAACGTCAGTTTCATCAAATCAATTTTGAAGTTTTTGGTGAAGAAAATTATTATTGTGATGTTGAGGCGATCTTGCTTGCAGCTTCTATTTTAAAGAGTTTGGGCGTTTTGGATAAAACGGTTTTAGAAATAAATTCGCTGGGTTGTCTAGATACCAAAAAAAATTACGAAGTGGCGCTGACCAAATATTTTACAAAGTTTAAAGGCGATTTATCTTCCGATTCGCAAGTTCGATTAGAAAAAAATCCGCTGCGCATCCTTGATTCTAAAGAGTTACAAGACATCGAACTTCTTGCTGACGCGCCAAAAATTTCTGGATTTTTTTCCAACGAAGCTGAATTACGTTTTCAATCAATTTTAACTTTGCTCGACAAATTTGGTGTAAAATACCGCGTCAATCAACGTTTGGTGCGTGGTTTAGATTATTACACTTCAACAGTTTTTGAATTTGTAATGAATGTTGAAGGCGCGCAAAACACGGTTTTAGCGGGCGGTCGTTATGATAGTTTAGTCGAAAAAATGAGTGGTAAAAAAGTTCCCGCAATCGGCTTTGCCGCTGGCATCGAGCGTTTGATGATGTTGGCAAAATTAGAGTCACCAGAATCGCGACTGGTTGCTGTAAATTATATTTCAGAAAACGAAAAATCTTACGCTTTCGAAATTGCCCAAAAATTACGCTGCAATGGCTTTGTCACTGAATTTGTCTTAAGTGGAAATTTCAAAAAACAAATGAAACGCGCCAGCCAAAATAATTCACGCTTCGTTGTAATTATTGGCGAAACTGAAATGCAAAATGGCGAAGTTTCGGTAAAAGATTTCGACAATTCTACCGAACAAAAAGTGAAGCAAGAATTGCTTGTGCATTATCTTGAAGGCAAAATTTAGTTTTAGAAACCTGTTCAAGATCTTTTGTATTCGTCGGGCAAAAGCAATAAGGGCGCTGTCGCGTAAACCAACTTTTTCGTCGAACTTTTCGCAATTCTAAATTTTTTGAAACGCACGTACA
>CAYSUM010000046.1:0-3579 GCA_964434225.1 uncultured Rhizobium sp.
TAATTTTTGTCACAACATTTTTATTGCTGACGACACCAACAATTCCGCACATTTTATTTTAAGATTTAATTTTAAAAAGGCCGAGAAACCAACTGCCGCAACAATTTTTAGACCCCGTATTCAAATTCAAATAGCTCCAGATTTTGGCATATTTTTAGCGCTTTTTTGATAATAATTACGACGAATATCGGGATATATTTGGGGTAATTTTATCAAAAAATAAGCAAAAATAGGACGAAATATGGGGCTATTTGAATTTGAATACAGGGTCTAGACGAGTATAGGCAAAGTAAAGAGTAATCTTTTGAAATATGGAACACGCCGCCATCTAAAGCTTTTGGAAGAATAATGATGTTGAAAATTTCACTTTTTCAAACTTGCAATCGCAACATTTTAAAATTAAAAAGCCTATTCACAAAATCATAAATCTAGCTTTATCGACTTAACCAACTAAAAAAAACATGAAAAAACTCATTTTTTTGTCACTTTCTGCGCTTTTTTTATTAATCATCTTTAAGGCCTATTCCAAGGGTAGTCCATTAAGTTTTAAAAAAGATTTTGAAGAAAAGACTGTGAATCAAAATCCTGTAATTATCAAAGATCAAACTCCAAAAGAAGTTGAAGCGCCAGTTGAGGCCAAAAACGCCGAAAAACAAACTGCCAAAAAAACCGTTGAGTCAGTTGGATTAAAAAGTGCTAAGAACCAAACTCCAAAAAAAGCCACTGCACCAGTTGAGTTAAAAGACAATAAAGACCAAACTCCAAAGCCAGTTGCTGCGTCAATTGGACCAAAAAACACCGAAGTTGCAGCCAAAAAACCAATCAAGAAAAAAGAAAAATCAAATCGTGCTAATGGAACCAGAGGAAACTATATTGGAATTAGCGGCAACCTGAATCAGTTAAAATTTCATGATGAATATACAAATGATATAACTCCCTACAAAGCAAAAGCTAAACCTTCGGCAACTGGCTATGGTTATGGAGTTGGAATAAACTATAAACATGCCTTCAATTTTAATGGCTTTTTTATTGCACCAGGTGCGTTTATTGAGAAGAATTGGAATAGTCAAACTGGGAATAATAATGCAACAAACCTCACTCCCGCTTACAAAGATGTGACTAGACTTGATATAAGAAAACGCACTGGAATAACCGCTGATTTAGGGTATGATTTTACCGATAAATTTGCCGCTTATTTGATGGGCGGGTATTCTTTTGTGCAATATAGAGCAGAAAATGGCACCATGATTGAGCCAAATTATCAAAGCGTTCTAAAAAATTCTACAAAAGGAAGCCCTATTTTGGGACTTGGAGCAAAATATAACTATAACGATCATATATCTCTAAATATTGAAGCCAATACTCAAACATTAAATCTTAAAACCAATACCGACACGGCTTATAACCGAGAAAACGAATTTTTGTACGAATCAAGATATCGCGGTCGTTTCAACACCGTAAAAATCGGCATCTCTTATAATTTCTAAAGCTATATTCAAACGCACAGTCGCGTCTTAATTAAAAATTATTCTTTTTTTCTATGTCAAAAACAGGCCTTAGAGGTTCTCAAAACCAAAAAAATATCGATCAATTAACTAAAAAAATAGCCGCTGAAGAGCAGAAAATAAAAGAGCTGCAGGAACAAATTGAGAGCGATTCAAAAAACCTACAAGAACAAAAAGAACCTAGTTTATTTAATCGTTTTGTGATGGGAAAAACTCCCGATCAAAATGTTATCAAAATTTTTGAGAACAGAATTAAAAAAAATCAACAAGACGTTGCCGCCTCTCAAAAAACTATAAAATCTTTGACGGATCAAATAGATAAAAAAATAGAACAAACGACAAAATCGGCAGAGGCACCAAACACCAACCCCCAAGAAAATTTACGCAAAATACCAGAAGAAGAACCAGCTCCTGAAATTCCATCTTTCGAACTTCCCAACTACACTCCTCAAGAAACCAAGCTAATGTCTTGGACACCGCTAACACCGGAAGACTTGTCACCAGTTGAAGAATTTTCTTATAGCGAATCTTTCAAAAAAGCTCTTTATTCTTACACTTACCGAGACAGCGATATTCACGCCGTGATCGATGCTAGTAATCAAAAAAACGGTTATCAGAATTACAACCGTTTCAACGCCAAAACCAAGGAAGTTGAACCTAGCGGCTTTTTGATTGATGACAACCAGAACTTTGTGTGTGACGATCAAAATAATTTAATTATCCAAACTCAAGCAATTTCAGCGCAAGATGCCAGTTTAAATTTGATTCTCGAATATCATCTGCAGCAGTTAAACAATGTTGCTGACGATTTTGGTGAAAACACGATTTATCCAGTAAAAATCATCGCTCCTTATAATAACGGCAATCACTGGCAAATTGTTGAAGGTATTATTACCGATGCCAACAACATCTCTATTAAACTTTATGATTCTTTGGGTAATGGAGCCATTTCTGAAGATTTACAACAAAGTTTTGCCAGCGTATTTGCTAATTTCAATATTGAGTTTTTCCCTTCCGATAATGTACAAGTTCAAACCAATGACGTTGATTGCGGTAGCTTTGTTGCCAACGGAATTATTGGCCTGACCAAATCAAGCGATATCAACGATGTTTGGCAAAAAAAATCAGAAATATCTGAAGAATTGCACTCTCAGCAACTCAGAACCGAGGATTATGATTTAGTTAAAGAATATAACCCCGCTCAAATTACTAATTTCCACAATTCAATTGCTAAGGAAGCCAGTTTTTCAAAAGCAAATTGGGAAACTCCACAAGATTTTATCTTTGAACGCGATTTAACTAAGGAAAATTTTATCACTGGAATTGCTTCCTTAGCGCTAAGTTTCAACGCCTCGGGGTTGAAAATTCTTAAACAACTTGAAAATCCAAATACGCAGCAATTTATATTTCCAAAGTTTAATCGAAATCCGCGACTAATTGGATCTTCAAGCCCAGATCAAGGTTCGCAGCAAACTGAATCTTCAAACTCAAGTCAATTTACCTTACCAACACCACCTAACTCCGTCATTGGGCAAAATACTACTATAGCATACACCCAAAAAAAATTGGGAGAAGAGTTAAAAACAGAATTTGCAGCAACGGCTACTAAACAAAACTTGATAGGAAAAATTGAATCTTCAAGCTCAAATCAAGATAACACCCAAAGAAGCTTGGCTGATGCAAGAACCGCTCGCCCAACTCGTAAACCAACTTCAATTCCTAATCCAAGCCAAGCCCCATCTATAAAACCCATTTCACCAACCCCAGTCCCATCAGATCAAATTACCGATTCACCAACCTTTAAACCAAGCTCCGAATCCCCTACTCCACCTCCAAGCCCAGATACAACTACTCAAACGCCAAGTTCGATTGCGCCAACTTCTCCGTCTCCAGTTCCAAGCCCAGATACATTTGTTCCAACGCTGGAAAGTTCTGCTGCGCCAAGCTTGAATCCTGCTTCACCAACTAATTCATCAAACACAACAAACACAACTTCTCCGTCTGTAACTCCGAGCTCAAATACATTTGTTCCAACGCTGGAAAGTTCTGCTGCGCCAAGCTTGAATCCTGCTTC
>CAYSUM010000046.1:3679-3832 GCA_964434225.1 uncultured Rhizobium sp.
AACACAACTTCTCCGTCTGTAACTCCGAGCTCAAATACATTTGTTCCAACGCTGGCAAACTCGACTCCACCAAGCTCAATTCCGTCGGCTCAATTTACTAATGGCCAACCGACTTCAATTCCAACTTTCTCGACTCCACCAAGCTCAATTCCG
>CAYSUM010000047.1:0-3441 GCA_964434225.1 uncultured Rhizobium sp.
TTAAAACGGGGCACATTTCAATTTGAGATTAATAACCTATTACTAGGACATTCCGAAAAAATTTAATCACGAATTACATGAATAGATTTTTCCACAAACTTTCCAAGAGCATTAAGAAAAGAATTTTTTTCCCTAAAATAGTGAAAAAATTTATCGAATTATTTCGATCGGGTGATGAATCAATTTGTTTCGTGGTAGCGCAGCAAAACAAGGGTTACATTTTAGACCGTATGGCCAAAGAGATCGGCGCTGTTTTTAAGTATCCTATCTATCATTATGATAAAAAATATTTCCCTAAAGTTAGTAAATATTTTGTAACTCATTATTCGTTACTGGAATTTGTTTTGGCTGAAATTGATCACAAAATTATTCCGATTAATTGTTTATTTACTCACGACAAAGGCAATCTCGATAGATATGTTGAGATGTTAAATTTATGCGAATGGGTGATCGCTGAAAGTCGGGAAGGTGTCGATACTCTGATAAAATACGGCGTTAAAAAAGAGTTGTTAAAATTTGTTCCTGAATGTGCAGATAGGAAACAATTTCCTAAAGTTGAGCGCAAAAAAGAAGGTCTGATTCTGGTTTGTGGAACCAATTACGCTGACGAAAGAAAAAACCCGCAATTAATCAAACAAATAGTCGAAGCCTTACCACATAAACATTTTATTCTTTTGGGAAAAGATTGGGATGATTTTGCCAGTTTTAAAAACGTCACTATCGGAAAAACAGATTATAAAGATTATTGGTCAATCTACAAAGAATGTACGGTTTATCTTTCTTGCTCTAAATTGGAAGGAGGTGGGCCAAATAGTTTGATCGAGGCTATGCATACAAATATAGTTCCTGTAGTCAGTGATACCGGTAATGCTCGTGATTATATACAACACGGAAAAAATGGTTTTATTTTTTCTTTAAATAGTGGCCACGAAGAAGTTGTAAAACTGATCGAGAAAGCTTATGAATTTGATGCCGATAAAAATAATTCTGGTCGTGATATTTCTGAAACTGTCACTAAATTCACGTGGAAATCTTATGGCTATCAAGTGAAAAAATATCTACAACTAAAAAAATCGTGATTAATAACTGGTTTTTCAATCGTCGCAAAAAATCTAAAGAGCTTGAAAATTCCTCTTTTGCTGAGTTGCCTGCTGCCCAAAAAAATTCTGCAAAAATATTTTTGAGATCTTTTAATTCTCGTATAAATAGCAAAACCGGTGCAAAGTTACCAGAAGGTCAAATTCGCGGTACGCCAGAATGGGGAATGTTTGAGGAAATTCTAAAAAAATCATTATTGCAGATCGGCTGTGAAATTTACGATCAACCAGAAACGCCACTAGAAATTGACAGAGAAGATTGGATCAAAATCGCTGATAAGAAAATCGCCGTCCATAAATGCAAAAGAGATTTGCCGGATTATGATTTATTTTATATGCAAATGCATATGCGTAATCTTTTTACCCTTGATTCTAATGGTTGGGGAAATGATCACTCGGGAAATTATTTATTTAATCCTGACGAAATTGATGCAAAAATTGCGACCAAATTCTGTGAAAAATTATCCAGTAAAATGCTAAAATCCGGTGCTTCTAAATGCGATCAGCCTGAAGTTACCAAAACCAGAAAATTGCCGAGTAAATTTATTTTAGTACCGCTGCAAATTCCGCGTGATTATGTCTTGCAGCATCACAGTAAAATTACGGTTTTGCAATTTATCGAGGCCATAATTTCTTGGGCTTCTGATGCTAAAATTGATATTTGCTTTAAGCTTCATCCACACAATAAATCAGATCACGATTTAATTAGTGCGATTGAAAATGGCGTAAAAAATTCGTCTTATATTCACAAAGTTGAAGGCAATATTAACGATCTGATTAAAGCTTCCGTTGGTTTATTTGTAATCAATTCTGGAACAGGATTTGAAGCGCTTTTGCATGGAAAACCAGTTTCAACTTTTGGTGGTTGCGATTACAAAATCGCAAGTTTTGCTGGCGATATTTCCAATCTGAATGCGGCAAAAGAATTTTTATTTTGTTATTCAAACGAGCAAAAAATCTTGTCCTATAAATTTGTCTATTGGTATCACAATATTCACGCCTTCGATATTCATTCAGACAATGCGCAGCAACGTCTTGCAGCCTATTTAAATAACCAAATAAATTTGTTATGAGTTCTTACAAGATCAGAATTTATAATCCGGTATTTGTCGGTAATGAAAAAAAATATGTTAATGAATGTCTTGATGATGTTTGGATTTCTGGTACCGGAAAATTTGTCGATCTTTTTGAAAAAAAATTTGCTGAATTTGTTGATGTAAAATATGCGATTACGGTTTGTAACGGCACAGTCGCTCTACATCTTGCTTTGGTGGCTCTTGATATAGAACAAGGCGATGAGGTGATTGTTCCAACCTTTACTTATATTGCTTCGGTTAATGCGATTAAATATTGTAACGCGACGCCGGTTTTTGTCGATTCGCTGCAAGATAGTTGGATGATTGATCCAGAAGATGTGAAGAAGAAAATTACTAAAAAAACTAAAGCGATTCTGGTTCCACATTTATACGGCTCCTGTGCTGACATGAATGCAATTTGCAAAATTGCTAAAGATCATAATTTATATTTAGTTGAAGATGCGGCGGAAGCCTTCGGAACGCTTTTTGATGGTAAGCATGTTGGTGGTTTTGGTGATATTGCGACCTTTAGTTTTTTTGGAAATAAAACCATCACTTGCGGTGAGGGTGGCATGATAGTTGTAAATAATGATAAGCTGAATGAGAAAATACGAAATTTAAAATCTCAAGGCTTGGCAAAAAATAGAGAATATTTCCACGATGCGATCGGATATAATTACCGAATGACCAATATTACCGCCGCAATTGGTGTTGCTCAACTTGAAAAAGCCGAATTTATTATTTCCAAAAAACGTTATCTTGCTGATTTATATCGCAAAGAATTGGCTGGTTGTGCAGCTGTAAAATTTTATCCCGAATTGGAAAAAGTTTTTAATTCTTATTGGATGTGCTGTGTTGCTTTCGAAAGCGAAGAAGCGAGAAATAAAGTGAGAAAAGCTCTTACCGAAAATGGCATTGAAACCAGACCGCTATTCTATCCAGCGCATGTGATGCCAATTTATCAAGATTCTTACGGCAAATTTCCAGTGGCGGAAAAAATTTCAGTTCTAGGTTTAAATCTTCCAAGTTGGATTGGACTTACCGACGAAAATATCAAAGAAATTTCGCGAGTGATAATCGACAATTTATAGAAAAAATGATCAATTGTAGTTAATGCAACAAAACATTAGCCAGATATTGACGATAAGGAGAACTGCTTTTGTATTTCTGGGTTAAAGTTTTGAACTGCTCTTTATCGATAAAACCCTTGCGGTAAGCCATTTCTTCGATGCAGGCGATTTTTAGTCCCTGACGTTTTTCAATAGTGT
>CAYSUM010000048.1:0-3349 GCA_964434225.1 uncultured Rhizobium sp.
TCCATCAAACCAAGTTTGGAGCCTGTCAATCGAAGGATTTTTACAAATACCTAATCGTCAATTAATTTGCGGATATGGCAATTGCTTGAAAGAATTTTTAAAGCAAACCGAAAATAATTTACCCGTTTTCATTGAGATTGGAAATATCGCCACCAGACTTGATGGCGGAAATGGTTACGAAAATCTGCAGCATGATGAAAACAGCGGAGAAATTTTGGTGAACGAATATAACGTCGAAAAAATTTACGCTAAAAAAGAAAAATTGGTAACAAGTTTGAAAGCGCTTTTCAAGCAGAAATCAGAATTAGAATCTTTGCCAGAGCAAGAAAAACCAGCAGCAGAACAGCAATTGCGACTACTTTCTTTAATGCCGCAGGAAATTTTTCAAAAAATAGACTCTGCAGATTTTAATAAGGAAGATGTTGAAACTATTTTGCGCGCTCAAAATTTAGTTCAGTTGGAAATTATGAAAGACATCAAAGCGGCGACAAAAAAACATAAAATTCCACTGATTCAAAATACCAAAAATGGCCATTGCGCGAATATGAGTATCGTCAATGGCGGCAATAATCAGGTTGAGTTAAAAGAAGATCAGATTTTTTTAACTATGACACAACAGATACGCGGATATATTGAAATTTTAAGTGGCGAGTCTTTGATAGAGCGCAATATACTAAATCGTAATCCAAAATATTAATTTAATTCTTTTGAAATCATGAAAAAAATTCTTGTCAAAAATCCAGTGGTTGAAATTGATGGCGATGAAATGACGCGCATCATTTGGAAGATGATTAAAGAAAAATTAATCACGCCTTACATCGACGCACCGATCCAATATTTTGACTTATCAGTTCAAAATCGTGACGCAACAAATGATCAAATTACCATCGATTCTGCCAATGCTATCAAGGCTTGCGGCGTTGGCATTAAATGCGCCACAATTACACCCGACGAGGCGCGTAAAAAAGAATTTAACTTAAAAGAAATTTGGAAATCGCCCAACGGCACAATTCGAAATATTTTAGATGGCACGGTTTTTCGTGAACCGATCGTTTGCAAAAATGTGCCTCGCATCGTTTCAAATTGGACTTCGCCGATTATTGTTGGTCGTCACGCTTTTGGCGATCAATACAAAGCGACAGATTTTTTAGTTCCAAACAAAGGAAAATTAAGCATTAAATTTGAAGGCGAAGATGGAAAAGTGATCGAGCACGAAGTCTTTAATTTCAAAGGTTCCGGCGTTGCGCTCGCAATGTATAATACTGACGAATCAATTCGCGGATTTGCTTATTCTTGTTTTAATTTAGCGCTGCAAAAAAATTGGCCGCTTTATCTTTCGACAAAAAATACGATTCTAAAAAAATACGACGGACGCTTTAAAGACATTTTCGCCGAGATTTATGAACGCGATTTCAAAGAAAAATTCGCACAAGCCAAAATCACTTACGAACATCGTTTAATCGATGACATGGTTGCAAGCGCGCTGAAATGGAGCGGCAGTTTTATTTGGGCCTGCAAAAATTATGACGGCGATGTGCAATCAGATTCAGTGGCTCAAGGATTTGGATCACTTGGTTTAATGACTTCAGTTTTAATCACGCCGGATGGAAAAATTATGGAAGCCGAAGCGGCACACGGAACTGTAACGCGCCATTTCCGCGATCATCAAGCTGGCAAACCAACTTCAACAAATCCTTTGGCGTCAATTTTTGCGTGGACGCGCGGCTTAGAATTTCGCGGCAAACTTGATGGCAATCAGGAATTAATCGACTTCTGCCATCGTTTAGAAAAAGTTTGTATCGACACCGTTGAGTCGGGAAAAATGACCAAAGATTTGGCGGTTTGCATTCACGGAAATTCTGTCGAACATGGTAAACATTACCTCTACACCGAAGAATTTTTAGACGCCATCGACCAAAATCTGCGCACCAAATTATAAACCAAACCCAAATCTACTTTGACCCGCAAAACTGATATGATTCTAACCTCAATCATTCTTTTTGTTGCCGCTCTAGTTTATTTTAATCCGAAAGCCAGTGAAAATAGTTGGGACAAAGCCAGTCGCGACAGCGCTAATTTGGTTCCTTCGGCTTTAAAAACTCCAGAAGCACAAGTGCAAATTTATTCAGCCAAAGCTTATTCATGGCGCGGAAAATTTAGTCAACACACTTGGATTGCCACAAAAGAAAAGGATGCCGCAAGCTATAAAATTTATTATGTCGTACTTTGGGGAACTTATCTTGGATCTGATGGAGTTGTAGTAATTCAGGATGATTTGCCCGATCGCTTGTGGTTTGATGCCAAGCCTGAAATTATTTTTTCAAAATCAGGAGAAGAAGCGCAAAAAATGATTCCTCAAATTCAAGCCGCCGCAAAATCTTACCCTTACCAAAATCTTTACCGCGCTTATCCCGGGCCAAATAGCAACACTTTTGTCTCGCATGTAATTCGTCAAGTTCCTGATTTAAAAGTTGCGCTACCAAACAACGCCATCGGCAAAGATTGGCTGTGCGATAAAAACGGTGTTAAATTTTTTGCGCTAACTGAATCAAAAACTGGCCTGCAATTTTCTTTCTACGGAATGTTTGGAATAATTTTTGGACTTGTTGAAGGTATTGAGATCAACATTATCGGCCTTTCTTTCGGCATCGATTTTCTAAAACCTGCATTAAAATTACCAGCAATTGGACGAGTTGGGGTAAGTTAATACAAGGCTTTGAGATGATGTTTGGAAATAATTAGCTAACAGTGTCTAATATTTTCCAAACAATTTTGTGGATGATTCCGTCTTCAAGAAATTCTTCATCACCACAAAAATATTCATTTTTTGTATAAAAATTTATAGCACTGCGACCCGCGCCATCTCTGGCATGAGCGTAAATTACTCGCGCCTCATTTTCTTGCGCAAACTCTTCACAAAATTTTAAAAGCCGCGAACCAATTCCTTTATTTTGCATTTCTTTTAACACCGCAACTCTTTGCATAAAAATTTTATCATCGTCACGCGTTAGCATGGCTGTAGCGCAAATCGCATCCTCTAAAAATCCAGCAATACGGATATTTTGTTTTTCCGCTTCTAATTCTTTGTCGGAAAATTTTAAGTTTAAAGGTTTACGAAGAATTTCTTCGGCAAGGCAAATGGCATCAACGTAAGATTTGTCGCTGGGTTTGATGATTTTGAAAGTTAGGTTATTTTGCATTGGAAGGTTTTAACTTTTTTGCGGTTTATTACAAACAACCGTCGCTGCGCTCCTCGCAATGACGGGAACCATTTCGGTTCTAGCTTCCAGCACCTGAACATGCGGCGTCGCTTTTCTCGCTACGCTCGAAGACGACTTGCACCAAGGCG
>CAYSUM010000049.1:0-3181 GCA_964434225.1 uncultured Rhizobium sp.
GATGAATTAGTCCCTTGACCAGTTGGCGCAATCGAACTTGGTGTTGGAGTAGTTGTATCTGGGCTTGGAGGTGGAGTAGGGGATTCGGAGCTTGGTTTAAAGGTTGGTGAATCGGTAATTTGATCTGATGGGACTGGGGTTGGTGAAATGGGTTTTATAGATGGGGCTTGGCTTGGATTAGGAATTGAAGTTGGTTTACGAGTTGGGCGCAGTGTCAAAGTAATTCCCAAGCTTTGTTTAGTATTTGCTGCCATAACTTCTGTTTTTAACTCTTCTCTTAATGGTCTCTGGGTGTGTGCTATAGTAGTATTTTGCCCAATGACGGAGTTAGGTGGAGTTGGTAAGTTAAATTGACTTGAGTTTGAAGATTCAGCTTGCTGTGAATCTTGATTTGAGTTTGGAGATCCAATTAGTCGCTGATTTCGATTAAAGCTTGGAAATATAAATTGCTGCGTATTTGGATTTTCAAGTTGTTTAAGAATATTCAACCCCGAGGCGTTGAAACTTAGCGCTAAGGAAGCAATTCCAGTGATAAAATTTTCCTTAGTTAAATCGCGTTCAAAGATAAAATCTTGTGGAGTTTCCCAATTTGCTTTTGAAAAACTGGCTTCCTTAGCAATTGAATTGTGGAAATTAGTAATTTGAGCGGGGTTATATTCTTTAACTAAATCATAATCCTCGGTTCTGAGTTGCTGAGAGTGCAATTCTTCAGATATTTCTGATTTTTTTTGCCAAACATCGTTGATATCGCTTGATTTGGTCAGGCCAATAATTCCGTTGGCAACAAAGCTACCGCAATCAACGTCATTGGTTTGAACTTGTACATTATCGGAAGGGAAAAACTCAATATTGAAATTAGCAAATACGCTGGCAAAACTTTGTTGTAAATCTTCAGAAATGGCTCCATTACCCAAAGAATCATAAAGTTTAATAGAGATGTTGTTGGCATCGGTAATAATACCTTCAACAATTTGCCAGTGATTGCCGTTATTATAAGGAGCGATGATTTTTACTGGATAAATCGTGTTTTCACCAAAATCGTCAGCAACATTGTTTAACTGCTGCAGATGATATTCGAGAATCAAATTTAAACTGGCATCTTGCGCTGAAATTGCTTGAGTTTGGATAATTAAATTATTTTGATCGTCACACACAAAGTTCTGGTTGTCATCAATCAAAAAGCCGCTAGGTTCAACTTCCTTGGTTTTGGCGTTGAAACGGTTGTAATTCTGATAACCGTTTTTTTGATTACTAGCATCGATCACGGCGTGAATATCGCTGTCTCGGTAAGTGTAAGAATAAAGAGCTTTTTTGAAAGATTCGCTATAAGAAAATTCTTCAACTGGTGACAAGTCTTCCGGTGTTAGCGGTGTCCAAGACATTAGCTTGGTTTCTTGAGGAGTGTAGTTGGGAAGTTCGAAAGATGGAATTTCAGGAGCTGGTTCTTCTTCTGGTATTTTGCGTAAATTTTCTTGGGGGTTGGTGTTTGGTGCCTCTGCCGATTTTGTCGTTTGTTCTATTTTTTTATCTATTTGATCCGTCAAAGATTTTATAGTTTTTTGAGAGGCGGCAACGTCTTGTTGATTTTTTTTAATTCTGTTCTCAAAAATTTTGATAACATTTTGATCGGGAGTTTTTCCCATCACAAAACGATTAAATAAACTAGGTTCTTTTTGTTCTTGTAGGTTTTTTGAATCGCTCTCAATTTGTTCCTGCAGCTCTTTTATTTTCTGCTCTTCAGCGGCTATTTTTTTAGTTAATTGATCGATATTTTTTTGGTTTTGAGAACCTCTAAGGCCTGTTTTTGACATAGAAAAAAAGAATAATTTTTAATTAAGACGCGACTGTGCGTTTGAATATAGCTTTAGAAATTATAAGAGACGCCAATTTTTACGGCGTTGAAACGACCGCGATAGTTTGCTTCGTACATAAAATTGTTGTCTCGGTTGTAAGGCACGTCGGTATTGGTTTTAAGATTTAATGTTTGAGTGTTGGCTTCGATGTTGAAAGATATGTGGTTGTTGTAGTTATATTTGGCGCCTAATCCGACGATAGCGCTTCCTTTTGATGAGTTTTTTAGAGTGGTTTGGTAGCCTAATCCATTGATGTTTAGGCCATTCTTAGCTGTATAATTTATGATAGAATATCCGCCCATTAAATAAGTAGAAAATTTTTCGGTAAAATCATATCCCAAATCTGCTGTTAGACCGTAACGACCGTCAATATCAAGTCTTACTACCTGATTATAAGCCGAGTATACCCTGCCGTTTCCCACTTGACTATTTCTATTTTTCTCAACAAACGCACCCGGCGCAATAAAAAAGCCATTAAAATTGAAGGCATGTTTATAGTTTAATCCAACTCCATAACCATAACCAGTTGCCGAAGGTTTGACTTTGGCTTTATAAGGAGTTCCATCCATAGTATATTCCTCATGAAATTTTAACTGATTCAGGTTGCCGCTAATTCCAACATAATGTCCTCTGGTTCCATTGGCGCGATTTGATTTTTCTTTTTTCTCGATTGGTTTTTTGGCTGCAACTTCGGTGTTTTTTGGTCCAATTGACGCAGCAACTGGCTTTGGAGTTTGGTCTTTATTGTCTTTTAACTCAACTGGTGCAGTGGCTTTTTTTGGAGTTTGGTTCTTAGCACTTTTTAATCCAACTGACTCAACGGTTTTTTTGGCAGTTTGTTTTTCGGCGTTTTTGGCCTCAACTGGCGCTTCAACTTCTTTTGGAGTTTGATCTTTGATAATTACAGGATTTTGATTCACAGTCTTTTCTTCAAAATCTTTTTTAAAACTTAATGGACTACCCTTGGAATAGGCCTTAAAGATGATTAATAAAAAAAGCGCAGAAAGTGACAAAAAAATGAGTTTTTTCATGTTTTTTTTAGTTGGTTAAGTCGATAAAGCTAGATTTATGATTTTGTGAATAGGCTTTTTAATTTTAAAATGTTGCGATTGCAAGTTTGAAAAAGTGAAATTTTCAACATCATTATTCTTCCAAAAGCTTTAGATGGCGGCGTGTTCCATATTTCAAAAGATTACTCTTTACTTTGCCTATACTCGCCTAGAAATTGTTGGGGCAGTTGGTTTCTCGACCTTTTTAAATTCAATCTTAAAACAAAATGTGCGGAATTGTTGGTGTCGTCAGCAATAAAAATGTTGTGACAAAAATTA
>CAYSUM010000050.1:0-2993 GCA_964434225.1 uncultured Rhizobium sp.
TCAGGATTTTCGGCATCAATTTTTTCCAAGATATATCCCAATTTTTGCAGCCAGAATTTTTGGCTGGAGATATTCGCCAGCTCGATCAATTTTTTAAGATCAATTGATTGCGCCAATTCTGATAGAACGGTTGCGATATGATTTAGTCCGCCGCTTCTGCTAGAATAAAGTAGTAAATCCATAGCAGTTAATTCCGGTGAGGAAATTTTTAAATATCCGCTATCAACAGTGATTTCTTGTATAGGAAGATTTGCGAGAGATTTTTTATAGATTGCATCAATGCTAATCTGGCCGAATTTTAAGTTTTTACGGATCTGTTTATCGGAAATTATTTGGAATGAATTTGGCTTTTGATGAGTTGCGCCGTGATACATTGCTGCGCTAAGCAAGCCTGCATAATAATTCACTCCTAAGTGTTTCATTAAAATTGGAACTAACTCTTCAGCTGGTAAGCAACCTTGCAATTGATGTTCGGGCGGTATTATCACATAAAGCCCTTGTGCCGGACTAATAACTTCACCATGCTTTTTGATACGGTGAATTGAATTCAGAACATTGTTTTTTGAGACTTGCAAATCACTTGCAGCCTTGTCTACGGTAAAGGAAAGCTGACCTGATTTTCTTAAATCTTTTAAATATTCTGAAAATTGTGCCATAGTAGAAAAATTGCGAAAATAGTGATTTTTTGACTATAATATCTTCTGAAATCATAAAATCAATGTATGACATAGTAGAAAAATCACTATTTTCGCAATTTTTTCATTATGAGACAATTATATCATAAAGTTTGAGAATCTTTTAAAATTAGCATTACTTGTGCAAAGCAAAAACATCGGAGAAAAATTAATAACAAAAAAACGCTTCTTTATACAGCAAACTTCATGAGCTATAATTCTTAGTTATGATTTGTCTATTGTTCATGAACTGCAGTAATGTTAAATTGATTTATCTTCACCAGTGCTTGATATACTTAGGTTTATTAAGCTTCAAATAACAAACTTATAAAAACATGCAAATACTACACCATTTAGTAAGCCTTCTTCAAATTAGTGATTTCTCAAAAACTACAAAACGTTTTGTTCTGCCAGTTTTGTGCTCACTATTTCTTACGATCATCATTATTGGTCAGATTTTTGAGATATTTGATAAAGGGCTTACATCCACAGTTGTAAAACTATCATTTTCTTTTTCTGCTGCTTTTTATGCTTTTACCGCCTTAAAACTTTTTTCAGAGAGTCATTGTTGGAACGCTAAGAAATATTTTTCGTTCTCAGCGTTTTCTTTTTTTATAATCCTTATCATTGCATTTGGTGCAAATCCTTACGGCATATTTTTATTTGGATCCGGATTATTTTTATTAATCTCAGCGGCGCCATTCTTAAGTAAAGAAAGTGATAACATTTCTTATTGTAACTTTAGCTGTGCTTTGAGTAATGGCATATTTTTTTCGTTATTGGCTGCGGGAATATTAAGCCTTGGTAGTTGCGCAATACTGGCCAGCATACATTATTTATTCGGGTTGGATGTAAGCTCTAAAGTTTACTTTAGTTTGTCAGTTTTATACTTCGTTTTTTTTGCTCCTCTATATTTTCTAAGTGGCATAAAACAGGATTCGGATAATGAAAATTATCTATACCCTCGTGGTATAAAATTTATTACCAATTTCATCCTAATTCCCCTTCTTACGACTTACTCGATCATCTTGTATTCCTACATAATCAAAATTTTGATTTTGAGAGAATTGCCAAAAGGAGTGTTGGCAATAATGATTTTGTCATTTGGAAGCCTTGGGGTTCTCACTCACTTTCTTTCTTATCCATTAGCTAAGGAAAGCAATAAGCTGGTAAGAGTATTTTCGCAGTATTTTTATCATTCTTTGCTTATACCTTTAGGATTTTTGTTTTTTGCAATCTTAAAGCGTGTCAATGAATATGGTGTGACAGAAGATAGGTATCTGATAATTTTGATGGGCTTGTGGCTCTTGGTTTCTTGCATTTATACAATTTGCACCAAAGCAAAAAACTTAAAATTTGTTACAGTTTGCTTGGCTGTAATGTTTATTATTACTTCCGTTGGTCCTTGGGGAATTGTGGGTTTTTCTGAATTTAGTCAAGTTAAGAGATTAGAAAATTTACTAGAAAAGGAAGGAATTTGGGTTAGTGGAAAAATTGTCAAAACATCAAATACGAATATTATATCGGATGAATCTGGACAAAAAATTAGCAGAATAGTCGAGTATATATCAAAAACTCACAAACTAAAGGCGATTAGAAAATGGTTTCCAGATGGTAGTTATGTGATGTCTTTGGATGATGATGTGAAATTCATTAATCCTCAAGAAGTAATGAAAGACTTGGGTTTCCGATATTACACAACACGGAGTAACTCAGTTCATTTTTCCATGCCAGATTCGTTGAATTTTGGAAAAACAATAATGGATTTAAAAGGTTTTGATTATGGAGTGATATTCTATTTAAATCATCGCCACAATTCCGAAGAATTCAAAAATCAGAATAAAAATTTGGTTTTCAGTATTTTTCTTGAGGAAACCAAACTAGTTGTGACTGAAAATAACAAAATCATAGGAAAAATTGAGTTAACAAATTTTTTTAATCATTTGAGAACTTCAAAACAAGAAAGCGCTGATTTTATTTTGGAAATTAAAAATGAAGTTTTTGAGGCAAAATTATACATCGAAAGCATTAGCGCTAAATTAGCAGACAAACCAGAAATTGAGAATATTAAAGCTTTAATATTCATAAAAAAGCTCCGCTAAGTTCAATTTTTAAAAAAATCCTTATGATAAAGAAACATCACATTCTTTACTTGCTGGTTTTGATAGCGATTCTAATTGTTAGTGTTTCATCGCTTTATAAGCCCAATAAAAATGCTTACTCCGAACAAAATAATTTTAAAGTTGGTGATGTTGTCGATGGATGGAAAGTTGTAACAGCCGCAAAAAATGAAAGAATCGGCGGCACCCTCTACGATTC
>CAYSUM010000051.1:0-2839 GCA_964434225.1 uncultured Rhizobium sp.
AATTCACAAAATACTTTTTTTGATAAGTTTTTTCTGTCATTATCTACCTAAAGCTGGACTGGGTCTCCTGACCCAGTCCATATGTTCATTTCTAAAATTCTTGATTTTTGAACTAAACTTTAAGCCGCGGTCAGGGAATACGACTCGCAAATAACTAACTTCTATCTAAATGGTCGGTCAGATTTTTGCAGCACCGAATCTTTCGATAAAGTTGTTTCCCCAAAAAAAGATTCTGTAAAAAAAATAAATTCAATTTCTTGATAAACGCTAATTATTGTTTCATGGCACTTTTTAATTGTATCCATTCCAAATGAATTACTAAGGTTAATGAAGTCAGAGTGCGCAACAACTTGATCCGAATAAATTCTTACATTTCTAATTTCTTCTGTTTTTAATCTATCTTTCAGAGACGCTAAATATTCTTTACTGATTTTGTCCCCATCTTTTCTACAAGTTTCATCTTTTTCAGATATCTTATCAAACTTAATGTCTGAGCAATTATTAGATCCACGAAATTCACAAAAACTCTTTCTGTTTATGTGACATGAATTTTTTTCGATATTTGTTAGTAAGTTTACCAAAGAACAGGTTTTCTTCCAGTCATCGGTTTCCTTTTTACCCTCTTTCGTAGAATCTTCAGTTAACCTTCTTATGTACAAAGTTTGTGTGATATAGTACCAGTCTGTTAAGGCATTTCTTAAATGCCCATTGGAACAAAAAAGTTTATTATATTTTTCCTTATCTTTTGAAGATTCTAAACCAACAGAATTGAAAGTTCTAAAAACAAAATCATCGTTTACCATTAACTGAATATTTCTTCTAATGGAATGAATGGGAAGATTCTCTCCAAGTTGATAATCTTCTTTCCCATTAAAATATCTTTCCCATTTTTTGAAAAGATTTTGAACTTTAGGCTCCATTTATAGAAAAATTAATTAAACAATCTTTGCTTCACAAACTCTCTTAGTAATTTCGAGCAGCTTCTTCACATCACTTGCCAAAATTTCCAAATCCTCTTTTGAAATTTTATATTTCGGATCATATCTGCCACCGATGTATGCGTATTCTAAAAGTTTGAAGCGGTCTTTTTGTTCTTCGGTTTCTCTGATGAATAAGTGGCGTAATTCGAGGAAATATTCTTCACATTCTTTGCCAAGGATTGCTAGGAAATGTTCGTTGGGATTGTAAAGAGTGAAGACGAGAAGGATTGTTTTGTAAGCAGCTTCAGCGGTTTGGTGAAGATTAAATGCTGCAAGTCCATTTGCAGATTTATCTTGGGCTTGCTTAACATCTTCAAAATCAACTTCATAATGTTTGAAAAATCTTTCAGCTCTTCCAAACCAATGGTCGAAATACTCGGTTCTGAGTTTTCTAATTTCTTCATCACTTAATTTTCTGCGATCAGCAAAATCAAAATTTCCAGCGTCAAAAATTACAATACCATCTTTCTTGATGTCAGAGTAAAAATATTGCCCAACGGAAAGCTTGTTGTTTAGCTCTTCAATGTCGTGAGTTAAAATTCTTGGGTCGGCGCTTAGTTTTAGGTTGCGGCATTTTTCGCCAATTTCGTGCCAGAGATTTGTATCAAGAGCGGTGATAGCATCTTTGGTGACGACCAAAATATCGTAATCAGAAACATGCCCAGATTTACGATTTTCTGCCAAATCTTTCTTTTCTTTGTAATTGCCGCGCGCGTAAGAGCCGAAGAGAATGATTTTTTCAATTGTCTGGCAGTTATCACGGATTGTAGAGACGATTTTTGCTAACTCGTCGCGCTTGCGTTGCGGTAAGTGTTTAAGAGAATTGTTCATAAGCACATTCCTAAATTCGGTTAATAATTTCACTTTTTACATACTCAAAAGCCTCGTCAAAATTCCAATTGGTCTGGTCAGGAATAAATGGAGCATTGTAAGGCGGGAATTGATGAGGTAGCAAAATTTTCATATCGAGCTGAAAGTCTTTGTTTAAGCGTTTCAACTCGAGGTTTTTTAAAAACAAATCTTTGGAAATTTTTAGTTGGCCGTGATCGCAATATTTTTTGAAAATTTTTAAGCACTCATCGATGTTGGCTAAATCTTTACTAAAGACCATCCACAGATCGAATAAATCCCTGCCTTTGCGCCTTTGGTATAAAGCGCGGATCTTTGTCGCCATCAACTCTTCTAGCTGATTAACTGCAACGATGCTTTCACCACTAAACCACTCAGACTCAAAGCCAAAAGTTGCATTGTTTATATCCATTACTTGAAAATGTTCGGTGGTGTTAATTTCAATTTTCAGCTTCATTGGCAGACCGTTAACTGAGGTATATTTGTAAACCAATTTTGATGATCGTTCAGTTGGGATATAATTGGGTTTACCAAGCCAGTTAAGCGCGATTCTGATAGCATCTATTGTTTCACCAATCGGCTGTGCTCTAGTTTGCACAAAATCTAAATCTTCACTGTAACGCGCTGATGGTTTGAGATAAATTTTATTTAGTGCGGTTCCACCACGAAAAATCAGACTGTCTTTAACTTTTTGATTTCCGTAAAGATCAACCAAAGCCCTGTTGATGATTAAGTCTTGCTCAACCATATCAAGGCTTTGCCAAGGGGCATTTTGTTGCCATTGTTCTATGAAATTTCTTGGGATCATAAGTCGCTTTCAATAGTTGTGTTTTCAACGATCATCCATTTCTTGCATCTTGGATAGCCTTTGATGGGAATTTCTGGAGCTAGGGCAACGAGTTTTTTCCCGGAAGATAAATATTCTTGTAAGCCGTTAATAATTTCTTGTTTGTGATCAGGATTTTCGGCATCAATTTTTTCCAAGATATATCCCAATTTTTGCAGCCAGA
>CAYSUM010000052.1:0-2815 GCA_964434225.1 uncultured Rhizobium sp.
TTAGCTGGTGAAATCCAGCTTGGGGCAAGTGATTTTAATTTTTAGCTACAAACAATTAAGACAAACAAATTTATGAAAAGAATAAAAACTCTACTTATTACAACTGCCATTTATACATCACTGACTGCAGCCTCTTTTGCAGCTGTTGGCGGTGGATCATCAACCGTTCCGACAGGAGAGTCTCCTTATAAAAGCTTCTCAGAGAGTGCGGTTGGTGCTGGTTTATCTTTAGGTGTTAGATTCAATATGGCTGAAGATATTTTTACCGATTCAGAAGATAAAAACAGCAAAACTAAAGATCATATTTTCACCGAAATTGAAGCATTTGGAAACCAGTTTTTCTCAGGAGAAATCAAGCAAAATTTTGGTGGCAGACTAAACCTTGGTTATGAAATCAAAGGCATCAGAATTTATGGTTCTGGCGGTTACGTTGCTTCAACTATGGATTATCAAGAAACCAACAACACCAAACAATCAGTTATCGCTTCGGCTCCATTTTTTGGTATCGGTCTTGGCTATGACATTACTAAAAACATTGGCATCAGGCTAAACTCTATGTTTTACAATTTCGATTTTACGCCAAAAAATTCTGGTTACAAAGGTGCAGAAGTTGATGTGTCAGCTGCAACACTTGGATTGGCAGTGCATTTCTAATCATGATCACAAATTTTATGCGATTGCACAAGAAGCACTATATTTCGATAATTTTATGCTATTTCTTGATATGTAGCAACGAAGCATCTGCAACAAACTTGCACGACGCCATTGATACCGCTCAAGCAAATAACCGAAATATTAAACTCGAGAGAATCAGGCTTAATTCTGTAAAAACCGAAAAAACCAGAGCAATCTCTGAATTTTTGCCAAATATCAGCGCCGATGCAGGATACGGCCAAAGAAACAGTTTTTATCAAGGTCAAACTTATGATCGCTCAACCAAGCAAAGAACCGAAGAAATAAAACTTGAACAGCCGATATTTGATGGCCTTCATTCCGTTTCCAAATATCGCGAAGCCAATTACAAAATCAAATCGGGCAGTGCCAAAACTTCAGATAAGATTCAGGAAATTTCTTTTGCTGCGGTGCAAAGTTATTGTAATCTTTTTCGTTATCTCGAACTCACTAAACTCCAAGAAGAAAATAAACGCCTTGGAAAAAAATTCTTTGATTTAGTCAAGCGCAGAAAGGATGTTCGCATTATCGACAAAGCCGACATCATCAAATTCACTTACGAAACTTCACTTACGGAAGAAAACTATGTCGACGCTTTAAACCGTTTAAACAAAGCTAAATTCGATTATCAAAATGTAATCGGTGAACTTCATGAAAACCTTGCAAAACCAGAAATCGCGCAAGAAGAATTCAGCAAGGATAAGGTTTTAGAATCAGCTCTCACAAATAATCACAACATAAAATCTTATCACTATAGCTATCTTGCTTCCAAGGCTGCTTACAACGCAGAAAAATCAAATTTCTTGCCAAAGGTTTCTCTAACTGCCTCTGCCAGCAAGCAAGACAAAGTTGTCTACCTAAACAACCGAGACCTTAACCAACAATCGGTTTTTTTGAATGTTTCAGTGCCAATTTTTCAAAAAGGTGTGGAATATGCTAATGTCAGCAAAGCTGGATACGACCGCGATGCGGCAAGAGAAGAATATGAAATTACCAGAGACAATATTATCAAAGAAGTTAATCAGGCGCTGGAAGAATATGCTTTTTTTCTTCAAATGAATAAAACCAACAAAAAACTTTTTGAGCTAGCTGAGAACCGCGCTCAGATTTTTAACAAAAGATCAGAATCAAAAGTTGAAGACCCAATCGAAGTAATTCGCTCTAAGATTGAAGCCAATGACCGAAAAATAAACTACATCAATTCCCAAATGGATTTGGTGATTACGCATCACAAGATCAAATATTTTTTGGGAGAAATTTAGGTGTTAAAGAATTTACAGATACAGCAACCGCAACAAAAAATTATAAGATTATCTTTAGAGTCTTGCAAAAAAGCCTTCTGGTTTTGCCTGCTTTTTAGCTTCTTCATCAGCATTTTTACTCTCGCTTCATCAATTTATTCGATGCAGGTATTGGATCGGGTTTTATCAAGCAACAGCTTTGAAACGCTGCTTTATCTCACTATCATTGTTTTGGCGTTTTTGATCTTTCTTGGAATTTTAACGCAAGTCAGATCAACAATATTTTTACATGTTTCGAACTGGCTTGATGAAAAACTCTCGCCTGTTTTGTTCAATAGCAGCATTGAGACGCAAGGCTCGAACAAAAATATCAGCAGCCAAAACATGCGCGATTTACAAACCATCAAAGGTTTTATTTCTGGCCCAAATCTGGCGGTATTGTTTGATGCGCCTTTTGCCATTGTTTATTTGATCATGATTTTCTTCATCCATTGGATTAACGGACTGATAACGTTGGTTGGCGGGTTGGTGATGTTGAAGATGGCCTACATAAATGAAAAATCGACCAAAGAACTGATTGATAAAACTAATAAAATGCAAGCAGAGGTGATGCGTGATTTTGAGATTATTTCTTCCAATTCAGAAGTGATTAATGCGATGGGAATGAAGGGAAATGTGCGTGGAAATTGGCAGGCCGGAAACAATGAACTTCGCAAAACTTCGGCCGATTTGGCAACTCTTACAAACAGAATTTCTTCAATTTCCAAAACGATTAGAATGGCATTACAAACAATCACCATGGCCTCAAGCACAATTTTGGTGATGTATAACAAAATGTCTTCCGGCGGCATTATCGCCACTTCAATTCTTGCTGGCAAAGCACTTGCTCCATTTGATAATGC
>CAYSUM010000053.1:0-2231 GCA_964434225.1 uncultured Rhizobium sp.
CGGAATGTCCTAGTAATAGGTTATTAATATTTGTTGACAGTTAAAAAGTCCTTCGTACGTTGGTTTTAGAAATACTAACCAACTACTAGGACAAATGAACTTAATAGAAATTTATAAAAAATTCCCAACTCAAACAGAGTGCATAGAATATCTAGAAAAGATCAGATGGAAAGGTGAACCTATCTGCCCTTATTGTGAATCAAAAAAGAATCATCCCACACCAGCAGAATTAAGATATTTCTGCCACGATTGCAAAAGATCTTACAGTGTAAAAATTGGCACAATATTTGATGACACGCGCCTTCCTCTTCAAAAATGGTTTCTTGCAATCACTCTTATTCTTAACGCAAAAAAAGGAATTTCCAGCCGTCAGTTAGCGCGCGATTTAGGCGTGACAAAAGACACTGCTTGGTCAATGCAAATGAGAGTGAGAGAAGCAATGATCGACACCCCAAGTTTATTGCTTGGCGTTGTTGAAATGGACGAAACCTACATTGGCGCAAGAACTCCGCGTAAAACAAGTAAAGATAAAGATGATGACGGCAATTATCCAAAACTTCCGCGCGGTCGCGGAACTAGCAAAACTCCTGTTGTTGGAATGGTTGAAAGAGGTGGTCGAGTTGTTGCTAAGAAACAGAAAAATTTAAAATTCTCTGATCTTAAAAAAACTGCGGCTGAACACATTGATTTTGAAAACACGGTTTTGATGACTGATGACTACTGCGGCTACATTCCTTTCAAACATCTTCTTACCCACCAATCAGTTAATCACAGCCAGAAACAATGGGCTAACGGCGCAGTTCACACAAACACAATCGAATCATTCTGGGCGATTCTTAAACGCGGCATCGTAGGCCAGTATCATCATTTAAGCGATAAGCACCTCAATCGCTACATTACCGAATTCTGCTTCAAGTATAATAACCGCAAGAATCAGGATGTTTTCGATTTAGTATTAACAAACGCATTAGGAGCTTAACAATGACAGCAGAAAAACTACCAAAAGCAACACATCAAGGTGATTTAACCATCGGAGATTTAAAACTTGATTGCTACGTTTTAGAAGATGGAAGACGCGTCTTATCAAGAGCCGGACTGGCTATTGCGCTGGGAAAGAACCGCGCTACAAATTTAAGCAAATTTCTATCCGAAAAAAGCTTTGAACCCGCTATTCCCAACGAGTTGATCGCGACATTAAATTCTCCGATTATATTTATTCCTCCTCATGGCGGAAATCCAGCTTTCGGCTCAGGAGCAACTGTTTTGGTTGATATTTGCGAAGTTATGCTTGCTGCGAGAAAGAATGGAAAACTCTCAAAACCAGATGCTCGCCTAGCAGATCAATGTGAAATTCTCACTAGAGCTTTTGCTCGTGTTGGTATTACAGCCTTAATTGACGAAGCTACTGGATACATCAAAGACAAAAAGAAAAGCGAGTATATCGAACTTTTTAAACAATTCGTAGCTGATGAAGCTAAAGAATGGCAAAAAGAGTTTCCTGAGCCCTTCTTTGATGTTGTTTATAAAATTTACGGGAAAACTCGCTCCAACAATAAAAGCCAACATCCACAATATTTTGGCTACTTTATCAGAAAGTATGTTTATCAACCTTTAGCCGGAAGCGATGGCGCAATCCTCGGAATGCTTGAAGAGAAAAATCCGAAAGTTGCGACTAAAAGCGGAACAAAATTAAGAAAGAAAAAATTGTTTCAATTCTTAAACGAAGACGTGGGAGTTGATGCTTTAAGACGCCACATTTGGAAATTAATTGGATTGGGCGAAGCCTGCGACACTAAAGCAGAATTTGAGAAAAAATTTGCAAAAAGTTTTCCATCAAAAACCCCTCAATTAGAATTGGAATTTGAGACGGAAAAATAAGCTCAGAGTAAGCGGCAGAGTGATTGATCTGCCGCGCCAAATTTAATTGTTGTCGTAAGGTGAGTTTGGGGCGCTTCTGTAATGAGGCTGAACATAAGTACCATTATCTCTGTAATACCCGTTTACATGCACATCATCAGAATGTTGCGCATAGGGACTGGCATTTGCTGAGAATCCAACCAGAGAAAGAGCGATTGCTAGAACTGATAACTTAAACATAAAACTCCTTTAAAGATTAAAAACTTACAGGCTATTTTATGGTTAAATCATGTTTGCTACTAAACCCCGAAATGCAAAGTTAAAACGGGGCACATTTCAATTTGAGATTAATAACCTATTACTAGGACATTCCG
>CAYSUM010000054.1:0-2039 GCA_964434225.1 uncultured Rhizobium sp.
AGATTTAGTAAGGTTGAGGAGTCAGATCCGACGGCAAGTAAAGAGGATGGCTCGGCGTTCCATCTTGCGAAAGACGCAAATAAGAAAGGCCAGAATGATGTTGGAGTAACTTAATCAAATCTTGGCCACGAGAACGAAGCATTTTTGGCGGTTGTCCGAAGGCTAACACAATTGTTTTGGCTTCATTGGCCATTTTCAAAATCATTTCATCATTTTTTGGGCCAACCGGATCTTTTACTTCCAGCAATCGATTTTTATCTGTGGCACGATAAGCATGAACATTGGCAACTAGCTGTCCACCACAACCCCAAGAGCGCGCAAATTTACCAGTTCTTATCAGTGTTGGATCAGCATAATCGATACAAGCCACGCTCGGATTCATTAACAGCCACATGACTAGCGGCTTTGATTCGTCCCAAATCTCACGGAGTTGATAACGATATTGCTGACACTGCGAAAACACCGCCGTGATTTTAGAATCAGTTGGCCAAGATGGACGAGACTTTCCACCGGCATCATGTTTTATATTGGCGTTGTTCATGTGATTGTTATGTTAGATTTTAAAACCCCAATCAACTCCACCATTGCGTAGGTATCAAGTTTGCAGTAGCTCAGTAAGTCATTGATCATCTTAGCTTCATCGACCTTTCTGCCTTTGATAAAATCCAAGTAGATTTCCATCGCTTCCGACCCATTGGCAATTTCCATTCCTTGATAATTCAGATTGGTAAATGCCGGCAAAACATTTTTGATTGAAGCTGAACCTTGTTGTTTTGGGCTGTAAATTAAGCGATCATTAAATGGCTTCCACAAATCCACCATTCGTTCATTGATGTTGTTAATTGCATTAGCGTAGTTTGGAAAATCTGCGGCTAATTCCTTGTTTCTGGTTTCTTCAAAGCTCTTGTAGTAGCAAATAACATTACCCTCGCCTTCACAAAGTCGGATTAATTCTTTGATAAACTCTTCTCTTGGGTCAGATCTTTCTTGATGCAAAAATTCAAAATGCTTCAGCTCTCCTCCAACACTTTCCTGCACATGCAACGAAAACTGAAAAGGAATTTGTTGATATGGGGAAGAATTGTGAAAGAGCGGAATTGCCGATTGGAAACTTTCGTAATCCAAGAAGAAAAGAGGATATTTGAGTTTATCTAACCATTCCTTGAGCTTTATTTGATCGATATGGGTTTTGTTTTGCTGATAGGATCTCACATCAACTTCTTTAATTCCTTTGGTAAAATCAGCGATGTTTAGATCTTCAACTCGGTAGCTATCAATTTGATCAACGATCTTTTCTGCGGTCTTCTTTCTGTGGCAGACATCAAAAACTGAATATTTGGGAATTTCGCGCCAGCAATGATCTTTGAAATCACACTGCGGATAATGGCCGTCTTTTTCAAAGCAGTGGGCGCCGATTTTTACTTCTGGCTCAAATCGTCTGGTTAAAACTTTCAGGAAGTCTGCCTTGTTCGCTTCAACTTCACTTTGTTTTTCCAAAACGGCTTCGGTGACATCACCAATTTTAAATAGTTTGTTTAAATCTAGCTCGCCATCTCGCTTATATTTTCCATCAAGCAACATCAAGAAACATCGATCGATCTTGTAGCCAGCTTTTGTAAAAACATGATATTGGAAGGATAGGTCTTCTAAGTGGCTTTCTTTTAGGGAAGTTGAACCCTTCACTTCAATTAACTCCCAAGATTCTGGATTTTGTCTTTTACGCAAAATATCAATTCGCGCATGGCAATTATCAGCCTCAATTATCGCCGTTGCCTCAAAAATTATTGAGTGATTCTGAGCAATTAGCTCATTAGTTGAATTAACCGCCTTTTTAACATCAAAGAAACTCTCAGCCGCTTTTACTCCACCGGAAAAATAGTTTCTTGCTAGTTCGGTTATTTCTTCACCAGTTTCAAATTTGGATTTGGTTTTATCATCAAGAGGAGGTTTTAAATCCGAACGATTTTTTGAAAACCACAGGGATTTTTTACACTGAATTGCTTTCAAATAATCCGATTTGGAAAGGGAGTTTTTGATCG
>CAYSUM010000055.1:0-1839 GCA_964434225.1 uncultured Rhizobium sp.
TATCATCATTCGAAATTGTATTTCTAAACGCTCTACGAAAATATGGATTATGATGAAGATTAACTGGCAGATAGCTTTCTGCTATTTTAACAGCATATTTACGCACCACTTTCCCATAATCTTTGTAATCATCGCTTTCTCGATTATTTTTGAGCTCGTCATATAAATCTATCACTTCTTCACTTGGCAAAAACACCGACCTAGCAATTGCAGCAAGCATTATCGCCTTAAAAGCTCTTCTGGAATCATCCACCAATTGTTCATAAATTTTACCCAAACTACTTTCTTTAGCCTCTGCAACCGCATCTTCAGAATCCGAGGAAAGAGTTAGATCGGTTTCCTCGATAAAATCTTTTAATTGCTGAAACACTGCATTTGCTGCTTTAGTTTTTTCTGATTTATATTTCTTATTTTTTGACATGAGGATTGGAAAGTAATTTTACGATCACTTTTAAATAAGGGATACAGCCCTTGGCCCAAGAGCAGACAACAGACAGATATGAGAAAATCGTGATTTTTTGGACTCTACAAATCCTAAAAAATGGTCGGGGCGGAGAGATTCGAACTCCCGACCCTCTGGTCCCAAACCAGATGCGCTACCAGACTGCGCTACGCCCCGACGAAAGAAAAGAAATTTGAACTGTATTTTTTAGAGTGTGGTTTTTATTCTGTGTTTCAAGAAGGGCGCGCAATAGACAGTTCACCTTTCAAATTGTCAACAACAAATCACCAAAAAATTATGAAAATTTCACCACCAAAAAAAATCATCGCTGCAATTCTTCTTTCTGCAATTTTTAATTTTTTATTAACCAGCAATTTTTGTTTTGCTTGGGATGGAATGGATCCAAAAAAGAATTCTTCAATTGAGATAGAATCTGGAAATTTAGTTCGAGAAGGTTCTATTATTAACTTTTTTGACAGTTCTGACGGAAATTATCACACTGGAAAAGTCTTGATAAGGAACTCATCTTCTCATGTAACAGAGTTGACAATTGAAGATTTTACAGAAAAACACCAAGAAAGATTTTTTTTAATGAACGAATAATTTTAAATAATGAAAGGCATCATTCTTGCTGGCGGAAGTGGCACTCGACTTGCTCCGTTGACCAATGTAATTAGCAAACAATTGCTTCCAGTTTACGACAAGCCAATGATTTGTTACCCACTAACAACTTTGATGAATCTTGAAATTAAAGACATTCTGATCATTTCCACCCCGCAAGATACTCCAAATATCGAGAAATTTTTGGGCGATGGCTCTGACTATGGAATTAAAATTTCTTACGCAGTTCAAGACCAACCAAAAGGCATTGCGGAAGCTTTTTTGATCGGCGAAAAATTTATTGGTAACAATAATGTTTGTCTGATTTTGGGCGATAATATTTTCTATGGAAATGAAATCAGCCACAACGATTTGGAAAGCAAAATTTCGCAAATTGAAAATGGCAAAATGGGCGGATTTGTTTTTGCTTATCATGTTTCCGACCCCGAAAGATATGGCGTTGTCGAGTTTGATGAAAAAGAAGAAAGAGCAATTTCAATCGAAGAAAAACCAAAATATCCCAAATCAAATTTAGCCGTTACAGGACTTTATATTTACAATTCTGAAGTTGCTGAAATCACTAAAAATCTTAAACCATCAGATCGCGGCGAGCTTGAAATTACTGACGTCAACAATGTTTATTTACAAAAACAAAAACTAGGAATCGTCAAATTAAAACGTGGATTTGCTTGGCTTGACGCTGGAACACCAGATTCACTTTTAGAAGCATCGCAATTCATTCACACTATTGAAAAACGTCAGGGACTAAAAATCGCCTGCATCGAAGAAATGGCTTA
>CAYSUM010000056.1:0-1837 GCA_964434225.1 uncultured Rhizobium sp.
ATTATTCCACCGTCACCGACTTCGCCAAATTTCTTGGCTGATCAACATCGCTTCCTTTGAAAAGTGCAACGTAATAGGCCAGCATTTGTGTTGATACAACCGGCAATAAAGCTTCCTGAATAATTCCTGATAATTGCGGAATTTCAATTTTTTTATCGGCCATCTTGTCAAATTGAACAATTCCTTTTTTATCCGAGATAAAAATTATTTTACCGCCGCGAGCGTTGACTTCTTGCGCATTCGACAAAATTTTCTCGAACAAATTATTGCTAGGCGCAATCACAATTACCGGCATTTTTTTGTCGATTAGAGCAATCGTTCCATGTTTTAATTCTCCCGCCGCAATTCCTTGTGCGTCAATATAGGAAAGCTCGCGCATCTTCAAAGCTGCTTCAAAAGCTGTAACCTGAGAAATGCCGCGACCGATATAAAGCATGTGCTGCGCTTTCGCTAAAGACCGTGCAATTTTTTTGATATTTTTGATATTTTCTTCGTCAAAAAAGTGATTCATTTTCGCGCCCGCTTCCACAATTTGCGCGATCAACTTTAACTTTTCTGCTTTGTCAACTTTGCCTTTTAAAAATCCCAATTCGATAGCAAAAAGCGATAAAACAGCGATTTGCGCGGTGTAAGCTTTGGTTGAAGCCACGCCAATTTCTGGTCCAGCGATTGTACGAATTACTGCGTCAGAAAGTTGCGCCATGCTGCTGTGAGGCGCATTGACGATTGAGAGAATTTTTTGGCCGCGCGATTTTGCATATTTCAACGCCGCTATTGTATCGGCAGTTTCACCTGATTGCGAAATGAAAACCATCAAATTGTCTGATCTAAAAGGATGTGCGCGATAACGAAATTCTGACGCAATATCAACTTCCACTTCGACATTGGCAATTTCTTCGATCAAATATTTAGCGCACAAACCGGCGTAATAAGAAGTTCCGCAAGCAACAATCGTAATTTTGTTAATCTTTTTTAGATCAAACGGAAAGTTCGGAAGATGGGTTGAACCATTGTCAATATTGACGTAAGCTTGAATTGTTTCTTCCAAAACTCGCGGCTGCTCAAAAATTTCTTTTAGCATAAAATGATCGAAACCATCTTTAGAAATTTTGCTATTTTCCGCCTCCATGACTTTGATTTTTTTCTTCAATTTTTTGCCTTCGCTGTCAAAAATTTCGTAAGAATTTGCTGTGACAATTCCAAACTCGCCATCTTCTAAAATTATAATTTTATTGGTGTGGGCGCTTAAAGCGTAATAATCGGAAGCGATGTAATTTTCGTTTTCGCCAACTCCTAAAATTAGCGGCGAACCTTTTTTGGCGAAAGCAATAACATCTTCGCGATCTTTGAAAATTACAGCCAAAGCCAATGTTCCGTGAATTTCTTTTAAAGCCGAACTTAAAGATTTTTTGATGTCGCCAGTTTTTTGGTAATGATATTCAATCAAATGCGGCACAACTTCGGTATCGGTTTGACTTAAGAATTTTACGCCGTTTTTTTGTAATTTTGCTTTAAGTTCTTGATAATTTTCAATGATGCCGTTGTGAACCACGCAAACCGTTGATGAAGCGTGCGGATGCGCGTTTTGTTTGCTTGGACGACCATGAGTTGCCCAACGCGTATGACCAATTCCGATTGTAGATTTGGTGGGATTTTCTTTTAGCGCCAATTCCAAATTAGCAATTTTTCCTTCTTCTTTAACCGTCTTGAAGCGATGATTTTCAAGCGCCGCAATTCCAGCGGAATCGTAGCCGCGATATTCTAATTTTTTTAAACCGTCGATAATTTTTGTCACAACATTTTTATTGCTGACGACACCAACAATTCCGCACATTTT
>CAYSUM010000057.1:0-1808 GCA_964434225.1 uncultured Rhizobium sp.
GAAATTTTAGCATATTCTTGGCCCAAGGCAGAAGGATCGGCGAGCTTTTTCTCTAACTCAGCATGTTTGGTAACAATGCCTTCGAGTTTTTGCATGAATGACATTTGAGATTTAAAAAGTTGATTTATTTGCGGATATTTTAGAGACTGCGCGAAGCGGCTGAGGCATCTAAAATCAAGGTCGCGCAAAGTAAACAATAGAATTCAAAATTACAAGTTACGAAATGTCCTACAAAAATTTTTACATCACTTCGCCAATTTATTACGTCAATGATGTGCCTCATATTGGTCACGCTTATACCTCAATTTCATGTGACGTGATGGCGCGATTTAAAAGGCTCGATGGCTTTGATGTTAGGTTTTTAACTGGCACTGACGAGCATGGCCAGAAGGTTGAAAAATCAGCGCTTTCTCGTGGCAAAACTCCGCAAGAATTTTGCGATGAAATTTCCTCAAAATTCCGCGAATTGTCTCAAACATTGGGTTTATCGCATGATGATTTTATTCGTACGACGCAGGAACGTCACAAAAAATCGGCTCAAGAATTTTGGAAAATTTTAGAAAAAAACGGCTGGATTTACAAAAGCGTTTACGAAGGTTGGTACGCTGTTCGTGACGAAGCTTTTTACGGTGAAGACGAATTAATAAACGGCAAAGCTCCTACTGGCGCTGATGTTGAATGGCATAAAGAAGAAAGTTATTTCTTCAAACTTTCGGCATTCCAAGATAAATTATTAGCACTTTATGACGCGGTTCCAGACTTTGTTCAGCCTGAATCGAAGCGTAACGAAGTGCTTTCATTTGTGCGCGGTGGAAAAGATTATGTTAAAGGCGCGCTCCGTGATTTGTCTATTTCGCGCACTTCTTTTTCTTGGGGCGTTAAAGTTCCTGACGACGAAAATCACGTGATGTATGTTTGGCTTGATGCTCTCACCAACTACATTTCCGCCCTTGGATTTCCAAATGAACAAGATCCGTTACTTCAAAAATTTTGGTGTGATACCAAAGATTCCCCAGTTCACGTTGTTGGAAAAGATATCTTGCGATTCCACGCGGTTTACTGGCCAGCCTTTTTAATGGCGGCGCAAATTCCACTGCCAAATAAAATTTTTGCTCATGGTTGGTGGACAAATTCGGGCCAAAAAATCTCTAAATCTTTGGGAAATGTAATTGATCCGCACCAAGAATTAGAATGGCTAAAATCTTTTGGTTGTAGCCACGAACAGGCTGTTGATTATTTCAGATATTTTTTACTGCGCGAAGTTCCGTTTGGAAATGACGGTGATTATAATCGCAAGAACTTTGTAACTCGCGTCAATGCTGAGTTGGCGAATAATATTGGAAATTTATCGCAAAGAATTTTGTCGATGATTTACAAAAATAACGACGGAAAAATTGTGAATTTTTCTCATTATGAAGATGCTAAAGAATTGCTGGAAAAGGCTTACAAATTGCCAGCTGAAATCACTTTAGAAATGGATAAATTTGCTTTCGATCAAGCGATTGAAAAAATCATTATTTTCGCGCGCGCTTGCAATTTATTTGTCGATCAAAAAGCGCCATGGACCTTAAAAAAAGAACATCGCGTCGAAGAAATGAATTTGGTTTTGTCAACGATTGCCGAATCTTTGCGTTGTCTTGCAATTGCGCTTCAACCTTTTGTTCCCACGCTTTCTGGCAAAATGCTTGATATGCTAAATGTTGATGAAAAATCGCGCACTTTGAAATTCTTAAATGCAGATTTTGCACTAAAACCAGACCACAAAATTAACGAACCAAAGGGCCTATTTCCAAGGCTTGAAACCAAAA